>JAMOPG010000233.1 GCA_027064715.1 Desulfobacterales bacterium
AGATATTTATAATGAGGTAAAGTTGGATCTAGTCCAACTACATGGGGATTACTCAATCAAAGATGTTGAGAAAATAGGCAAAAATAGGTCAATAAAGGTTTTATGGCCAGATTCTTGTCAGAATAAAATAGATTTTTTCAATCAGGTAAAAATATATGTAGATATATGTAAATACATTTTAATTGATTCTGGAAAAAGCGGAGGAGGGCATGGAAAGTCTATAAAAAATATAGAGTGGTTAAAGGAATTATCTAATGATATTAACTGGTTTCTGGCTGGAGGAATAACTTATGACAATATTGACAATATGTTAAAAAATGTAAAGCCTATAGGGCTTGATATCAACTCTGGTGTAGAGGTAAGAGCTGGTATTAAAGATTTAAAAAAGATTGAGTTATTTTATAATAAAATAAAGGAGTTGTCATGAAAAGACCATATTTTGGAGAATTTGGAGGACAATTTGTGCCTGAGCTACTTATGCCCCCTTTAATTGAATTACAGGAGGCGTATGAGGGTATAGTTCAATCAGATGATTTTCAAAAGGAGTTTAATGGACTTTTAAAAGAGTATGTGGGAAGGCCAACCCCTCTTACATTTTGTGAAAATCTCTCTAAAGAGCTTGGTTTTAAATTGTGGCTTAAAAGGGAGGATTTGGCCCACACCGGTGCCCATAAGATAAATAATACAATTGGTCAGGCCTTGCTTACAAAACACATGGGGAAAAAGAGGTTAGTTGCTGAGACTGGTGCAGGTCAACATGGGGTGGCCACTGCAACCGCTGCAGCACTACTTGGTCTTGAATGTATTGTATTTATGGGTGCAAAGGATGTCGAGAGACAGGCACCAAATGTAAAGAGAATGGAACTTTTAGGGGCTGAAGTTAGGCCTGTGTATTCTTCTACACAGACATTAAAGGATGCGATAAATGCAGCATTAAGGTATTGGATCACTAATCAAAAGGATACCCATTATTGTTTGGGTTCTGTAGTTGGGCCACATCCTTTTCCTTCTTTGGTGAGGGATTTTCAGTCAGTTATAGGCAAAGAGGTGAAAGCTCAATTTCTGGAAAAGAACAACAAACTACCAGATCATATAATAGCATGTGTGGGTGGTGGTTCCAATGCAATGGGAATTTTTTATGAATTTTTGGAACACAGAGAAGTAAAACTTACAGGTGTTGAGGCTGCTGGAGAAGGCACACCTGATTGTTATCATTCTGCAACATTAAATAAAGGAACAAAGGGTATCTTGCATGGTACAAAGACCTATCTTTTGCAAACAGAAGATGGACAGATACTTCCCTCGCATTCAGTAGCACCAGGGCTTGACTATCCTGGTGTAGGACCAGAGCATGCATATCTTAAAGAAACAAAAAGGGCAGAGTATGTGACAATCAATGATAAAGAGGCATTGGAGGCTTTTAAACTTTTATGTAAAAAAGAAGGCATAATACCAGCACTGGAAAGTTCACATGCCCTTGCATATGCAATGAAGTTAAAACATAAACTTTCTTCAGATTACCATGTTGTGGTAAATCTTTCAGGACGTGGTGATAAGGATTTAGAGATTGTTTTTAAATATCTTTAAGGAGGAGGCAATTAAAGATGCAGAATGTTTTAGAAGAGGTATTTTATAAAAAGAGAGAATCTGGAAAAAAGGCCTTGATGCCTTTTTTACCTGCTGGATATCCTGATAAAGAAAGTTTTGTAAAATATATTGAGGAGATGGATAGATTTTCTGATATAATTGAGATAGGTGTCCCATTTTCAGATCCTGTTGCTGATGGACCTGTTGTGGAAAAGGCATCAAATATTGCACTAGAAAATGGGGTAAATCTTCCATGGATATTTGATACATTGAAATATTTAAAAGGAAGAGTTAAAAGTAAGATAGTTCTTATGGGATATTGCAATCCTTTTTTTAAATATGGTTGGGAAAAGGTTGCAGAAGATGCTAAAGATGCAGGAGTTGTTGGAATAATAGTGGCAGATTTGCCATTGGAAGAAAGTGATGAAATAAGAAAGATATTAAGGGCACATGACATAAACCTTATATACCTTGTAGGGCTTAATACATCAAATGAGAGAATGAAAAGATATGCAGATGTATGTTCTGGTTTTGTATATTTTGTATCAGTATTAGGTACAACTGGAATGCGTGAAAAACTTCCAGATGAGTTAATAGACAAGATAAAACAAGCACGTCAGATATTTTCAATACCAATTGCAATAGGTTTTGGTATTAAATCTCCAAAACAGATAGAAGATATTTATGAATTTATAGATGGAGTGGTGTTTGGTAGTGCCTTGATAAACCATATTGATGAAAAAAAGGATGTAAAGGGCTTTTTTGAGTTGTGGAAAGGTTATATTTAATAAGAAGTAATAATTAAAGAATTATAGAAAATAAAAGAAAAATATTTGGTGCTGTACCAAGGAATGAATATAATCAAGAAAGTAATATAGAGGTAGTGGTATAACAAAGATATCCTGATTTGTTTTTATTAGGTAGGATAAGTAGGTAAAAATTATTTCATGTGTTATTATTGAGTAAGTTTTATGAGGATTTATTAATAATCTTTTAAGAAGGGGGTGTGGTATGAATTCAACTATTTTAATAGTGTGTGGAGTGTTGTTGTATCTTATTTTATACCATACTTATGGCCGATATTTGAGAAAGGAGGTGGTGAGAGAATCAGATATTGAGGTGCCTTCTAAGCGGCTTTATGATGGAGTGGATTTTGTTCCTGCCAACAGGTATGTGCTCTTTGGACACCATTTTGCCTCAATTGCAGGAGCTGCCCCAATTGTTGGGCCTGCTATTGCTCTTGCATGGGGATGGTTGCCCGCACTGTTGTGGGTATGGTTTGGAAACATTTTTATCGGAGCAGTCCATGACTATCTTTCTCTCATGTCTTCAGTGCGCTACGATGGACATTCTATTCAATGGATTGCAGGTAGGGTAATCAGAAAAAGAACAGGTTATGTGTTTGCATGGTTTATCTTCTTTGTTTTGATCCTGGTGGTAGCAGCATTTGCTGCGGTTCTTGGAAAACTTTATGTAAAACAGCCAGGTGTTCCAACTGCCTATATTTTCAAGATTTTGTCTGCGCTTTTTCTTGGCTACCTCCTCTATAAGGTAAAAATGGATTTCAGACTTGCTACCATTATTGGAATTATATTGCTAATAATATCTATTATTTTGGGAGACAAATTTCCTTTGCCTGCTAGTTATCAGACATGGATGGTGGTTTTCTTTATATACATCATTGTAGCTGCTTCAATTCCAGTGCATGTACTCCTTCAGCCAAGGGATTATTTAAATGCATGGCTGCTGGTAGGAGGGCTTATTATAGGGGCTATATCATTAGTAGCTGCATTATCTCCTGTGAAGATTCCTGCTATTACTATGTATAGTGCCCCTATAATAGCAGGAAAACCCACTCCATTTTGGCCAGTGATTCCACTTATTGTTGCATGCGGATCACTTTCAGGTTTTCACGCAATTGTGGCATCAGGGACCACTTCTAAACAACTCTCATCTGAAAAAGATGGCCTGTTTATTGGCTATGGAGGTATGCTTACAGAGGGATTTTTATCAACTATAGTTATAGCTGCTATAAGTACTTTTGGACTATCAGTAGTGCCTCCAGAAAAAGCTTCTCTTTTAACTGGCAGTGCTGCTGATTTTGCCAAAAATTATATTGGGATAGCAAAATCTGTGGGAGGGCCTATTGGGATTTTCTCAAAATCATATGCAGAAGTAGCCAATTCTGTACTCCATTTGCCCAAAAGTTTTTTAGTAATACTGGCATCCATGTGGGTTGGTTCTTTTGCCATGACCACATTGGATACCACAAATCGTCTTGCCCGTTACACATTTGTAGAAATCTTTGAACCCATTAAAGAAAAATTCCCAGGATTTTTTAACTTTATTACCAATCGCTGGGTTGCTTCTGCGATCCCAGCCTTAATTGGCATTGGTCTGGCCTGGAGTGGGGCATGGACCATGTTATGGCCTGCATTTGGTGGCGCAAATCAAATGCTAGCATCCATTGCACTTATGACTGGAGCAGCATGGGTAATAAGGGTTCAAAGGTCAAAGGGAATAAATGTGCTTATTCCTGCTTTATTTCTCTGGGTAACAGTATCCCTTGCTATGGTGTGGTATCTGATTATAGCCGTGCCTACATTCTATGCCAAGAACCCTGTTCAAGCTATTATTTTAGGAGCAATTGCTGTGATCATGTTGACATTAAATCTTCTATTGATATACGACTATTTTAAACCTGAAAAAAATCTTGAAACAAAGCTCCAAGCACATAAGGTGTAAGATATCATGTTAAAAAAAATAAAAGAGAGTTTCTTGCTTTTTTCAAAAGGATTTCGAGATATAAGCATCCGTGCCATTGAGGCTGAACTCAAGGAGCTGGAAAATGTTTTTGCCCTGATATTGATGGGGGCACTCACAGGCATGCCTGCGCCCCCATCATACCTTGGGATAAAACTTCTCCCTTTTATGGAACGGGAACTAAGAATAATGATATGCCGTTCAGAGGCCTTAGGTGATATTTTTGCTGATTGGTTTGATATTTTGGATTTTGGATAATGAAAAAACTCTTCTTTTTTTTGGGAAAAGGTGGTGTTGGCAAAACTACCCTTGCGGGAAGCCTTGCTGTATATCTTTCAAAGTGTCTGAGCAAGGTCTTTATTGCTTCTATTGATCCTGCCCACAATCTTTTTGATTTTTTAGGGGTTTCTGCCAAGTCTGGTCCAATAGAAATATCAGATAACTTTATAGCAGAAGAAATTGATGTGGATCTGTATGTGAAAAAGCTCCTCAAAGAGTCAACTCAAAAGATGAAAAAAAACTATCATTATCTGCAAATGATCAACCTTGAAAATATGTTTGATGTACTAAAACATTCTCCTGGAATGGAAGAATATGCAATGCTTTGTGCACTTGAAGAACTTATAGATACCTGGAAATCGCAGGTAGATTACATTGTGATTGATACGCCCCCTACTGGCCTTATGCTGAAAATATTCTTTTTACCCAAGACAACGCTCTTATGGATAGAGAAACTAAAAAAGTTCAGAAAAAAGATCTTAGAGAGGAGATCCCAACTTGTTCACATCAAAGGAAAACAAGGTGTTGGTGAAGATGTGGCCTGTTGTGAGGAAGAGGATAGGGTTTTTAAAGAGCTTGAAAATCAGGAGAAAAGGTCAAAAGAAATTTTAGATATATTTTCTAACCCAGAGATCTGTAAAAAGATATTGGTGGTTAACTATGATGAACTCTCCTTAAGGGAAGGAATAAAGATAATCAATGAGCTGGCACAAATAGATATTTCAATAGATTTGCTGGTATGCAATAAAAAGGGAATAACGGACTCCATATTATCTGACAATGATGTGGAAAATATAGTTGATAAATTCAAAAGCATCAAAAAAGTGGAAATACCTTTTTATAGGGATTATGTTACACCCAGGAACAAGATGATAGAAATTGGAAAAGCATTTGTAAAAGAACTTTTATGTTAAATATAGCGATTTCTAGTTGGGAATTTCCTATTTTTTTGGGTCTATCTATAGTTATTGTTGTTCTCTATTATATTGGATATAAAAAGAATATTAAGGCTATAGAAGATGTTTCAAAATCCTTAGAAAAAGGACTAAATCCAGAGGATAAGGAATACATATGGCTCGGTGGGACTTTAGGATTTACAGGAAATTTTTATGTAAAAGGTTTTAAAAAGATATCTGCCTCTGTGTTTATGTTGCCTAGACAAAGTATCCTTTATTATCCTTTTTCTTTGATTACTACTGGATACGATAGAGTAGAGGTACTATTTTTTTTAAAAGAAAAAATAGAGAATGAAGTACATATAATAAGACAAGTAATTCCTTCTTATAGGATGCCAAAAATATTTAACATAAATCTTTTGCACAAGAAAAAGTTAAAGATAAATAACAGGTCCTTTATATTGATGTATAAAAATAAAACAGAAGATATTAAAGTTATTTTGTCTCTTGCACAGGCCCTTGAACACTTGGGAGTTATGCATATCGCCCTCACTCCAGATAACAGTGTTTTCTATATAAAACTTAAGGTAAGTCTTAATTCAATTGACAACATAGAAAAGGCCATGAAAAAATGCATAAACTATGTTGGTAAAAATTAAATGGATGTAAAAGCATTTTTCATCTAATATCTAATATCTTTTCAATTTTTCAACCATATCAACCATATTGGAAAGTGTTTCATACACATAGGAGAATTTGAATGATCCTCTATTTGACTGCTCTAATTATTGGTATAGCAGGGCTTACATGGGGAGCTGATAAGTTCGTAGAAGGGGCTTCTGAATTTGCAAGGCATATAGGTGTTTCTCCCATTGTTATTGGTCTGACAATTGTCTCTTTTGGTACATCACTTCCAGAACTACTTACCACTGTAACTGCAACATTTTTAGGGCATCCAGATGTAGCTGTGGGTAACGTGGTTGGAAGCAATTTAGCAAATATAGGGCTTATTTTAGGTGTTGCCTCTTTGTTTAGACCTCTTACCATTCATTCATCTTTGCTCAACCGTGAATATCTGTTTTTACTCTTGGTCTCTTTAGTTACCTGGCTTATGGCAAGGGATTTTGTTTTTAGCAGAGTTGAAGGAATAGTCTTGCTTGTGGGAATGGCATTTTTTATATGGTGGATGAGACAATTTAGCAAGCAGGGAACTCCAAATGAATTACTCAAAGATGTTGCTATAGAAAAAGAATCTATAAAAGATAAAAATATCTCTAAGCCAATTTTTTTCTTAATCATGGGATTGGTAAGCCTTACTGTGGGAAGTCGTTTGCTGGTTTGGGGTGGGGTAGGATGTGCACGCAAACTTGGAGTAAATGAACTGGTAATTGGACTCACACTTATAGCATTTGGAACAAGTCTTCCAGAATTGGCCACATCTATTGCAGGGGCAATAAAAAAAGAAGATGACATTGCTGTGGGGAATATTATTGGATCAAATATCTTTAATCTGCTGGCGATCTTGGGAATACCAGCAACTATTACGCCTATCAAGGTTTCTCCAGATGTTTTTTATAGGGATTTTCCAGTTATGTTACTTGCTACTTTTGTGCTTTGGCCCATATGTCGTTCATGGAAAAAGGGAAAATTAGGTAGAGTAAATCGCATAGAAGGTGGTGCCCTTGTTCTGGGATATATTATTTACATAGTCTATCTTTTTTATAAGTAAAAGGCTCTGGCCAATGAAAAAGATAGTTAGAATCGCAGCTGGAA
Source organism: Desulfobacterales bacterium (assembly GCA_027064715.1). GTDB lineage: Bacteria > Desulfobacterota > Desulfovibrionia > Desulfovibrionales > Desulfothermaceae > Desulfothermus. Next base: position 7,299 of record JAMOPG010000233.1, read on the forward strand.
TTTTTTTGATTTTGCTTGGAATTGTGGGACTTTTTTTGCCTGTTTTACAGGGGATTTTATTCATTGCAATGGGGCTTTTTTTATTGCAAAAAGAAATACCGTACGTTTCTCGTTTGCTGAATAAATTGGTAAAACGCTATCCTTCTCTTGGGCGTTATATAAAAAGAGATAGATAGATCTTTTAGTTAATGCAACATATAAAAAACAAAAAGGCGACCTGGTCCAAGTCGCCTTTTGTTTAACCCATCTTTAAAAAAATTAGACCTTCTGTTGCCCTAGTTGCCATATTTTTTAATCAACTTAAAAAATATCAATAAAATTTTTACACAAAACTGTTGACACAACCGTGAACTATTACAAAGTTATTCAGATTTTCTAAGTAGACAAGCACAAACATTTTTTATTAAAACAACATTTGATAATCAATACGAATGTGTAGATTAGAAGATTCCCTTGGCAGTGTGTGTGGATCAAAATATCCTTCTACTATAAAGATCCAGTGTGTTATATAATTTTTGAAAAAAATAGTTAATCTCTAGATGGAGTATTTCATGCTTAAGCCAAAAGATATAAAGAAGATTCCCTTATTTGAAAGAATGTCAGATGACATTTTAAAAGAATTGATACAGGGAATGGTCATTAAAAATTTTAAGAAAGGGGAGGTCCTATTTTATAAAGGAGATGTGGGGGATGCTTTATACATAGTTCATTCTGGTAAAATCAAAATGTCAATACCAACAGAAGAGGGCGAAGAACTAATTGTTTCTATATTTTCAGATGGGGATTTTTTTGGTGAGCTTTCATTACTTGATGGATCTCCTAGATCTGCAGATGCCGTTGCATTAGAGGATACAATATTATTAAATTTAATTTCGTAGTGAGATAGATGTGAGGCATGTGCAAACACAGAATATGCTGGAAGAACAGCTATTCATGAACTCTTGGTTGCAACTCCTAAAAATAAAAAAACTTATTGTTGAAGGGAAACCAGTTGAGGAGATATTAAAGGTTGGTCTATCAGAGGGTATGCGTATATTAAAACAAGATGGAATTTATAAGGTTTTTAAAGGATATACTGATTTTAAGAGTGTTTTGAGGGTGTGCATTGTTTAATGTAAAGGTTATCAAAAGGAATTTTATATGCAACATATTCCAATTGAAAAAAGGATTATCTTTGCCCTTGATGTAAATACAAAAGAAGAAGTTGAAAAATGGTTAAATAGATTAGGAAGTTATATTAAATTTTATAAAGTTGGACTAGAACTTTTTGTCTCCCTGGGATTTGAAGTTGTGGACATGATTTCAGATAGAGGATTTGAGGTAATGTTGGACTTAAAACTCTATGATATACCCAAAACTGTGGAACGGACTGTAAAACAAATCAGGAAAAGAAGAGTGAGTTTTTTAACTGTTCACGGAAACTATGATATCTTAAGGGCTGCAGTGGATGGAGCAGGGGATAGTAATTTAAAAATATTAGGGGTTACAGTGCTTACATCTTTCGATGAAAAAGATTTAAAAGAGTTGGGATATAATGTAGCAGTTGAGGAGTTAGTGTTAAACAGGGCACGGCTTACATACAGGGCAGGGTGTGCTGGTGTTGTAGCCTCTGCCCATGAAGCCAAACTTATAAAAAGTAAAATCCCTGATTTAACTATAGTTACCCCAGGGATTCGAGTTGAGGTTTCAAAAAAACAAGATCAAAAAAGGGTAATGACTCCACCAAAGGCAATTGAGATGGGTTCAGATTATCTGGTAATTGGTCGTGCCATTAGAGATAGTGATGAACCAGAAGTTGTTACAGAAAAAATAATTTCAGAAATCAAGTATTCTTTAAAAAAATAATTGACACAGAATGGCTTTGAGATTAAATTTTTAATAAAAAGAATTTTAACATTAACTTTAATTTAGGAGGACGCCATGAATGTAATTGCTGGCGTTAATGCATTAAGAGCATATGATATAAGACAACAGGTAAATGCCCATAATGTGGCAAATGTAAATACTGATGGTTTCAAGCCATCTCGCGTCACATTGGAAGAGTTGCAGAATCAAAATGGAAGTAGGATTCAGGAGATAAAAAAGGAAGATAACGATTTGAGGGCTGCCAGCACTATAGAGAATGAAAGAGAACAAAAAAGACCAAGTGAAACAGATTTGACACAAGAATTTACCCAGATGATTGAAAACAAAAATGCTTACAATGCAAATGCCCAGGCCATCAGAGTGAATGAGCAGATGAGTGGTGAGATAATTAACAAATTGGCCTAAATATAATCTTCCCTGATGGTTGAGAGCAGTTCCACAATGAATCTAGCAGTTATTCCCCAAATAGTGTAAATATGATGTTTAAAAACATACACATCATAGCAAACAGAGGGCCAGCAGTTATTATAAATAGGGGGAAGACCTAATTTGTCAATAGGGAGAGTTTCAATCTTCTCTCCATTTTCATTTATATAATATGGCTTCATTTCCACTACCACTTGATATTGTGCAGGTGGATTATTTTCAAACCAGGTTACTGGAAGAGTAAATATTTTAGCCACTTCATTTTTATCAATCTGAAAGTCATCTAACGAATTAACATGTAACTCTCCCACAAAACTTTCTATTATAATCCCTCTTGGAGAAACAAAGGTGTCAAGTCTACCAATTATTTCAATTTTGTCTTTTGAGATGCCAATTTCTTCTTCTGTCTCTCGAAGTGCTGCTTCTAGACAACTACTATCTTCTTTTGGTTCAAATTTTCCTCCAGGAAAACTGATTTCTCCACCCTGTCTGATCCTTTTAGCCCTTTTTTCAAATAAAAAATAATATTCATCTTTAAAAAAAATAAGAGGTATCAATACAGCAGCATTAAAATATTTTTCCCTTCCCATGATATCTGGTCTTGAGGGAAGGGCATTTTTTAGAATAATTAGATCTTTTTTATCCATTTTTCAGTTTTTCCAGTTCTTGTTTTGGGATTGTAAAAGAGTGTTTTTCTGAAGGAAATTCTCCATTTTCAACCTCTTGTTTAAAGTTTTTTATAGCTGATTCAATCTCTTTTGAGATATTTGCATATCTTTTTACAAATTTTGGCACAAACTTGTCAAAAAGCCCAACTAGATCATGGAACACCAATACCTGCCCATCGCAATGTTTCCCTGCCCCTATCCCAATTGTTGGAACTGGACATTTTTCTGTAATAATCTCTGCTATCTCCATTGGAATTGCTTCTAAGACTATACTAAAACATCCAGCTTCTGCAAGTGCATATGCATCATCCACTAGCCTTTTGGCAGCTTCAGCACTTTTGCCTTGGACTTTAAAACCTCCAAGTTGAGCTACACTTTGTGGGGTTAGACCAAGATGACCTTGCACAGGTATTCCTGCGTTCACAATTGCCTTTATCTGAGGTATTACCTGTGCCCCACCTTCTAATTTTATAGCCTGTGCCCCACCTTCTTTTAAAAATCTCCCTGCATTTAACACAGCCTGTTCCACACTTGCCTGATAAGACATAAAAGGCATATCTCCAATCACCACAGCTCTCTTAACAGCAGAGGTAACTGCCTTTGTATGATGAATCATCTGATCCATTGTAACAGCAAGGGTATCTTTATGCCCAAGCACCACCATTGCAAGGGAATCTCCAACTAAGATCATATCTATACCACACCTGTCCACTAAAAGTGCAGTAGGGTAGTCATAGGCAGTCAGCATTGTAAGCTTTCTTTGTCCCTTTGCAGCCATGATATCAGGTATAGTTAAAGGCTTATCCATCTTTTTCCTCCTTTTGTTTTTCTTCTATTAATTTTATTAAATTGGTAAGGACCTTGTTTACAGGCGTATTTATGTCAAATTTTTTGCCATATTCCACTATTGCTCCATTAATTGAATCAATTTCAGTCTGTTTTTTATTTATAATATCTTGATGCATTGATGAGATATTTTTTTGAGTCTTTTTTGCTATATCAACTACTAGCTCAAAAATATCATTATCGATATCTATACCCATTGCTCTAGCAACTTTTAATGCCTCCAATACTGCATCTTGTGATATTTCCCTGGCCCATTTAGAACTTGCAATATAGCCATTTTTTACTTTGGCAATTGCAGTAATTGCATTTATTCCTATGTTGATCAATAATTTTTTCCATATATGATTTTTTATATTATCTGTAACATAGGTTTCAAGATCACAAGCATTAAAATTCTCCACAATCTTGTTTATTCTTTCTGTAATTTCACCAGATATTTCTCCAATATAAGTTATTCCATTACCACCATGTTTAATAAATCCAGGTTGTATCAATGTAGCTCCCTGTCCTGTTGTACCTGCTATAACATAAGATTTTGAAATAAAAGAACAGATTTTTTCAATATTACCTATTCCGTTTTGAAGGGTAAGGTATAAAGTATCTGGTGAAAATTTGTTATATATATCTTTTAAACCTTTCTCCAACGAATATGTCTTGAGTGTTATTAATACTAGATCAGGATCAAAATCTATTTGATCTTTATGAAAAACAGCATCTAATTTAAATATGTCTATTTTGCCATCTAATTCTTCAATTTTAAGACCATTTTTTTGGATATTTCGAATATGTTTTTTATTAGTAGAGTATAGAAGAACCTCATTTGTTTTTGATAACCTGGCACCAAGCAAGCTGCCTAATGCACCTGCGCCAAGTATAAATATTTTCATGACATATCCACCTTATATTTTTTATGTAAAAAAATAGTTATATAACTTAAGACTCAACTTCTTTTCATTGTTATAAAAAATTTATTGTCAATAACTTGGGCTGACAATGCACCTATGAATGAGTTTGTCATTATTATTTCTTGAAATTTTGGAAGTTCATCAGGGTATATCTTTTTTGTTATTATGTTATAGAACCATCTTTATTTAATATAATTGCTTCTTGAAATCCCATTGATTCAGCCCATTGTTTGGCTTTGAAGTAAAATAAATAATTTAAAGTTTTATGGCTTGCAAGGGGAGCTTGTCTTTTTCTGAAAAAATTCCAACTTTAATTGTCTTGGTTCAGCGTGAAATGGAATTTTCCCGGATAAAAATAAGCTAGTTTTAATTTACAAAAAGGCCTATAAAAGACAGATGTCCCTGTAACACACATCAAAGGGTTGTCAAGGACAAGCCTTTCAGGTGCGCCTTTGGCGCATCCTTGACACCCATTTTTCGTATGTTGATTCTGAAAGTGCCGACGGCGGGGGGACGCCGACTCTTCCTTTACCTCTGGCGAAGGGACAATTATTTTTCTCTTTTGACACATTACTTTTCTACGTTCTCTAGCCTCATAAAGTTTACGATCTCGTTCTTCAAATATCTCTTTATCTCTTCCTTCAAGCTTATCTTTTGGCGTTATATATCCTATGGCGCTATGAAGACGTTTAGAATTATAGTATTCTACAAAATCACCTACTATTCTCCTGGCATCACTGAGGGAGATAGGGCAGTGGACTCGTAGACACTCTTTCTTTAAACATTTGAGAGGGATTTCGGAAGTAGTTGATTAGAGCATTTCTGAGTTTACAAGTTTTAAATCCAAAAGAAGAGTATTTGATTTTAAGCAATTCTTTGATGAGAGCAAGTTGTCTGTCTAAAATGTCACCGCGAAGGATAACACGATCAAAAGATGAATGGGAAAACTTGATATTTTTTGAAAATTGAGCGATAAAGTTGTTGTTCACAGGTAATTTTCCTCCTTAAAGAGTGTTTGCAAATCAGCTATTAGGAAATTATCTGTGACCACTCAATTTTTTTTCATACAAAGTTATGGGACTTATCAATAACTAAGAAACTCATAATACAAACCAGCATGCAATTTTCGGAACTTTAGTTTGATAAATAAAATATATTGTTTCATTTTATGAGATGTGCTGTAGTGGTACCACCTATAGAGGATTTTTATTACACTCCCCATAGGGGCAGTTTTTTAGGTGCTCATATTGTAGCAAGGATTTTGAAATCCTTGGGATATTTAGTTGATCTATATATATTTCCTAATACCAAAAAGCCCAGAATAATCCAAATACCAGATGAACTTAGGTACTTAAAAGATTTTATAATTGATGGTGAAGTAGGGCCTTTTTCTTATTTTACCACATACAAGAGATTTGGACCAGATTATAAAAAAGCAGCAGAACTTATTTTACTTAATTCTCCTGATTTAGTCTTTATTTCATGTTTTGCATTTTGTTATACAAAATCCACTATAAGAGTTGCAGAAGAAATCACGAAAAAAGACAAAAATATTAAAATAATCGTTGGTGGTGCAGGTGTATCAGTATTCCCAGAATACTTTGAAAATACAGGGCTTTTTTACTCAGTTTTAACAAAAGAAGCTGAAATCGCCATACCTGAGTTTTTTGGAAGGGATGTCAGATTTGATTTGATACCTTCGGTGGTAAACACAAAGAATACGAAAAGAGTTTCATATTTTTCTACTTATCTAACAAGGGGATGTCCAAAAAATTGCGGCTTTTGTTCTGTTGCATTGGTACATGGCAGAAAATTAAGGGAGGTGGATTCCAACCTATTGATGGATATCTTGCCTGATGAAGATAACTCAAAAATTTTTTTATTTAATTTTGAAGATGACAATGTCTTATTAAAAAAAGAGTCTTTTTTTGAGGTGTTGCAAAAGATCAAAAGTAGATATTCAAAAGTCCTATTTAGTTGTGAAAATGGCATTGATTATAGGGAATTAGACATAGATACCCTACAAACAATGATAAACTTGGGTTTTAGACAATTTAATTTATCAATCGTTAATGTAAATAAAAGGATATTATTGGAACAAAAAAGGACATTTTTAAGGGATAAATTTATTGAGCTAGTGGATTATTTAAAGGAACAAGATATTGAAACAATTGTGTATTTTATTGCTGGATTTAGAGGTGAGTCTTGGAAAGATAGTATAAAAAATCTTATATTTTTAGCTCAGTTAGGAGAAAGAGTTAGGGTTGGTCTTTCTGTGTTTTATCCTGTTCCTGGGATTTTGGGATTTGAAGAAAAAGGATTTTTTTTAGACAAAAGTCCCTATCTTTTATGCTCTTCTGCTGCATATCCATGGAACAATTCTTTAACAACACAAGATTTTATTACATTATTCAGGTTAGCTAGAGTAATAAATTTTTTAAAAAGACCTATTATAGAAAATGAATCTTATTATGTTGTAAAAAAAATCATAAGAGAAAAAAGACTCTACACATTTGTAAAAAATATTCCCTATCCTGTTGAAGTAAAAAATTATAATAGAGATATGGTCAAAGAGCTTTTTGATAATTTGAAGATTACATTGAAGAAGTAGTGGGGTAATTTATGCAAAAATGCTTTTTATTTGTCTGTTTATTTTTCTTGATTACTTTTAAAATTGCCAATGCAAAAGATAATGTTTTAAAGTTAACGTTAAAAAGATCTCCTTTTCACATGACTGCAGATAGAGTTAAATATCATAGCGAACAAGAGATTATAGAGGCATTTGGGAATGTGTATTTGAGCTCTGAGGATTATAAAATAAGAGCTGATTATGGAAAATATGATAAAAAGAACAGGATAATATATTTGAAAAAAAATGTATCTGCTAATTGGAATGGCAACATTATTTCAGGAGATGAGATAGAGGTATATGTTACTAATTCCACTGGATGGATCAGAGGGGGGGAGATATTTTATTCTGTTCCTCACCTATATTTTAGAGGGAAATTGATGGAGAAAACAGGAAATAAGACCTTTGTTTTTAAAGACACAGAGATCACAGGTTGTGATTCTAGGGTGCCAGATTGGTCATTGTGGATAAAAAAAGGTCGTATTGATGAGGATGGTGAGGCACGGTTAAGACATGTATTTTTTGAAATCAAAAAACATAAGGTATTTTATTTTCCTTATCTGCAACTTCCTGTATTAGTAAAGAGAAAATCAGGATTTTTAATTCCAGAATTTGTTTCTTCTTCAAGGGATGGAAGAGGAGGTATATTGCCATATTATCATGTTTTATCAGAAGAACAAGATGTGACCTTTTACCCAGGATATTTGACAAAGAGGGGAAAACTTTTGGGGGTAGAATATAGATTTGCCCCAAATTTAAAGACAAAAGGTCTTGTTATGGTGAGTTATCTACATGATAAAGTTGATTATAACACTGAAACAGACGCTCCTTACTCTTATGAGGAGGGACTGATTAGACCAAATAAGAATAGGTATTGGATTAGAGGAAAGATAAATTCTTATTTTCTTAATCCAGATATAGATCTAAAGATGGATATAGACTATGTATCAGATCAGGACTATTTAAGGGAATTTGATTCTGGTTATCTTGGATATGAGTCTAGTAGAGCAAGTTTTAAGGATGCATTTGGAAGGGATATTTTAAACAAAGACAGTTTGATTAGAGAAAATTTTCTTACATTGACAAAAAATATAAATCTTGGTTCTCTTTATTTTAAGACCATATATAGGGAAGATGTGAGATATAAAAATCACAATCTAGATCCAACAAAGGATACAACTGTTCAAACTCTTCCAGAAATTGGCTTTAATTTATATAAAACGCCAATATTAGATGACAAGTTCGATTTAGAAGCACATAGCGCTGCAACATATTTTTATAGAAGATATTCAACTAAAGGCACAAGGGTAGATTTATATCCAAAAGTAAGTAAAACATTATCCTTTATATATGGAACTATTATTCCATCAATTGCCTTAAGAAACACAAGTTATTTTTTAGATGATACAGTGGGCAATGATATGCAGAATTTTGAAAATAGATTTTTATTGGAAACAAATATTGATTATTCAACACAATTATACAGAGTCTTTAGGTTTGGGAAAAATGGTATAGATCAGATTGCAGTGAGGCATATGGTTAACCCTGAATTAGGTTATTTTCACAGGTTTTTAAGGACCAGGGATGATCTACCACGTTTTGATTCTGTTGATTCCTATACCAGAGAAGAATATATAAGTTATAGCCTGGATAATATTTTTACCTTAAAGACCACTAATGAAAATGGTGCAAAAAAATATAGAGATATAGCAAAGTTAAAGATTTCCCAAAAATATGATCTTAAAGAGGCGGGTAGAGAGAAGGATCTTCACACATATCCAAAAAGGCCTTTTAGTGATGTGCGGTTAGAATATAGATTAATTCCTGTTGAAAATTTGTCCTTAACCGGAAATTTGTGGTTTTCTCCATATATAAAGGGGATCACAGAGCTGGAAAATAGATTTGAAATAAGGCCAATAACTAATTTGAATTTGCATACCTCCTATAATTATCAAAGAAAATTAACAGATGATATTCATAGGCTCAATCAAGAGAAATTATCCACCATATCATTTGGAGGAACCTTTAATTTAAACAATAAGTGGGAATTTTCTTTTGAAAATGAGAAAGATTTATACAGGGATGAGGTGGTAAAGACATGGGCTATAGTTAGATATAGACATCAGTGTTGGAGCATATCAACTGAGTTTGATCACACCCAGGATGAAGATAGGGTAGTGATTTATATTTCTCTGGGATCTTTAGGAGAGATAAATCAAGGATTTAGATTGCAATAATTTAGACAAGGATAGATTTATGCCAAATATCAAAATCTTACCCAAACATGTGCAAAATATGATAGCAGCAGGAGAGGTGGTGGAGCGCCCTGCAAATGTGATTAAAGAACTAATAGAAAATAGCTTAGATGCTGGGGCTGACAATATTTATTGTGAGATACAGGGGGGAGGAGATATTTTGATTGTGGTTCAAGACAATGGTATAGGGATGGATAAAGATGATTTAAGGCTTGCTGTAAAAAGACATGCAACAAGTAAATTATATTCCCACGAGGACTTATTTGCTATTTCATCCTTTGGTTTTAGGGGAGAGGCCCTTCCATCTATTGGGTCTGTGTCTCATTTAAAGATATGTTCCAAAACAGAAAAAGACGAATATGGTCATGTTATAGAGGTGATCTTTGGGGAAGAGCAAGAAATATCTGTGTGTGCAATGAATAAGGGGACAAAGGTGGAGGTTAGAGATCTTTTTTTGAAGGTCCCTGCAAGACTTAAGTTTATGAAATCCAAAAATGTGGAGGCAAAAAAGTGTCAGGAGATCTTTTATAAAATAGCATTGTGCCATTTAGACAAGGATTTTGTGTTTGTCAGGGAGGGGAAACAAGTGTTGAATTTTTTTAAGGGAGAGGATTTCTTGACTAGACTGTCAAACATATGGCCAGCTAGGCTTGTGTCAAATTTCAGGGAAGTTCAACTAGTAGAAGGGGATTATAGGGTTTATGGATATGTAGGTGATCCAAAGTATCCACAGGCTAGGGGAGATCGGATCATATTTTATGTGAACAAAAGACCAATTAAAGATAAACTTTTGCTTAAGGCCTTAAAGCAGGCATATTCTGGCAAGATACTTGGTAGAGAATATCCTTGCGGAGTAATATTTATAGATATGCCTTTTAATGAAGTAGATGTAAATGTTCATCCAGCAAAGATGGAAGTTAAATTTAGAGATGAATCTTATATAATTTCCATTGTATATAGGGCAGTAAAGGGAGCTTTAGATAAGATATATGCATCTTTTTTTGAAAATAAAAAACAGGATAAAATAGATTTAAATGGGCAGAAGAGTGAGCTAAAAACTAATTATCATTTTAATAAGGATATACTAGCAGTCAAAGAAGATAGTTTTGACAAAGATTATCTATTTTCTATAAATAAAGTTTTTAAAGAGGAGAGAAAAAAAACAAAAGAAAAATTTATATATATTGGTCAGATAGCAAATACTTATATTGTAATAAAAGAAGATGAGAGGCTAATAATTTTAGACCAACATGCTGTACATGAAAGAATCTTGTTTGAAAATTTTAAAAACAAGATAAAAAGAGCGCAGCAAAGACTCCTAAATCCAATTGAGATTAAACTCTATAGAGACATAGATGAGAAAGATATAAAGATCTTTCTTGAACAAAGTGGTTTTCAGGGAAAAATAGAAAATGATAAGCTAATAATCACCTCATATCCTTCATTTCTTGATATAAAAGAGACTAAAGAGTGTTTAACAGAGTTTTTTTTGGGTGGTAAGATCAAGATAGATGATTTTATAGAGATAATAGCATGTAAAAGGGCAATAAAGGCAGGTCAATATTTAACAGATCACGAAACAGAACAGTTGATTAAAGAATGGTTAAAATGTGAAAATAGAGATTTTTGTCCACATGGAAGGCCAACAAATATAATTATTGAGAAAAATATGTTAGAAAAGATGTTTAAAAGAAAGGCATAAAAATTTTTTAAAAAGGATATGAGAAGTTTATTTATTATAAGATAAGCACTTTTCTCTTGATGAAAATCCTTTGCTTTTATAGATTGAAACCATGGCAACAGAGAAAGAGATCAAATTTTCAATAGACAATTTTCACCATATTAGAGATAGGTTAAAAGAGCTGGGTTTTAATTTTGTGGACAGGTATTTTGAAGAGAATGTTGTTTTTGACTTTCAAGATAAAAGATTGAAAACCCAAAAAAAATTGCTCAGGTTAAGAAGTATTAGAGACAGACATATCTTATGCTTTAAACAACCAACAGATGCGTCTGATTCTGATCTTAAGTCCATGGAAGAGATAGAGACTGAAATCAAAAACAGAGATAACTTGATTGTGATTTTAAAAAATTTGGGATTAGCTGTATCATTTAAATATGAAAAAATAAGAGAGAAGTGGGAAAAAGAGGATGTAGTAGTGTGTCTAGATATACTTCCATTTGGGGATTATTTAGAGGTTGAAACAAAAGGCGATATGGATATAATAGAGGTTGCAAGAGAGATTGGCCTTGATTTACAGAAAAAAGATATTAGAAATTATCATGAAATCAATAGAGAGAAGAGAAAAGAGTTGGGGCTTGCCCCAGATGATAATTTTACATTTGAAGAGTGGAAAAAAATAAGACAAGATTTAAATGGAGTTTTGGAACATGGATATTAAAGAGCTACCAGAACTCCAAGAAGATGTATCTGTGGATGAGGAGCTGAAAGAGCCACCAAAGTATAAGGTTTTAATGCACAACGATGACTATACAACAATGGAGTTTGTTGTTAGGGTGTTGATGACAGTGTTTCACAAGCCCAAGGCTGAGGCAGTAAGGATTATGCTCAATATTCACCATACGGGAATAGGTGTGTGTGGGGTCTATCCCTATGAAATAGCTGAAACAAAGGTGGCCCTTGTTCATAACATGGCTAGAAAGGAAGGTTTTCCTTTAAAATGCACCATAGAAGAGGTTTAATATGTTAAGTAGAGAGTTAGAAAAGATTTTTGCCCTTGCAATCAGGGAAGTACGAATACGACATCACGAATTTTTGACCTTGGAGCATGTGTTGTATGCATATCTTTTGGTGCCTGAAGGCAAAGATATTTTAGTAAATTGCGGGGTAGATTTATCTCGTTTAAAAAGACAGCTAGAGAGATATTTTGCTGACAATTTAGAGTCATATCCCCATACTTCTGGAAAAGAGGTTATCCAGACATTGGCTGTTCAGAGGGTTCTTCAGCGGGCAATTATTCATGTGCAATCAGCAGACAAAAAAGAGGTGGAACCTGGGGATTTTTTGGCGGCAGCAATGGAAGAAACAGATTCATATGCAGTATATTTTTTAAAAAGTCATGGAGTAGAGAGGTTAGATATTTTAGAATATATATCCCATGGCCCAAAAACACAACAACCTTTTCAAAAAAAAGGTGAGTCATTTTTAGAAAAATATACCCAAAACCTTGTGTTAAAGGCAAAAATGGGTCTTATTGATCCCTTGATTGGTCGCAAAAAAGAACTTGAGAGGACCATTCAAATATTGTGCAGAAGACGAAAGAACAATCCACTCTTTGTTGGAGAGCCAGGGGTGGGAAAGACTGCCCTTGCAGAGGGTCTTGCATATAAGATTGCCAAAGGTGAGGTACCTGAACGTTTTCTAGATACCACCATCTATGCCCTTGATATGGGATCTTTAATCGCTGGCACCAAGTTCAGGGGAGATTTTGAGGCAAGACTCAAGGGCATAATAAATGAATTGCAAAAAAAAAGAGATAATGTGATATTGTTCATTGATGAGATACACACAGTAGTGGGTGCTGGTGCAAGCAGTGGTGGATCTTTGGATGCATCAAATATATTAAAACCTGTTTTGGCATCTGGTGAGATTAGATGTATTGGGTCAACAACCTATGAGGAATACAAAAACCTATTTGAAAAAGACAGGGCTTTATCTAGGCGTTTTCAGAAGATAGATATTGAGGAGCCATCACGTGAAGAAACTATTGAGATTTTAAAAGGCCTAAAAAAATATTATGAACAATTTCACAATATTTCTTACACAAATAAGGCGTTAGAGGCTGCAGTTGATTTGAGTATCAAATATCTGCCTGACAGGTTTTTGCCTGACAAGGCAATAGATGTAATTGATGAATGTGGTGCTCATTTGACTCTGCACAAAAAGGATAGAAAGGTTGTTGGTGTAAAGGATGTGGAGACTGTTGTTGCAAAGATGGCCAGGGTGCCAATAAAGAGTGTAGAGAGGTCAGACAAGAATAGGTTAAAATCTTTAGAACAAGAATTGTTAAAGGTTGTGTATGGTCAAGATGAGGCAGTAAAGCAGGTGGTTGCGGCTATTAAAAGGGCAAGGGCGGGGCTTAGAGAACCAAATAAACCAATTGGGAGCTTTTTATTTGTTGGACCAACTGGAGTTGGAAAGACAGAGCTTGCAAGACAGCTGGCCAATATATTGGGGATCAATTTTCTCAGATTTGATATGAGTGAATATATGGAGCAGCATTCAGTGGCGAGGTTAATTGGTGCTCCCCCTGGATATATTGGATTTGATCAAGGAGGACTTTTGACTGATGCTATCAGAAAACATCCCCAGAGTGTGCTATTGTTAGATGAGATAGAAAAGGCACATCCAGATCTGTTTAATATACTATTACAGGTAATGGACTATGCTACTTTGACTGATAATACAGGAAGAAAAGCAGATTTTAGACATGTAATCCTCCTTATGACATCAAATATTGGTGCAAGAGAGATGTCCACTTCTTCCATTGGATTTGCAAAAGGCGAGATAGAGGATAAGTCTCATAAAGGGATCAAAGCTGCACAAAGATATTTCTCCCCTGAGTTTAGAAATAGATTGGACGCCATAATTCCATTCAGACCTCTATCAAAAGATCTCATGAAAAAGATTGTGGATAAGTTTATTAGGGAGTTAAATGAACAAATAAGGGACAAAAAGGTTGTTGTGAAATTGACTGAAGAAGCTAGAGAGGTTTTGGCTGAAAAAGGTTTTGATCCAGACTATGGGGCAAGGCCTCTAAGACGTGTTATTCAAAAGGAGATAGCAAATCCACTTACAGATGAAATACTCTTTGGTAGATTGGAACATGGTGGAGTGGTATATGTGTCTGTTGAAAGAAGAGAAGGTGATGCTACATTTGTGTTTGAATTTGAAGATAAACAAAAAAATGGTGTAAAAAGGCAGATGTGTGAAGTGGAGTCTTGTTAAGGGATTTCAGCCAGTAAGCCTATGTGATTGGCCATCTCTTGTCACAAGTGTGATTTTTTTGGGTGGTTGCAATTTCAGGTGTCCAACCTGTCATAACAAAGATATTGCCTTTTTCCCTGAAAGATGCCCTACTATTCCCATTGATAACATATTTTCATATCTTGTTAAAAAGCAGATGTGGATTGATGGTGTTGTTATATCAGGAGGAGAACCAACCATATTTAATCATCTACATGAGCTCATTTCTGAGATCAGGAAACTGGGCTTTAAGGTTAAGCTTGATACAAATGGTTCAAAGCCAGATATAATTAAAACATTACTTGAAGAAAAAATGGTTGATCTTTTTGCTGTTGATATAAAAGGGCCTTTTGAAAAATATCCAATACTTACAGGCAATAAGATCACAGAAAGAGAGGTCAAAAAAAATTTTTATAAAATTTTTGAAATGGCAAATTCCTATCCCTCTAAATTTATTTTCAGAACCACAAAAGTACCCTTTTTGACACAAGAGGATATTCGTATTATAAAGACTTATCTACCAAAAGGCTTTGACCTCATACTTCAAGAATATAGAGAAGTTAGTAATATTGGGTTTAAAGATGCATAGATAGCGGAAGATGTAGGGAACTATCCTATTTTGTTTATCCATTTTTTTAGATTTTTTATAAAACAAAGATATGAAGAGTAAGGGCTCTGGAGTTTCGGGGGATTTATTTTCTTATTGAATATAAGGTAAAGGGAGATGGATATGAGTTTAGAGATTGCTTTAAATAGAGAGAAGAAAGTAAAAACAATGGATAAGCCCAAAAAAATAAAAAAGAGGGATGGGAGGATAGAGACATGGTCAGTTGATAGGATTGCAAATGCCATTTTAAAGGCCCTTAATGCAAGTGGAATAAAAGATCCATTACTGGCAAAAAGATTGGCCATAAAGGTAGAAAAAAAGCTTTTAGGCATAGAGATTCCAGAGCAAGAGCAAGTGCAGGATATGGTAGAATTGGTCTTAATGGAAAACAGATTATATCATGTGGCAAAGAGATACATAGTATATAGAGAACAGAGGAGACAGCTTCGGTCCCAAACAGAAGCCTTTTTAAATATAGGGAAAACAATAGATGATTATCTTTCTAAGGATGATTGGCGGGTCAATGAAAATGCCAACATGGCTCATTCATTTCAAGGGCTTATGTTGTATCTTTCTGGATCAGTCCAGGCAAGGTATGCACTTGAAAAATATCCAGAGGAGATAAGACTTGCCCATGAACATGCATATATTCATATCCATGATCTCTCTTTTGGCTTGGCAGGGTATTGTGCTGGATGGAGTCTGAGGGATCTGCTGCTTGAGGGATTTAATTTAGAAGGCAGATGTTCCGCAGGGCCTGCAAAGCACTTTGATTCTGCATTAGGTCAGATGGTGAATTTTTTAGGCACACTCCAAAATGAGTGGGCTGGAGCCCAGGCATTTAACAATGTGGATACATACCTAGCGCCTTTTATAAGAAAGGATAAACTCACATATAAAGAGGTAAAACAATCTATACAGAAGTTCATATTTAACTTGAATACCACCTCTAGATGGGGTGGGCAGTCTCCTTTTACCAATGTGACCTTTGATTTGATCCCGCCTGAGCACCTTGCAAATGAGGCAGTGATAATTGATGGGAAGCTTCACAATAGCACCTATGGTGAATATGAAAAAGAGATGGAAATGATAAATAGGGCCTTTTTGGAAACCATGCTTGAAGGAGACTATCATGGACGTATCTTTAGCTTTCCAATTCCAACATATAATGTGACTAAAGATTTTCCATGGGATTCTGAGGTAGGAGAACTTCTTCTAAAACTCACAGCCAAATATGGTGTTCCATATTTTCAAAACTTTATAAATTCTGATCTAAAGCCAGAAGATGTAAGGTCAATGTGTTGTAGATTGCAGATGGATTTAAGGGAACTAAAGAAGAGGACAGGAGGGCTTTTTGGAGCAGGGGATCTAACAGGTTCAATTGGAGTGGTCACCATTAATTTGCCAAAGCTTGCATATCTTGCACAGGGCGAGGAGGACTTTTTGGATCTGGTAACTGAATACGCAGAGCTTGCTAAACAATCTTTAGAGTTTAAGAGAAAATGGGTGTCTGATAATTTAGAGAAAGGTATGTTTCCATATTCCAAGAGATATTTAAAAAATGGATTGAAAAATCATTTTTCCACAATAGGAATCATTGGTGGTCACGAGGCATGTTTGAATCTTCTGGGAAAAGGAATAGAAACACCTGCTGGAATGAGATTAATGAAAAGGACACTGGAACATCTGAGGGAACTTACTAAAGATTTTCAGGAAGAGACAGGAAATTTATATAATTTAGAAGCAACACCTGCTGAGGGAGCTAGCTATAGACTGGCAAGGATAGATAAAAGACTTTATAAAGATATAATTACATCTGGTAATAATGAGCCCTATTATACAAATTCTACCTGTCTTCCTGTGGACTTTACAGATGATGTATTCACTGCACTGGAACATCAAAATGAATTGCAACCACTATATACAGGAGGCACAGTGTTTCATGTTTATCTTGGTGAGGCAGTAACAGATTTACACAGTCTTAAAAATTTTATTATTAAGGCAATGAGTAATACAAAACTTCCATATATATCAATAACCCCAACATTTTCTGTTTGTAAAAATCATGGTTATCTAAAAGGTGAACATTTTAAATGCCCAAAATGTGGAGAAGAGACAGAAGTCTATACAAGGGTAGTGGGATATTATAGACCTGTTTCCATGTGGAATAAGGGAAAACAGGAAGAATATAGAGATAGAGTTGTCTTTAAGTTGAGCTAAAGGGTATAATATCATGGATGTAGTGATAATTGGTGGAGATGCTGCAGGTATGTCTGCAGCATCTAGATTAAAAAGAATAATGCCAGATACAAATGTGATTGTTTTTGAAAAGACAAAGGATGTATCTTATAGCGCATGTGGAATGCCATACAATATTGGAGATCCATCAAGAGAAATAGATGATTTGGTTGTTAGACCAGCAAAAGTATTTAGAGAAAAACAGGGAATTGATCTAAGACTAAATCATGAAATTATAAAGATAGATCCTCAAAAAAAGATAGTATATGGTTTAAATGAGAAAGGTGAATTTGAACAACCATATGATAGATTATTAATTGCAACAGGTGCGAAGGCTATAAGACTTGATATCCCAGGAAATAATTTGCCAGGTGTTTTTGTACTTAAAAACCTTGAGGATGCTAGACGTATCAAAAAATTTATTCAGGAAAAAGGTGTAAAAAGTGCAGTAATAATTGGTATGGGATATATTGGTTTAGAGATGTGTGAAGCACTTAGAAATTGGAATATATCAGTTCAGATGGTCAAACCAAATCCCAGATTTTTGCCAAATTTTTGTGAAGAGATTGCTGATAAGGTAAAACAAGAGGTTGAGAACAAAGGTATTGAGCTCTATTTCTCCAAAATTAATGAAATAAAGCTAAATAATAACAAACTGCATGTTATATGTGATGGATTTGATCTTCATTGTGATATGGTTTTGATGGCAGTGGGTGTTGCGCCAAATAGTGAACTGGCAAAGAGTGCGGGGTTGGAAACATCAATAAAAGATTCCATAGCTGTTGATAAGACATTTAAAACTTCAGATAATGATATATATGCTGCAGGGGATTGCGCTGATACATATAATGTGATTACTGGAAAAAAGACTTATGTTCCTCTTGCCTTGCTTGCAAATAGGGGTGGGATCATTGCTGCTGATAATATTGCAGGGAAAAAAGAGACATTTGATGGCATAGTTGGCACAGCGGTTTTTAAGGTCTTTGGTTTTCAGGTTGCCAGGACAGGGTTAAATGCCCAAGAGGCTAAAAAATATGGCTTTGACCCAGTTTCTGTGACCATCAGAAGTTCGTCAAGGGCACACCGTCATCCTGGTGCAAAAAAGATTTTAATCCACATGGTTGGAGATAAAGGCACGGGAAGGTTACTTGGAGCACAGATGGTTGGTGAAGAGGGTGTTGCACATAGGATCAATTCCATTGCAGTGGCATTACATGCAAAGTTCACAGTGAAAGAGTATTTTCAGTGTGACCTTGCCTATGCCCCTCCTTTTGGCCCAGTTTGGGATCCCACACTTATGGGAGCTAGGCAGCTTTTGAAAAGATTGTAAAAAATGGCAACTAACTTAAGTTGCCATTTTTGATATATTTAATTGATTTAAACAGAAGATATTAACTTTGAAAGGCGATAATTTACCTCTAATATCTCTTCTCTAAGTTCTGATTGCACTACCCAATCTAATGCTGAAAGTCTTTCTTTTTTCTGGGTAAGGGCATCTAGTTTTTGTTTTATTTCATCAATTAAAAAATCCCAATCTATTGTTACTTCCTTGATCTTCTTTTCTTCTTCTTTTATCTCACTTGTGATCTTATCTGTAAGAATTTCTATTTCTTCCAGATAATCAGGTATATAAACTTCAAAGGGAAATTTTTCCTGGATCTTTTCTTTTAAAACTTTTTGAGATTTATACTCTCCATGTACAAGAAATATCTTCATGTTAGGATTTTTAAAATTTTCAAGCCACTGAAGGATCTGTCTTTGATCAGCATGTGCAGAGAATCCGTTAATGGTAAAGACCTTTGCATGGATCTCAACTTCTTCTCCAAATATCTTTACAACCTCTGCTCCATCTACAATTCTTCTTCCCAGGGTTCCCTGAGCCTGAAAGCCCACGAATACTATACTTGCTCCGCGTCTCCATAGATTGTGTTTTAAGTGGTGTTTAATCCTACCAGCATTTGCCATTCCACTAGCTGAGATTATTATAGCTGGTTCATTTAAGTTATTAAGCCTAATGGAATCTTCTGTAGAAAGAGAAAATTTGAGGTTTTGCAGTTTTAGAGGATTTTCTCCTTTTTTAAAGAGCTCCTTTGATTCTTCATCAAAATAACTGTGATATTTGTCAAATATCTTTGTGGCATTTATTGCAAGTGGGCTGTCAAGATAAACAGGTATAGACTCAGGTATCTTTTTCTTTTTAATAAGATAATAGAGGGCATATATAAGTTCCTGGGTCCTCTCCACTGCAAAGGCTGGTATTATAGTCTTTTCGTTGTTTTTATAACTATAATTTATTGCCTCAGCTAGTTCATCTAGAGTCTGTTCTTCATTTTTATGGAGTCTATTGCCATAGGTGGATTCTAAGAATAAAAAATCTGCATAATCTATCTTTGATGGATTTTTTACTATAAATTGGTTTGGTCTGCCTAAATCCCCAGAAAATACCACACTATATTTTTTGTCCTGCTCTGTTATTTTTGTCTCTATTATAGCTGATCCCAATATGTGGCCTGCATCATGTAATATAACCTCTAACCCCTTACACGGTGAAAACATTTGTCCATAATTTATTGTGCGTATAAGTGGTATAGAATTGTCTGCATCTATTTCTGTATAAAGGGGTTCTAAAAGGGATTTTCCTTGTCTTTTTCTCTTTTTGTTCAACCATTCAATTTCTGCTTGCTGAACATGGGCACTGTCTTTTAACATTATTGTTAATAGATCCATTGTGGGATGTGTGGTGTAGATTTCGCCTTTAAATCCCTCTTTTACAAACTTTGGAATAAGTCCTGAATGGTCTATGTGTGCATGAGTTAATATAATAAATTCTATGTTTTTAATATCATATAAATCTGTAAGTCTATTTCTTTCTTCAATCTCTTTGTTTCCTTGATGCAGTCCACAGTCAATGCAAAATTTATGATTATTTAATTGGATCTGAAAACAGGAGCCAGTGACAGTCCTGGCTGCTCCTAAGAATTTTATCTTCATAACATCCCTTCCTTTAGTTTTTTATATGAAATTCTATAAAAAGACTTTAATAACTTGGTTATAATTTTGCAATATAAATTTTTATGATTTTTTAAAGTAGTGCAAGATAAAAACATTGACCCAAGATAAAGAAGTTGATTTAAAGATATGTCATTTTAAAAAAGGACACTCTTATTTTTCCTGAGGTAATGTGCTTTCTTTTAGATATGAAATAGGTTTTGAAGGTGTTAAATCTTTCAAAATTTAGTAGACAATACAAGTTATTATTTATAATTGGATGCAATTTTTACATAGTGTTTTGCTGTGTTTATGATATTTTCAATCTCTTTTGTTTCAAGGTTCCTCTTTACTTTGGCTGGAATTCCAGCAACCAGTGTGCCTGATTTTACCTTCATACCAGGTGTTACAACAGAACCTCCAGCAACAATTGAGTGTTTTTCAATATGAGCTCCGTCCATAATTATGGCACCCATTCCAATGAGACATTCATCATCAATTGTGCATCCATGAACCACTGCTCTATGACCAATGGTGACCATATTGCCAATATGTAAAGGAAATTTCTCTGTGGTAACATGCAATGTGCAGTGGTCCTGAATATTTGTCTTACTTCCTATTCTTATAAAATTTACATCTCCCCTTATTAAGGTATAAAACCATATACTTGAGAAATCTCCAATAACAACATCCCCTATTACACAGGCATTGTGTGCAATAAATACATTTTTTCCAATAGTTGGATATTTGTTTTTATAATGCAAAATATTAGACACTTGCATGGTTTTGTCATCTTGCTGGGTTTTATAGTTGCTGTTAAAAACAGTTGATTTATTTATATATTAAATTGGGCAGTGATGCAAGTTATAATGTAACATAAGTTGTGTAAAGTTGGATAAAGAGGAAAAAAGGATAGAAGAAGGAGAATTCACAGATGTGTATAGATCCATGAATTCTCCTTTTATATATTAAAATTAATGTCCACCACTTCCCAAAATTCCTGATGCAGCTAATAGTAACACCAATACTTCAACTGTTGCAATTGCAGTATACACTTTTTCACCTTCTTTTAAGTATGCTGGTATCAAAGTTAGGTATCCAATTATTGTAAGTGCCCCTAGAATGGCAATTCCTATAAAATTTAAAAAATCTCCTTTCCCTAGCATTGTTATCCAAGTCCATCCAGGTTGAATATTTGTCTGTTTTAAGAATTCATCTACAGGAAGATGCCATAGGTGCTCAATGGTCTTTATTGGTATATAAGGATCCATAATACCAAAAATATATAATAGATATGTTATAATCATAAGTGCAATACTTCCCCAACTTCCCCAAAATAGTATTTCAGCATAAAGAAGCTGTTCTGGTCTTACTTTAACCTTATTATTCATAATTATACCTCCAAAGATATATTTTATTTTTTAATGACCAAGACCCTTTAAAAGTGCTTTTCCCCCTGCAAATATAAGTACCCCTATTACCAGATAACGAATAAGGGCAGGTTTGGCCTTAGCAAGGATTTTTACTCCTACAATAGATCCCAGCATAAGCCCAATAATAGAGGGGATAGTAATAAGCGGAATCACGCAACCTCTATTTAAATAAATCCAGGCAGCAGAGGTGTCTGTAATGGAGAGCAAAAACTTACTAGTTGCAACAGCGATCTTTAAAGGTACACCCATAACTAGATTTAAAACAGGGAGATTTGCCCAACCAGCCCCGAGACCAAACATACCAGCCACTGTTCCTATAAAGATAAATAAAATAAGACCAGCAAGGGTATTTTTGGTCTTCCACTCAATAATTTGTCCTGTAGACTCTTCTAAATAGCTACCATGTAACCCAAGGGCGAGACCAATGGCATCTTGTTTAGTTACCACAGGGTATTCCACATTTTTTGAAGTAAGTAATAATACTGCTATAAAGAGTATTGTAGCTCCAAGTAATATTTGGACAATGTTAGTAGGGAGGGATAAACCTAAAAACGCACCACCAATGGCAGATGTAGAAGCAATTAATGCAACAGGAAGGGCCAATCTTAGATTTGCTAGGTTTCGTTTAAGTAATCCTGGTCCAGCAGCTAATGCTCCAGAAAGAGCAACAAAAAGGCCTGCTCCTCTCACAAAATCTAAATGAAATGGGAAAAAGGCTGAAACCAAGGGCACATATAAAACTCCTCCTCCCACACCTGCTAATACAGCAATTATACCTAATACAAAGCAGAAAATGAAAAGAATAGCTGGCCAAAACCACCAGGGCTTTGTTGCAGCTGCAGTTTTAGCACTAGCAGTTTCTGCACAAAATCCATACTGAACTATAAAAAATAAAAACAACAAAATAAATAAGAGAATCATAGAGTTAACAAACCTATTTCTCATAATCCTTTACCTCCTATTTTCAATTTTATTTTTTGTTATTTTTTTAACCATAAAGGCACTCTTTTTTGTGAAAAAAAGAACAATATTTTTTTAAAGCCTATAACTAGTTTTTTATATTCTGTCAACAAAAAAATATGTTTAAAAATGAAACAATTTATAAACAGTGTTTTAGATAGAAATAATAATTAAAAAATAAAAATCAGTGTTATTAAGTGTTATTAACTAAATAATATCTATATTAAAACTAGATCCATTGTTTCTATGAGTTCTTTTATAAAGATAATTTTTAAGTCTTGAGTTAAGGAATTTGGGATTGTAGTAAAGTCTGGCTCGTTTTTTTCTGGAAAGATTACAGTTTTTATACCAGCAAGTTTTGCTGCAAGTAATTTTTCTCTAATACCTCCCACTGGTAACACTCTTCCTGACAAAGTAATCTCTCCTGTAAGTCCAATATCTCTTTTGCATTTTTTGCCTGTTATTAGGGAGATTAGAGATGCGAAGATGGGCACTCCAGCAGATGGTCCATCCTTTGGTATGGCACCTGCTGGGACGTGTATGTGTATATCGTGTGATTTAAAAAAATTATTATCAATATCAAATAGATGGGCATTGGACTTGATAAAACTAAGTGCTGCTTGAGCTGATTCTTTTAAGACATTGCCTAGAGATCCAGTTAAAATTAGTTTGTCTGATCCTGGCATTTTCGTTGATTCTATAAATAATATTTCACCGCCATATGGGGTCCATGCAAGGGCTGTTGCCACTCCAACTCTATCTTTTACATCTAATATAGTGGGCTTATATTTGGGCGGTCCAAGGAGATTTTCCACATCCTTTGATGTAATTTTTATATTTTTGTTTTCACCAAACTCTTTATTCACAATTTTTCTCGCAGTTTTTCTAAGTATAGAGGATACTTGCCTGTGTAGGTTCCTAAGCCCTGCTTCTTTTGTATATTCTTTTATAATCTTTTTTATTGCTTCGTGTTCAAATACTATATTGTAGTCTATTAAACCATTTTCTTTTATTTCTCTTGATATTAAGTGCCTTTTGCAAATTTCTATCTTTTCTTCTTCCAAGTATCCATGAACAGGTATTATCTCCAATCGATCCAGAAGTGGAGCTGGGATTGTGTCAGTGGTATTTGCTGTTGCAATAAACATTACCTTTGAGAGATCAAAGGGTATATCCAAGTAATGGTCCACAAAGTTTTTATTTTGGTGCGGATCTAAGATTTCAAGTAAAGGTGCAGAGGGATCGCCTTTAAAATCCTGTCCAATTTTATCTATTTCATCTAACATAAACACAGGATTTTTGGATCCAGCCCTTCTTATCTCCTGTATAATTCTACCTGGAAGAGCGCCTACATAACTCCTCCTATGCCCTCTAAGCTGGGCTTCGTCTTTTACACCAGCCAAAGAGATCATGATAAAGTTTCTATTCATACTTTTGGCAATTGCAGCTCCTAAAGATGTTTTTCCAGTTCCAGGAGGACCAACAAAACATAAGATAGGTCCTTTTGATTCAAACTCAACTAGCTGATTCTCTAATGCATTTTCAACTGTGGATATGAGCTCATCGAGTTTGATTGGTTTTGATAAAAAATGAAAAGATCCCTTTTTTAATGCCTCTACTGCGCTGGATACAGTGGCATAACCAGTGATAATAATAACTTCTGTTGAAGGACTTGCCTTTTTAGCAGCATCAAGTACTGAGAGTCCATCAACCTCCTTCATTTTAAGATCAGTAATTATTAGATCAAAATTTATCTTGTTTATATAGTTTAATGCTTCTTCACCACTAAGTGCTCCATACACCTCATATTCCTTTTTCTCTAAAACATGCTTTATGTTCATGCATGTGAGCTTTTCATCATCCACAACTAAAATTTTAAATCTCTTTTGAGACTTTAAGATCCTTACAGCAAGGTGTTCCAAGATCCTGTCTTTAATTTCTTGAAGCCCATAATGATACATATCCAATATTTCAGCAGCCCTGTTTAAATCAAGATTGTCTTTGGTTAAGGTATTCCAGGGGAGAGAGAGAAGATAATCTATATAATTTATCCCAATTGTGTATTCTGCAGAAGATTCAGAGACATATTTTATCCTGTCTAACTCCTTTAATGCAGCCTTTGCCACATAATCAGGAAGATCTTTTTCCATTATTTCCTTTCTGAGCTTAGAAAGTTCAGAGAAGCCTTCTTCCACTTCATTTGATTTTTTAACTGGTGCTTCTTTATTCTCTTTTTTATTAAAAAAGATCATTCTACCTCCAAAAAGTGTCATTGATGTCTCTTCTTTTTATATTAAATTATAGAGCACCAAAAGTGAAGTATTTATTGTTGATTTTGTAATGTTTAAAGATGCAACATTTATATTAAAACTGTTGCATTTTTATTGTTGCGTTGGTAACTATTTAAATTTAAATGATAAAATGGAATTTTAAAAATAATCATGTTGTATTTTGCAATAATATAATGTCTGTAAAATGTGGTGTTACAATATTATTTTTAATGAAAACAATATGTTGCAAATTTGGCACCTTGTTTGCTGATACAGTAGCAAAGAGAAAAAAGGGGGTATAAGATGTTGAAAAAAGAAAAAGTTTTAAAAAAACTTGAAAGGATTATGGTAGCAGTGACCTTTGCAGAGGCAAATCTACATGAGGAGTCAGTAAATATCTTGAATGAAGATAAAGAGAAGAGGGTGGAAAAAGGGATAAGGATTGAGAAAAAACAGCAAAGGCCACAAATTAGATTGTAACATTTTGGTTTTGAGTAATAGGAGGTAAGAGATGGGGAAGATATTGGTGGTCAGTAATGGTATCTATCCTGATCTACAAAGTGTGAGTTATACAGTGGAGCTGGCCACCTCCTTAAACTCACAAGTAGAAATCTTAGAGGTTGTGCCAAAAGATCAAGGGATAGCTTTTTTAAACAGGAAAAAAAGTCTTTTGGGTGCTGTAAAGTCTTTGATGGAAGATGTGTATGTTGCTGTTGGTTTTGCAGAAGAAAATCAGCATGACATTGCCAAAGAGATTATAAATGAAGCAGTTATGAATCTTCATCCTTATATTACTAAGTTGAAGAATTGTGGAATCCATGCACGTCTAGTGTTAAAAAGTGGTGAATTCTTAAAAGAGACAAAAGATTTTATAAGGAAAAATAAAGATATATTGATGGCAATTTTGGCTATTAAAAAGGATAAAAAAAGCCAATTTTATCTTGATAGGTTGAAAAAAGAAGTAGACATACCAATTATAATGGTTGGAACTTAATAATTTTTAAAAGGAGGTTAGGTATGGGGCTTTTTGATATATTCAAGAAAAAGGCAAATGAGGCAAAAGAAGAGATAATTAAATACCAGGAGGCAGTTGCATTTGCTGAGGAAGGAGAACATGGCGAAGCGAAACGGCGTATGAAAAAAGATACTTCTTTAGGTGATGTAAAGTCCATTTTATTAGTTGTGGGTAATGGCAATTCTTTTGGAAAAGATGTGATTGAATATTCTATAGAGATGGCAAAAAAGTTTAATTATAAAATTGTTGCTCTAAATGCGGCTCCGATTGGTGATGATTTACCTGTAAAAAGTAATGAAAGGAGAAAACTTAGAGAAGAATTTATGGAAAAATGTAACTTATCAGCAGAAAATTTTAGAGATCTTGCTGAAAAACAAGGAATAGAGCTTGAACATGTAGTGAAGTTTTTGAACAAAGATGATGCTCTAGAAGAGATCAAAAGAGAGATACCAGGGATTGAATTTGTTATATCAGATAAAGAAAGAGATTTTGTACCATGTACATCGGAAAATAGGGCAAGTAAGAGACCATCTGTATGTGTTTATTCAATGGTATAAAAAAGGGCCTGAGATTGGCCCTTTTTTATAATTTGGTTAAGGAGGTGACATAGGAAAATGGATATGGCATTTTATTTAAAAATTTTACTTGTTATAGTAACTTTTGGTATTTGTTTTTTGTTTAAGGAAGAAAATAAAAAAAGCAAATAATTATCTTATGGGTAGGACGCCTTAATCCTTTTGTTTTTCTCAAACCCTCTCTTAAAAAAGAGGGGATTTTTTTATCTAATGTTCAAATTATTCTAGTTGAAAGGGGAGGATAGTATGACGCAGGACATGCTCCTTACAATGATTGTTTTAGGATTTGTTATTTTCCTGTTTGTATCTGAATGGGTAAGGGTAGATGTAGTGGGAATTATGATGATGGTGCTTTTACCACTTATGGGGTTAGTCACTCCATATGAAGCATTTTCTGGTTTAAGTTCCAATGCAGTTGTTTCAATTATTGCGGTAATTATAATTGGTGCAGGACTTGATAAAACTGGTGTTATGAATAAGGTTGCCAGTCCAATAATAAAACTGGCAGGCAACAACGAAAAGAGAATTATAACCCTGATATCTGGTACAGTAGGAATTATCTCATCCATGATGCAAAATATTGGAGCAGCAGCACTATTTTTGCCAGCAGCTCAAAGAATAGCAAAAAGGACCGGAGTTCCAGTATCTAGAATACTCATGCCCATGGGTTTCTGTGCAATAATTGGAGGTACCATAACTTTGGTAGGTGCAAGTCCAACCATTTTACTAAATGATCTAATGGTCTTAAATGGACAAAAATTAAAACCTTTTGGGCTTTTTACTCAAACTCCAATTGGTATCTGTCTATTGGCAACTGCAATTATCTATTTCTCCTTTTTTGGCAAGTATGTACTCCCAGCACGAGAGGGACAGGCCGAAAAAGGGATATCTGATTTATTGATGGAAGCATATAGAGGGCTTGAAAGTGTTTTTGAGTTAGAAGTTCCTGAAGACTTTGGTAAGGCAAAGACATTGGAAGAGCTGGCAATTCGAGAGCGCTTTTTAGTGACAGTTGTGGGAATCTATTCAAATAAAAGGAAATACAAGACTTTGGTGCCAAGATCTTCTGATACAATACAGGGCGGAGATGTCATAGCAGTTGTTGGAGCAAAGAAAAATGTAGAACTACTGACAAGAGAATTAAATTTAGTATTAAAGCCACAGTTAGAGGTCTTTGCTGAAGATCTAGCAAGGACAAATGCAGGACTTGCTGAGACCATAGTTTCACCAAGGTCAGAGTTAATTGGTAAGACCTTAAGCGAAGTTAAATTTAAGGAATTATTTGGTGTAAATCCTGTGGCCTTGTTCAAGGGAAACAAGATCTTTTACGCTGGACTTACAAATATTAGACTAAGCATGGGAGATACCCTTTTGCTCTTTGGCCCCTGGGAAAAGTTTCATATTTTAAAAAATAGGCCACAACCTAGACCACTTAGTTTTGCATCACCATTAGAAGGAGAAATTTTAAAACCTCAAAAGGCAAAATGGGCTGTGTTTTGGCTGGCACTTGCACTTTTTCAAATTATCTTTTTTAAGGTAAGGTTGTCTGTGGCACTTATGTCTGGAGCCCTTGGAATGATCTTGACTGGTGTCCTTACAGTGGATGAGGCGTATCAGTCCGTTGACTGGATGACAGTATTTTTACTTGGAGGACTTATTCCCTTGGGTATTGCATTTGAAAAGACAGGAACAGCGTCTTTTATTGCCCATAAGATTTTAGAAGTAATTGGAAAGCCTTCACCAATTGTCCTTCTTACAGTAGTGGCAGTCCTAACATCATTTTTTACACTTGTCATATCCAATGTGGGTGCAACAGTACTTCTGGTACCCTTATGTATGAATATGGCTGTAATGGCAGGAGCAGATCCAAGAATGGCTGCCCTTGTAGTGGCTCTTTCTGCTTCAAATACCTTTGTGTTACCCACTCATCAGGTGAATGCACTTATTATGAGACCTGGTGGTTATAGGACTGTTGATTATGCAAAGGCTGGAAGTATAATGACGGTCTTGTTCCTTGTTGTGGAATTGTCTGTCTTATATTTCTTTTATGGAATCCAATAATCAACCCAGTCTTGCTGTTGGTAGAAAATGATAAGTATAAAAGGAGGAGGGATAAATGGCAATAATAACTATCTCCAGAGAAAGTTATAGTTTTGGAAAAATAGTTGCTGAAAAAATAGATGCATATCAGGCTGCAAATCCAGTATCATCTTAGTTAGACAAGACTATTGAACAATAGTATATTAGATGATATGAAAATTGAATTTTGTAATAAATTAAAACAAATATCCTATGTAACAGACATTTATATTCATTTATGGGAGTGATAAATTCCTATGTTAAGAATTAGTCTTAGAAATAAAATTTTAATTACATTTTTTATACTTTTTGTTATTTCTTTCTTTATCTGTTTTTATGGATTTTATAACTATAATAAATTGAACTATAAAATAGCAGTATTAGAAAAAAAGACAACTTTACTAAACTATATACTTGAAGCCAGAAGGCATGAAAAGAATTTTTTTATAACTCGTGATAAGGTTTATTTAAAAACTGCGCTGGAATTTTTAAGAAAATCAGATTCATTAATTAATACTATACTAAAAGAGTATAAAGAATACATGGAGTTTCACAATTTTGATATAGTACAACAAATACTGTTAGAATATGAAAATGCCATTAAATCTCTCCAGCAAAAAGTTGAGGCAGGGTATAGCGTTGATTTAAAAGAAGCGGAATATGTAAGACAAAAGGGACACATTATAACAACAAAACTGGAGGAAGCAATAAACAAGGAAAAGGGAGCCATACGCATTCTTATTGAAAAGTCCAGGGATTATCTATTCTTGAGTGTGTTTTCAATGATTGGTGCAACAATAATTGTTTTGATCTTTTTGATCATAAATGTCATCTGTCCCTTGAAAGAGATTGAGGATGCAATAAAGAAGATTAGTACAGGTGATTATGAATTAATTCCAGATATTAAATCAGGAGATGAATTTGAAAGGCTGGCTGAAAGGCTAAATACCCTTTTATCTGATATAAAAAGGAGAAATGAACAACTTGTACAAAGTGAGAAGATGGCAGCTTTGGGTACATTGACTTCTGGAGTGGCACATGAGCTCAATAATCCTTTGAACAACATATCTACCTCTCTTCAGATTGTTCTTGAAGAAATTGATGAAGGGGATATAGAATATCAAAAAGAGCTTTTGAGGGAGGCCTTGAAACAGGTTGATAGGGCACAAGATATAGTTAAAAGTTTACTGGAGTTCTCAAGAGAGACTGAATTTAGCGTAAGTGAAGAAAATTTACGTCAGTTGGTAAATAATACATTAAAATTAATTCAAGGAGAATTACCAGCCAATGTCTATGTTGATGTAGATATCCCTGATCACATCACTGCAAAAGTGGATCCCAGACGCATACAACAGGTTTTTTTAAATCTGTTGTTAAATGCAATACAGGCCATGGAAAAAACAGGTGGACATATATATGTGAGGGCTAGAAGAGATGAAGAACAAAAAGGGGTGGTAATAGAGGTTGAAGATACTGGACCAGGGATCCCTGAAGAGATAATAGGAAAGATATTTGATCCTTTTTTTACTACAAAGGAAGTAGGAAAGGGATCAGGGCTTGGTTTATCTGTTTCACAGGGTATAATTAGCCAACATGGAGGGACAATATCTGTCTGGAGTAAGGTTGGGGTAGGCACAAAATTCACCATATTTTTGCCAGATAAAAAATAGAGGTTTGTTAAAATCATGGAAAATAGAGAGTTTGAGATTTTAGTTGTGGAAGACGAAGAAATTGCCAGGAAAAATCTGGAGAGGATTTTGATTAAAGAAGGTTACAGGGTAACAAGTGTGCCCAGCGGATATGAAGCAATAGATAAATTGAAGGAACAGGAGTTTGACCTTGTTGTTACAGATCTGAAGATGGAAGGCATTGATGGAATGGAAGTGCTTAGATATGTAAAAGAGAATTTTCCACATACTGAAGTTATAATGATTACAGGTTATGCCACTGTGGATTCTGCTGTGGAGGCCATGAAAAGTGGGGCATTTCACTATATAGCCAAGCCTTACAAATTGAATGAAGTTAGGATGATAGTAAAACAAGCCCTTTCTAAAAGAGAGCTTCAGCTTGAAAATATTAAGTTAAAAGAAAAATTGTCTAACAATAAGAGTTCAGTGGTTTTAATTGGAAAGTCAAAGCCTTTTTTATCTGCACTGGATACAGCAAAACAAGTGGCTCCCACAGATGCAAATGTGTTGATCTTAGGGGAATCAGGTACAGGCAAGGAACTTGTTGCAAAATATATACATCAGATGAGCAAACGGGCAAAAAATAATTTTATTGCCTTTAATTGTGGTGCGCTTACAGAAGAATTGATGGCAAATGAGCTATTTGGGCATGAAAAAGGGGCATATACTGGTGCTGATTCAGTAAAAAAAGGACTACTTGAAGTGGCACATGGTGGAACCCTTTTTTTAGATGAAGTGGGGGATATGCCCTTATCTATGCAGGTGAAGCTGCTTCGTGCAATTCAAGAAAGGGAAATATTAAGGGTTGGAGGAACAACTCCTATTAAGGTAGATGTGAGATTCATTGCTGCAACACATAGAAACCTTCAAAAAGAGGTGGAAGAAGGAAATTTCAGACAGGATTTGTACTATAGATTAAACGTCGTGACCATAAAGCTTCCACCTTTGAGCGAACGAAAAGAAGATATTCCTTTACTGGTTAATCACTTTATACGCCAAAAATCTAAGGAAATGGAAAAGAATGTAAAAAATATTACAAAACAGGCAATGGATGTATTATTAAAATATTCATGGCCTGGAAATGTAAGGGAATTAGAAAATGTAATAGAACGAGCAGTGGCTTTGGCTCAAGGTGATGTTATAGATGTGGATCTACTCCCAGACTATGTGCAGATGTATGAGGTTCATACCTTTAGAAGGGATGATTCTGACATCCCTACACTTGAGGAGATAGAGAGGGATTATATATTATGGGTATTAAAAAAATGCGGTGGCAATAAATCCCAGGCTGCAAAGATAATGGGTATTGATAGAGTCTCGTTGTGGCGTAAGTTGAAAAAGTGGATTAATAAGTAGGATTATACGGGTTTTTCCATTAAGTTATAAATTATTTCTCCCAAAAATCTCACTTTCATATCTAATTCATAAAATTGTACAATATCTTCAAGTCCACTATGACAATTATGGCAGGGTGCAATTACAATCTTAGCCCCAGTCTTTTTTAGTTGTTCTGCCTTTACTTTATTGCCTTTTACCCTTTTTTCTTTATATATTGGGCCACAATTAATAACACCACCCCCTGCTCCACAACAGATATTGTGCTCTTTATTTGGATACATTTCTATTATGTTTTCACACAAATAAGACACAACCTCTCTAAGCAGGTTATGAAGTCCTCTGCCTCTAGATATATTACATGGATCATGAATCGTAACAGGCTCTTTTATTTTTTCTCTTATTTTTATTTTGCCTCTTTTTAATAGATAAGCTAAAAATTCTACAGCATGTATAACCTTTATTGGATAATATTTCCATCCCAACTGTCTATTGATTGTATCGTACACGGACCTAAATGCATGTCCACATTCACACATTACAATATAATTACATTTTAGTTTCAAAGCTGCTTCAAAATGAGAACGTTTTAATTGTTGAGAAATTGTATCATCCCTTACATACATTGCCATGTCACTGTTATCCCAGCCTGGTTGAGATGACATTGTCCAATTTACTTTTGCAATATTAAATATGCTGGACATATAATAAATCAACTCTGGGCTAAATTTGGGTTCAGGTGCAATGACAGAGTACATAAAATCTGCACCAACCTTATCTATTGGGATTTCTCCCCAGGGAAATTCCCCTCTTAATTCTTCTTCCTGCCATTTTAGGGTATCTACCCATTCATCATCCTTTACCCACATTTGATTAAAAAAGGCAGCATGGGAATTTACAGTGTCTTGAATATATTGGGGAACCATCCCAATTAAACAACAAATCCTTCTTACTACAGACATCAAATAAGCAGTATCTATCCCCATAGGGCAATACAGAACACATCTTTTACAAAGAGTGCATTCAGTAAAGGCAATTTCAGCTATTTTTGCCATCTCAATTGGTGTTATTTCACCATTTTTCTTTATTATTTTTTTTAAGGTATTTTTTACCTTCCCCACAGGGGAATAGTAGGGATCAAAGTTGTGGGATATACAAAAATGACACGCATTAAAACACATGCCACAGTTAATACATGATGATAGATAGAATTTTAATCTACTGCCGTTCTCTTTATTCAGCACCTGATCAACAGCATTTTTGATATCTTGAGTAGATATTTGTTGGCTAACTTTAATCAGATGACTATCTGTTATTTCAATGGATTCCATAATAGAAACTCCTATATTTTGAGATAGTTGAATTATTTTACCAATCATAGACATTTCTTATTCGTCCAAATTCAGATCCTATATATCCTCTTAAGATTGGTGCAAAAATTATATGTGATAATTTGGTAATGGGTATTAAAATAATTAGAAGCTCACTTAACAATATGTGAGTGCAAATAAAAAATTTATAATTAATGAATTGATGGTAAGAAACAAAACCTGTAAAAAGTACTAAGAAGCACAAACATATCAAAAAATAATCTTGAAAAGTACTTATATATCTTATTTTTTTGTCTATTATTCTTCTTATAAAAAGATAAGCAGCAGAAATCAAACCCACAACTGTGAATATATCTGATATAGTTTCTGATAATGTAAAATAACTTATTCCCCATGACATTCGTATTAGTATTACATGTGCTGTTAAAAAGATTGGTATAAGAAAAATAGATATGTGAAATAGGATAGTAGCTATTGTGAAGGGAATATTTTGTCGCCAACTTTTTGCTAAAAAAAGAATATTCCATGCAACAATAGATCTAAATGCATAACCTATATGATAATACCTCAATACTTCTGGATCTTTATTTTTAGATAGAAAGAAAAAATATAAAATTTTTATAATAAATCCTATAATTAATATGCTAAATGATATCCATGCCATAGGACCTATTAAAAAGCTATAAATGATGTTCATAACAGTCTCCATTAAAGTTTTTTTATAAGTTGAGTGAGTTTATTATTTATTATTCCCCACACGATTAGATAATCTTCTACAAAAATAGGTTCAAATATATGGTTAAACTTAACATCAAGAATATTATTATCCACTAATACGAAATAATATTCATCCTTTTTTATACACGCCACAAAATGTCTACTTGATTTAGAGAATTTTGGATAAAGGACTTTTTGGACACATCCTGTTATTTCCTGATCATTTAATATCAACTTTCTCTTGGGTTCTGGGATGATTTTGTTTAGTTTTAGACAGGGATAGTGAGTTTGGACAACAGCTAATACCTTAGAGCCATCTGGACTAATCACAACATCTTCTATTAGTGGGAAATTTTTTCTCCAAAATGATCCATTTACACATATAGTGAATTTACCGAATTTTTTTGAACAAATTAATGCTAGAGTCTCTCCATTTTCACTAATCTTAATATCTAAAAGCTGAATAAAAGGCACATCCAAAAATTTTTCTCCATTTAAATACAAAAACCACCATTTTCCATCTCTTACAGGAACATAAAGTTCATTCTTTTTTTGTGGATGAAATCTAGGGTACCAGGCAAGATCAAATTCCTTTGGCCAATGAGTATCATTTTGTAGAATCAAAAACCTTTTCCCTTCATTTCTAGCAACAGCAGCAACATTTTCTCCCGTTTTATCCATTGCTGGATATTTTATGGTGTAAAAAACAGAATTAATAGGTATACCATTTTTCACCAGACCAAATGTCCCTTTATTAAAGGCTAACACATCCTTTTCTTCAACTTGAACTAGTCTGCATATCCCCAATGTTGTGTCTGAGTTTTGTGCTAGGAGAAAATTTGACCCATCAGCGTAGAAATTAGGCCACTCTTTATTGTCAACAATCATTCCACATCCAATATCCTTTTTTATAGCGGCAGCATAAGAACCACTACTATTAAATTGAAGATCCCAAATAAATTCATACTCACCAATTTGTTCTCCATTTTTGAATATAAACCATGATCCCATATTAGAAGCTAGCAAAAAGATTTCTCCTTTGGGAGAAATTTGAAGATTCCACGCATTATCAAATTTATCTGAATTTCCACATCTGATGGAAACATTGTTGTAAGAATATACTATCAAGGCATTCTCAAATGTATCTGAGTCTTCATACTCTCCATTTTCCATCAAAAGGTAACACGCCTCATCAATATCATATAAAAGAATTACAAATTTGTTGTGTTCTGGACTGACTTTGATAGAATTTATTTTATATCTGTTTAGATCTATCACACTTATATCAAACAATGTTTTTGTCTCTATATTCTCAAGAAATTCCATTTTTTGCTCCTGGTATTTGTTGCAAAATGTGTTCCTACACACGCTCAATTATATTTTATAGCTATTTAATGTTATATGAAAGATAATTTTTTAACGTCAGCTATAGCGGAAAGATTCGCCTTCATAAGCAACCTTAGCTCTGAAGACAAAATGATTTAAATCATGATTTCCTCCTAAATAATTACTTCCCTGTCTCTTATTCCTAAGAAATATAAGATGGCATCTAGGCCCACATTGGTTAAGGATTGTTTTGCACCCTCTCTTACAACTGGTTTTGCTCTAAAGGCTATTCCAAGGCCTGCCAGGTTTAACATGGGCAGATCATTTGCACCATCACCAACAGCTATTACCTGCTCAAGGGATATGTTTTCTTTTTCAGCAATGTGTTTTAAAATCTCTGCCTTTTTCTTTCCATCTATGATTTCACCAACTACTTTTCCTGTGAGAACCCCATCCCTGATTTCAAGCTCATTGGCAAATACATAATCAATACCGAGCTTTTTTTTTAGATAATTTCCAAAATATGTAAATCCCCCTGAAATTATGGCTATTTTATATCCCAGAACTTTGAGATTCTTAATCAATTTTTCAGCACCATCATTAAGTGGCAGGGTTGATGCTACTTCTTCTAAAACCTCAACTGGAAGTCCTTTTAATAAAGATACCCTTTTTTCAAGGCTTTGTTTAAAGTCTAACTCGCCCCTCATTGCCTTTTCTGTAATCTGTTTTACCTTATCACCAACCCCCTTTCGTTTTGCAAGTTCATCAATCACTTCTGTTCTAATCAATGTGGAATCCATGTCAAATGCAATGAGTCTTCTATGCCTTCTATATGGTGTATCCTCTTGAATACCAACCTCAATATTTTGGTATTGAGACAACATAAGGAGCTTTTTTCTTATTGAAGTTATATCAATCTGTGGGCCCTCTAATGTCATTTCTATGCAACTTAAGCCCTCACTTTTTTTTGAAGAAAACTTGGGTGCAGACAATCTTTCAATAGATATCACTTGTAGGTTTTCGTTAAAAACCAAGTCAATTAGTAAAGATAGATGTGTTGTGGTTATGTTCTGGGCAAGGGCAGTAATTATATATCTTTTTATATCTAGAATATGATCAAAATTAATTATAGATGAGTTAAGATCCACAAAATTGATATGTAAGCCTAATTTATAACATGTATATAGAAGTTCTTTGAAAAAGACATCCTTATTTACTAACTCAGGAATTTCTATCAAGATTTTTATGGTGAGATCTTGAAAAATTACAACTTCATTAATGTCTAAAACAACACATTTAAATAAATTTAAGGTATCAGTTATTTTTTTAAGAGTATCAAGATTGTTTTTTCCACTAATACTTATTAAGTATCTATTTTCCATATTTACAAATATCCAATCTTATTTGTTAAACTGTGCTTAATAATTTCTTGAACAAGATCTGGTATTGTATAATTTTCTGGTATTACATGGGAGTCAAAGCCATGTTCTTTCAACGTATTGGCTGTTATTGGACCAATACATGCAAATTTTATTTTTGGGTTATGTTTGATTAAATCTGTTGGTATTAATTTAAAGAAATTTTTGACAGTTGATGAACTTGTAAATGTCACATAGTCAATCATATTGTTTTTTATCATTTCAATGACAGTGTCTTTATCTTGAGATCCTAAAACAGTCTTATAAACTGGCACAACATTCACTTTAGCCCCAAGTCTTTTTAACTCATCAGGCAGTATCTTTCTTGCTTCAAGAGCCCTTGGTATAAGGATATTTTTTGAGGCTATATCATCCTTTCCCAAGGCTTCAATAATGGATTCTGCAACGTATTTTGGAGGAACTAGATCAGGGATAATAGAGTAGTGTCTGATTTTGTTTGCAGTGGCTGGTCCAATGGCACATATTTTTGTATTATAAAGGGCCCTTGAGTCCAGACCTTTTTCAAAGAGTTTTTTAAAAAATATCTCAACACTATTAACTGAGGTAAAAATGATCCAGTCATATAAATGAAGTCTTTCAAATTCCTTATAAAGATGAGAATAATCTTCCAATGGCACAATCTCTATTGTTGGGAACTGGATAACACAGGCACCATTTTCTGAAAGCATAGATACAAGGTCACTGGCCTGTGCTCTGGACCTTGTAATAACAATGTTTTTCCCTAAAAGTGGCCTTTTTTCAAACCAATCTAATTTAGGTTTTAATTTAACCACATCCCCTACAATCAAAAGTGCAGGTGGAGAGATTTTATTTTTTTTTGCATCCTCATAGATGTTTTTTAAAGTAGATGTAATGGATCTTTGTTTACATGTTGTACCCCACTGTATCAATGCAGCAGGCATATCAGGGGAAAGACCAGCTTTTATTAGGTTGTTTGTAATATTTGGAAGGTTTTTAACTCCCATGAAAAATACCAAAGTGGAGGCTGATCTAGCCAGTTTGTCCCACTCTAACACAGATTCTTTTTTTGTCTCAGATTCGTGCCCTGTAACCAAGGTCACTGAAGAAGAAAAATCTCTATGGGTTAAGGGTATTCCTGCATATGCAGTAGCAGCTACTGCTGATGTAACACCAGGGACCACCTCAAATTCTATATGGTTATCAACTAAATAAGCTGCCTCTTCACCGCCTCTTCCAAATATGTAAGGATCTCCTCCTTTAAGTCTAACTACTACATCATATTTTTTTGCAAGTGTTACAAGAAGCTCATTTATTTCCTCTTGTTTAAGTGTATGATCTCCACCTTTTTTCCCTGCATAAATTATATGACATTCAGGCTTAGTCCATTCTAAAAATACTTCATTGGCAAGATAGTCATAGACTATGGCATCTGCCTTTTGAATTAATTTTTTTGCTTTTAAAGTATAAAGGCCACAATCTCCTGGCCCTGCTCCAACTAAAAAGACCTTTCCCATATCTTGTCCTTTTATCTAATAAAATGATTTAATCTTACCTATAAGCACTCTTATCTTACTTATCTTTTCTTCTATCTCTTCTTTTTTGCTTTTTTCTTTTTCAACAATCTCTTTTGGGGCCTTGTTTAAGAAGTTTTCATTTTTAAGTTTTGATTCTACCTTTTTTAACTCTTTCTCTATTTTTGCAAGTTGCTTGTTTAATCTCTCTAATTCTTTATTAAAATTAATAATTTCACCTAAAGGAACAAAAAATTCACATCCTTCAACCACAAAACTGGCGCATCCTTTTGGGATTTCAGGATTATCACTTAATATTAAGTTGTTCACTCTGGCGAGCTGTTTTACAATTTCTTTGTTTTGATGGAGAAATTCCAAATGTTCTTTGTCAACTTTGCCAATAACATCTACAAATTGTCCAGGAGAAAGTTCAAATTCGCTCTTTATATTTCTCACTCCAATAACAACATCCTGGAAGAACTTCATTTTTTCATCTAATTTATCATCTTCAAATTGTGGTCTATTTTCAGGATATCTTACTTTGCTCAAATCTTTTTCTTTTATCCCAGGTATAAGTGTGTATATATGTTGAGTGATAAAAGGAATAAATGGATGCATGAGTATTAATATTTCAGAAAAGACCTTTACAAGGCAATTTCTTGCCCTTGTTTTTACATCTTGATCATCACTGTATAGTTCCTTTTTTATCATCTCTAAATACCAATCACAAAATATATGCCAGAAAAATTGATATAATAGTTGGGCTGCTTCATTGAAAAAATATCCCTCTAAAGTCCGATCTAATTCTTTTTTTACATGTTCTATTGCATGTAATATGTATTTGTGTGGAAAACTCAATTTTTCATAATCTATATTATCAGGATCTGTATCTTCATCAACATTCATAAGGATCAACCTGCTTGCATTCCATATCTTGTTTATAAAGTGTTTATATCCTTCAATTCTCGCTTCAGATAATTTTATATCCCTTCCCATTGCAGCAAATGAAGTAAGAGTAAATCTTAAGGCATCAGCTCCATATTTATCTATCATGTCAAGGGGATCTATTACATTGCCAATAGATTTACTCATTTTTTTTCCATGTTCATCTCTCACCAATGCATGAATGTATACGTGTTTAAAAGGCACCTCATTCATAAAATGAAGACCCATCATCATCATTCTTGCAACCCAGAAGAAGATAATATCAAATCCAGTAACTAAAAGGGATGTGGGATAATATACATGTAATTCTTTTGTATCATCAGGCCATCCTAAAGTTGAAAAGGGCCACAGGGCAGATGAAAACCAAGTATCAAGCACATCTTCTTCCTGGATTATATTTTTTGAACCACACTTTGGGCATCTACTTAAATCTGACGTGGAGACACTTATTTCATTACAATCTTCACATGTCCATGCAGGTATCCTATGCCCCCACCAGATCTG
The DNA here is from genome assembly GCA_027064715.1 of Desulfobacterales bacterium. Lineage (GTDB taxonomy): Bacteria > Desulfobacterota > Desulfovibrionia > Desulfovibrionales > Desulfothermaceae > Desulfothermus. The sequence goes on from JAMOPG010000233.1 coordinate 46,800, forward strand.
GCGAGAAATACACCAATCCCGTATATTATCAAGCCATTCAAAATATGTTTTTGTCCAGGATTCAGGGAAAAATTTGGTCCTTCCTTGTAAAACAGCCTCTTTTGCTGGATGTGCAAGGGGTTTGGTCTTCACAAACCACTGTTTAGACACCAGTGGCTCTATAATGCTTTTGCACCTATAACAGTGACCAACAGCATGAGTTATATCTTCTATCTTTTCAAGGAGTCCAAGTTCTTTTAAATCCTTTACCACCTTTTCCCTGCACTCAAATCTATCCAATCCCTTGTAATTTTCTCCTGCTTTTTCCGTCATTCTGCCACTTTCATCTATGACCTTGATTAGATCAAGATTGTGTTTTCTCCCTATTTCAAAGTCATTGGGATCATGGCCAGGGGTGACTTTAAGGCATCCAGTTCCAAATTCCATATCAACATAACTGTCTGCAATAACAGGTATTATCCTGTTTGTTAGAGGAAGTTTTATCTGTTTGCCAATATATTTTTTATATCTCTCATCCCCTGGATTTACACATACTGCTGTATCTCCAAGCATTGTTTCTGGTCTTGTGGTGGCAACTACTAAAAAATCATCTGACTCAAGAAGAGGGTATTTTATATAATATAATTTTCCTGGGGATTCTTTATGTTCCACTTCTAAATCAGCAAGGGCAGTATGGCACCTTGGACACCAATTGATCATGTAATCCCCTTTGTAGATAAGCCCCTCATTGTACAGCCTAACAAAGACCTCTCTCACTGCCCTTGACAATCCTTCATCCATGGTAAATCTGAGTCTTGTCCAATCAACTGAAGCACCAAGGGACTTAATCTGATTTAATATCTTGCCCCCATACTCTTCTTTCCACTTCCATACCCTTTCAATGAATTTCTCTCTACCCAATTTTTCCCGAGTAAGCCCCTCTTTTGCTATTGCCCGCTCCACCACATTTTGTGTGGCAATACCTGCATGGTCTGTTCCTGGCACCCACAACACATTATAGCCTTTTAATCTTTTATATCTGCACATTATGTCCTGAAGTGTAATATTTAATGCATGTCCCATGTGCAGGGTTCCTGTGACATTTGGAGGAGGGATTACTATTGAAAATGCAGGGGCTTTTTTTTCTGGATCTGCCCTATAAGTATTTTCTTTTTCCCATCTTTGGATCCATATCTGTTCAATTTCTTTCGGTTCATATCCCTTATCTAACATCTGTGTCATATCTATTTTTCTCCTGTATCATTTTATTATAGAAAATATAGAAAACATTTGGTAAATTAGGAATATTTGATATAAAAATAGTTTAAAAACCCAAAATGTATCTTTGTCAAGGGAGAGTAATATGATTATTGATGCCCATGTGCACATATGTCCTGATGAAGTTAGAAAAAACAGGGAAAAGTTTTTAGATAATGAGCCTGAATTTGCAGTAATCTATAAGGATCCCAAGGCAAAATTAATTGGAGTAGAGGAGCTCATTGCAAACATGGATGAGGATGGGGTGCAAAAATCTGTTGTGTTCGGATTTCCCTGGAGAAATGAGGCAAATTATAGATTAAATAATGATTATGTATTAGATGCACACAAGAGATACCCAGACAGGATAATTCCCTTTTGTTGCTTTAGTTTAGAGGCAAAGAATATAGAAAAAGAGGCTGAAAGATGCTTAAGTTTAGGTGCAAAGGGAGTAGGGGAGGTTGCCTTTTACACAAAAGATCTAGGAAAGATGGAGAGATGTATCCTTGGAAGATTGGCAAAACTATGCCGTGATCAAGGGGTTCCAATACTTTTGCATACCAATGAACCTGTAGGGCATTATTATCTAGGAAAGGCCCCCATGACTTTAAGAAACCTCTATTTACTTATAAAAGAGAATAGAAAGACAAAGTGGATACTTGCTCACCTTGGGGGGGGCCTTCCTTTTTTTGGTTTCATGAAAAAAGAGGTACAAGAGGTCCTTACAAATTGTTGGTTTGATACTGCTGCCATGCTTTATCTTTATAAAAAAGAGGCCTTAAAGGTGATGTGTGAAGCTGTTGGAATAGATAAATTTGTTTTTGGGTCTGATTATCCATTGATCTCTCCTAAAAGATATTTTAATGAGTTTGGATCACTTGAATTTTTATCTAGTGAGCTTGATAAAATCTTGGGAAAAAATTTTTTACATATATATAAATAAAAGGGTCTGTTATGAGGGAGATAATGATTGGAGATAAGGAAATTATTTTGGTGCCTCCAGGAAGATATGTGGTGAGCAATAATATAGGTAGTGTTTTGAGTGCGTCATTGGGACCATGTGTTGGGGTCGGTATGGTTGACAAACAGAGACCTGTTGGTGGCCTAGCCCATGTCCTTATACATCACACTCAAAAGATTGGCTTAGATGACTGTATATTTGGGGATGAAGTAGTTTCTGTTTTGACTGAAGAAATGGAAAGATTAGGAGCAAAGAGGGAGTCAATTATTGCGGGGATAGCAGGTGGAATTATTTTAGATACTCCTTGGGGAAATGATTTAGCAGTAAATACTATAGAACTTATCAAAGAGAATTTAAAAAAACTCAAAATTGAGCTGGCATTCATAGAACCCATTGAACATTTAAAATACTCTTTTATTGTGGATGTTGGTCTTAAGACAATGGGATGTATGAATCTTTTTGAGGAACCAGTCAAAGATTATGAAAAAAAGGATATAGATGAAATTTCAATAAAAGAAGCAATCGAGAAAATAAAACCTATACCTCATGTGATTAGTAAAGTGGTAACCACGATAGGTCAGCCTTATTACAATATGTCTGAGATTGCAGAAGAACTCAAAAAAGATGATGTAATTGTTGCAAGACTTTTAAAATATTGTAACTCATCTGTATTTTCTCCAAAGCAAAAAATAGATTCTGTGGAAAAAGCTGTGATTTTTTTGGGAAGTAAAAATCTTCTCAATGTAATTTTACGGGTTTATTTGATGGGATTTTATAGGGAGTCAGCCTATGAACTTCAACCACAGGGAATGTATAACCATTCCCTTGCTGTTGGCATGATATCTCAAAAATTATGTGAAAGATTGGGTATGCCTCAAGATGTTGGTTTTACATGTGGGCTTTTACATGATATTGGCAAAAAGGTCTTAGATGAGCTAGTGAAAAATAATAAAAAGAAATATTATGAGGAGGTAAGTAAAGGTAGAGATTCAGTGGATGTTGAGAGGGAAATGTTTAAAGTGGACCATTGTTTTTTGGGCACATATTTGGGTAAGATGTGGAATTTTCCTGATATAATTTTAAAGGTGTTAGAAGGACACCATAGAGTCTCAAAAGATTCAGAACAAATGGTAAAGATCGTTTTTTTGGCTGATATTTTGGCTCATTATATTCTCCCTGGAATAGTGGTTGGAATGCCATCTGCTAAGAATTTTGATCAAATACTTAAGAATATAGGACTTGGTCATAGTGATCTTGTGGAGATAATACAAAACTTACCCATTACTATGTTCACAAATGAAGAAATTTAGGCCAATACTAATTTTCATATCTTTTTTGGTTATTGTTTTTGTGATTATGTATTATTTCCCTGTGCAAAGTGAAGTTACAGAGATGACTATATTAGAAAAACGGGCAAAAATGGGACACGCAGTGGATGAATATCTGTATGGAAGGATGTTGATTTTGGGTGATTTTCCTAAAGAAAAAAAGCAAGAAGGGCTGGCCTTTTTAGAAAAAGCAGCAACCAAGGAATATAAACCAGCAATAATTTTTTTAGCACAGATCTATGAAAAGGGCATAGGGGGCATACATAGGGATTACATTAAAGCCTTTAAGTGGTATAAAAAAGGAGCTCAATTAGGAATAAAAACAGCACAGTTAAAACTCTCTCCTTTTGAAGAGTTAAAAAAGGATAAAAATAGTTTTATTCTTTTTGGAATCCCGATAAAAAAGGCACGGAGATTTAGTGTAAGGTATATATTACAAAAAAATGGTGCTGTTCCAATAGACTTAAATGATGATTCCTTTTGTGACATATTTTCTTCTAACAACTTTTTGCCTGGCACAGATAAAATGCAGGTATGTTACGGACTTGATGGATATTTTGTGTTACTTGAATATAGATATCCACCAAGACGCACAAAATATGGGGAGATCTTAGCAAAAAACATGTCTAAACTCATTAAAAAATATGGAAATCCCAAGACAATTAGTAAAGTGAATGTAGTGGATTATTATTTATGGGAGAAAGATGGTGTAAATATCTATCTATGGATGGAACCAAAAACAAATACATGTTTTTTAAGATATGTGGTAATGAATAGGTATTTGGAGTTAGTTAATTATTTGATGTCAAAAAAAAGAGAAAAAGAAGTCCCAAAAGTTGAATTTTATTAACATACAAAAAAATATAAGATGAAAATAAAACTTCGTATCTCTCCATATGCATATCCAATCTTATTTTTTGCAGGTGCGATATTAGTAGGTGCCTTTTGTTTGCATTGTAATTTTAGTTTAAGACATAATTCAATATCATGGATAGATTCCCTTTTTACAGCTACTTCAGCAACCTGTGTTACAGGCCTGGCAGTTGTTGATACAGGAACTTATTTTTCAACTATTGGACAAATAATAATACTTTGTCTCATACAGGTTGGTGGCCTTGGAATAATGACTATTACCTCCTTGATATTTTATCTGTGGAGCAAAAAAATATCTTTAACTGATAAGATAGCAGTAGGGCAGGGGCTCTTACATGATCCAACTTTTTCCCTTGGCAATTTTTTAATAAATATAGTTACCATGGCTTTTACAATAGAAGCGTTAGGTGCCCTTTTTTTGTATATTTTATCGCCTCAAAAAGTAGGTCTATTTTCATCTCTATTTCATTCAATATCTGCCTTTTGCAATGCAGGTTTTTCATTATATGAAAATAGCTTAATGGATTTTAAGGACAATTTAGGAGTAAATCTGGTTATTATGATACTCATTATATTGGGCGGACTGGGTTTTTCTGTTTTACAAGAGCTCATTATTTACTTTAAGCACAAAATCAATCATAAAAGATATGTATTAAGCTGGCATACAAATGTGGTTTTGTCTACTACTGCTTATCTTATTTTGTTTGGATCTTTATTTATATTTTTAGGTGAATATGTTTTTGGTCCTGGTAAAGAGACACCTTTAGGCGAATCAATATTGGTATCTCTGTTTCAGGCAGTAACTTGTAGGACAGCTGGATTCAATACTGTTGATATTGCATATATGACTAATGTATCCCTTTGTATAATGATTCTTTTAATGTTTATTGGAGGTGGACCTGGGTCGTGTGCTGGCGGAATTAAAGTTACAACATTTAGGGTATTATGGGCATATATAAAGGGACAGATATTCATTAAAGGAAAACAAGCTGTAATAGGCAGGTTTGCTGCTAAAGAGGAGGATCTAAACAAGGCAGTGATCCTTTTTGTATTCTCTTGTATATTAATTTCAATAGGTATTTTGATTTTAAATATAACAGAGGGGGGCGAGGCGCCTCATATTTATTCCAGAGGCATTTTTTTGAGTATTGCATTTGAGGTTGTGTCTGCCTTTGGTACTGTGGGGCTTTCTACTGGACTGACCCCTCACTTAACTTTTGTGGGAAAATGTGTTGTGATATGTTTGATGTTTATTGGAAGGCTTGGTCCAATCATATTTTTGTCTTTGATACAACATATACAAGAAGAACCTAGATTTGCATGGCCAAAGGAAAATATCTTAATTGGATAAAATTTATAAATAAATGAGAGTTGCCATGGCAAAAAAGATGTTAATAGGAGTAATTGGGCTTGGTAAATTTGGAACAGCCTTAGGTAAAAACCTTGTTAATATGGGGTATGAGGTTTTGGGAGTGGATAAAAGTGAAGAGGCAGTACAAAGGTGTCAATCCTTATTTACTCAAGTGTATAGGGCAGATATCAGTGATAAAAAGGTGTTGGAACAACTTGGCTTTAAAGAAGTAACCCATGCAGTGGTTAGTGTAGGTTCTTCAATTTCAACAAGTATTATGGTATCCTTTTATTTGAAAGAACTTGGAGTTTCTAAAGTTTGGGTGAAAGCTGTAAATGAAGATCATGAAAAGCTTTTAAAAAAGATTGGTGTTGATCATGTTGTGATACCAGAGAGATCAGCTGCACAAGAAGTGGCATTGAAGATGGCCCTTCCAGGTTTTTTAGAGATATTGCCTTTTGGGGAAAAGGTGGTGATACAGGAAAAGGTTGTTGAAAAATGGAGTGATAAGACCATAAAAGACCTTGATGTGGCAAATAAGTATCAAATCCAAATAATAGCAATTAAAAGAAAACAAAACAATGAATATCAATTTGTGCCTAAAGGTAGTGACTTGTTAACTCAGGGAGATAAGATTATAGTTATTGGGGAGATGGAAAAGTTACTAAAAGTTCAATCTTAAAATCATAAGGGGAGAGTAAGTGATAGCCAAGTTATTTAAATGGACAAAAAAAGAGCTTCCCACTCAAGAATTTGGAGAAGAGTTAAAAAAACATATTGTTTTAGAAAATCCTGTATTAAAGGATGTGGTGGATGGTTTTTTAAAATTGGACTCTCTTTTTAGATCAATTGGGTATTTTAAAGCAGATGAAAGCCTTACTAAAAAGATGTCATGGTGGCCTGTTATTTCTGTGTTAGGTACTTATTCTGCTGGTAAGTCTTCTTTTATAAATTTTTATTTAAGATATCCTATTCAAGAAACAGGTGTTCAGGCAGTGGATGATAAATTCACAGTAATATGTTATTCTCAAGACAAAAATGTAAGGACACTTCCAGGTTTTGCTCTTGATTCAGACCCAAGATTCCCATTTTATAAGATAAGCAAAGCAATTGATGAGGTGGCTCCAGGAGAAGGGGCTTATCTTGATTCTTATCTTCAACTTAAGACATGCCCCAGCGAAAGATTAAAGGGAAAGATCTTTATTGACTCTCCTGGGTTTGATGCAGATGAAAAGAGATCATCTATTTTAAGGATAACTGACAGGATAATTGATTTATCTGATCTGGTTCTTATCTTCTTTGATGCAAGGCATCCTGAACCAGGTTCTATGAGAGATACTTTAGAACATCTAGTAAAAAACACAATAAAGAGACGGGATGCAAATAAATTTTTATACATATTAAATCAAATTGATGTAACAGCTAAGGAAGACAATCTGGAAAATGTATTTGCTTCATGGCAAAGGGCACTAGTAAAATATGGAGTTACTGCAGGAAAATATTTTTGTATTTATAATCCTGATGTCTGTAATATAATAGAAGATGATGAAATAAGAAGAAGATATGAAAGAAAGAGGGATGAAGATCTAAAAGAAATAGAAAAAAGGATAGAACATGTAAAAATAGAAAGGACATATCGCTTAATTGGACTTTTGAGGGAATATATTGCAAAGTTGAAAAATGTAATTCTACCTGAAGTAAATAAATTTAGAAAAGAACTTAAAAAATACATGTTAATTAGTGATAGTTGTGTTTTATTACTATTTTTGATCCTTTTTGGGATATTTAATAGTATGGCAAGTGATAGAAGTATGTTATCTGTGTTTGGCTATATCTTAACCCATATGTTTTCATCTATATGGGGATTTTTATCTTTTGTTTTAGTTTGCAGTTTATTTTTTGGTATACACTCTTTTTTAAAAAATAAGATAGGAAATTTTTTGATACAAAGAACTTTAAACAATTTTTCTGAAGAAGAAGAACAACTAAAGTTTAAGAATGTATTTAGCAAAAACATAAAATGGTATGAATCACTTTTGAAAAAGTTTCCTGCTGGCTGGAATGAATCAATGGAAAATATGTTAAATGATCTGCACCTTGAGACAAATAGGCTTATACAAAGACTGAATATGGAATATACAGATCCTTCTGGGCAGAGGGGTCTGTTAGACAAGTAAAATTTTTTATACATAAACATCATATCTTGGATCATACATAAGGGACTTTAAATTTTGTAGCAAAATAAAATTTTCAAATCATAAATTTTCTCATAGGTTCTTTATTTTTAAATAAAAAATATATGCCTTTGCCATGAGGTTAGATGAATGGACACTTAAATCAAACTACATCTTACCCAATGGCCCTTTTCAATTTCCCTAAGATCAAGATTGTTTTCACATTTTTTTGAGAAGTATTTGCATCTAGGTGCAAATCCACATTGAGTGTTAAGTTGACTATCCTGTTTATTAATAAACACAGAATCTGGTCTTTGTTTTCTTTTGCCAGGTATTGAATCAAGAAGTAGTCTGGTATAGGGATGATGAGGATTTTTAAAAATATCCAAAGTAGGTGCACATTCAACTATCTTTCCCATGTACATTACATATACATAATCGCAAAAATATCCCACCAGATTCAGATCATGGGTGATAAATATAAGTGATAGACCAATCTTTTCTTTTAATTCCATAAGCAAATTTATTATCTGTGCTTGCACAGATACATCTAATGCAGATACTGGTTCGTCACATACAATTAGTTCTGGATTTAGACTCAATGCCCGTGCTATACATATTCGTTGTCTCTGGCCACCACTAAATTGATGTGGATATTTGTGCATGGAATCTTTTGGAAGCCCAACAAGTTCTAAAAGTTCACTAATTTTTTCTATTCTTTTAGGTTTTTCTACATTTGCCTGTTTAACACCATCCATTAATGAAGACTTAATAGTCAATTTGGGATTTAATGAACTGTATGGATCTTGAAATACAATCTGCACCTTTTGCCTATAAGATTTTAATTCTTTTTTTGTTAGGGTTGTTACATCTTTTCCATTAAAAAAGATCTTTCCATCATCAATTTCATATAGTCTCAGTATACATCTTGCTAAAGTTGACTTCCCACATCCACTTTCACCAACAATCCCAACAATCTGGTTTCGTTTTACAAAAAGGTCCACATGATCAACCGCCTTAATATACCCAACAGTGCGCTTTAAAAGTCCTTTTTGTATGGGAAAATATTTTTTTATTCCTCTAAGTTCCAAAATTGTATCTTTCATATTCTTATTTTACCAAATGACAATAAACAAAGTGATTATCAGAAACAAAGGTTTTGTCTGGGACCTTTTTTGTGCATATTGCTTGTTTTTTTAAACATCTTGGATGAAATGGGCAGCCTTTTGGTCTATTTTCAGCACTTGGGACAAATCCTGGAATAGGGGTTAAGTAAGATCCCCTTTTTTCAAGGGATGGTATGGAGTTAAGCAACCCTTTGGTATAAGGATGATACGGATTGTTCAGGATTGATTCTTTTGGTCCCTGTTCTAAGATAGTTCCTGCATACATGATTATAACCCTATCACCAACCTCTGACACCACTGACAGGTCATGAGTTATATATAAGGCAGAGAGTCCTTTTTTTCTTTTGAGCCTGTTGAATAGACTTAATATTTCATACTGGATAGTGACATCTAATGCTGTTGTTGGTTCATCTGCAATAATGATGTCTGGCTCAAGTGCCACAGCCATTCCTATTAAGATCCTTTGCCTTTGCCCACCGCTTAGTTCATGGGGATAGGAAAAGAGCTTGGTTTTGGGGTCAGGAATCTTAACATCTTCAAGGATTTTTAGACATCTTGTCTTTAACTCTTTTTTGTTTTTAAACCCATGGGCAATAAAGATTTCAGACAACTGTTCATAGATTGAAAACAAAGGATTCAGAGATGTCAAAGGATCTTGAAACACCATTGATATCTCTTTTCCACGAATATCTCTCAGCTCTTCATTACTCAGTTGTAGTAGATTTTTGCCCTTAAACATAATTTTACCATAGGCTTTAGCCTTTTTGGGCAGAAGTCCCATTATGCTTAAGGCTGTAAAGCTCTTTCCGCATCCACTCTCGCCAACAATACAGAGTGTCTCTCCCTTTTGCAGATCAAAATTTATATTATTAAGGATTGTGATATCCTGTTGATTTTTTATCTGGACAGTTAAATCTTGAACAGTGAGTATAGGATTTTCCATTTTAGTCTCTTGATTTTGGGTTTAGTGCATCCCTTAAGCCTTCTCCAAAGAGATTAAATGCCAAAACCACTATTAAAATTGCTGTGCCAGGAATCAAAGTGAGCCATGGAGCATCAAAGAGATAATATTTCCCTTCTGAGAGGATATTTCCCCATGTTGCATGTGGTGGTGGAACTCCAAATCCAAGAAAACTGAGGCCAGCTTCAGTCAAGATTGCCCTAGCTATGCCAATGGTTGCAGATACCAAAACAGGTGTTATTGCATTTGGAAGCATGTGTTTAAAGATTATTATGAGGTCTGAAACACCCATAGCCTTTGCTGCAAGTACAAATTCCCTTTCCCTTAAAGACAAAAACTCTGCCCTGATAAACCTGGCTGTCCCCATCCAGCTTGTTAAACCAATAACAACCATAATATTATAGATACTTGGTGGAAGTAGTGCTACAACTGTTAAAATTAGAAAAAAAGATGGGAAACATAACATAATGTCAATTATACCCATGATAATAGAATCTATTAGAATTGAAAAATTAAAAAAATTCTTTTTAAATAATTTTTTTATGGATGTTGCTACAATAAAAAAAAGTAAAATAAATGTGCCCAGCCACTTTTTATAATAGATTATTATCAATCCACATATAAGTATTATAAATAGCAACAAATAATCTAATGAGATACTTTTGTTTCCATAATATCCAGCTATTCCCCCGATAATTATTCCAATAAATACAGAAATACCCACTGCAACAAAACCAACAGTTAGAGATACCCATGCCCCTTGAAGCATTCTAGAAAATACATCGCGGCCCAAATGATCAGTTCCAAACAAAAATATTCTAAAAGGGGGGATGTCTTTTTCATTTAATGTATTTAATGTATTTTCATGAATAACTGTCATTGGAGGCAGAAGCTTTGCCTCGAGTCTTACCTTTGCTGGATCATATATTGGATTTTTCCCTGAGGTAAGAAAAAGCCCCAAAATGGCAACAAGAAAAAATATCAAAAGGGTAGTGAGGCCTGCAATTGCCAATCTGTTTTTTTTGAGTATTTCCCAAAGTTCATATAAAGGGGGACTCATATTCTCCATTTTGCTTTGCATTTTAATCAATATTTTCTAAGCAATATCCATCAATATTTTTTGTTTATGCATTACCTTCTTGGACCTTTTTCTAATACACGCAAAAGTTTTTCCTGCATTGGCTCTGGCAAATCCCTTATTTCATCAAGTAAAATATCTCCTTTGTTGGCGAGTTCAGATCTACTCTTTCTTGTTTTCCCTATCATAAGTCCTTTTTACATAGTCTCTATCACTACTTCTCAAAAACCCTTAACTCTGTTTTGCATGTGAATTTGCTTAATGTTAACTTATAACTATGTTAACTTATTAAGTGTAAAAATATTAACAGAAAAAAATAGAACTGTAAATAATTATTGAAAAATTTCAATAAATTCAAGGTATAAAAAATAAAAAGAATGCTGGCACATAATCTGCAGCTTAATAAATAAAAAAGGAGGAGTAATAAAAAGTCTTTATGGTTTGAGGTAAATGGAATAAGATGTCTGAAGCTAGATGGTTTTAGGCAGCAAGGCTACAGTTCGTCTTAACTCTGTGTTTTTGCTTCTTGAATGTTTATTGAAGCTCATATAAAATTGATGTGAAAAAAAATAATAGGTGTAGAGTAACATGAGATTTAAGTTAATATCACAATATAAGCCAAAAGGAGACCAACCAAAGGCAATAGATTTTTTGACAAAAAATCTAGAAAAGGGTGTAAAACACCAAGTGTTATTGGGTGTCACTGGTTCAGGCAAGACTTATACTATGGCAAATGTTATAGCTAAAGTAAATAAGCCCACCTTGGTAATGGCACCAAACAAGACTTTAGCTGCACAACTATACAATGAATTCAAACAATTGTTTCCAGAAAATGCGGTGGAATATTTTGTGAGTTATTATGATTATTACCAACCTGAAGCATATGTGCCTGAGAGCGATTTATATATTGAAAAAGACTCATCTATTAATGAAGATATTGATAAATTAAGGCATTCTGCAACTTATTCCTTACTAACCAGGCGAGATGTAATCATTGTTGCATCTGTGTCATGCATATATGGTCTAGGTTCACCTGAATATTACAAAAAAATGGTTATCCCAGTTGGAGTAGGGCAGGTTTTACCAATGGAGAAGTTTATCCAGAGACTTATTGAGATTTATTATGAAAGAAATGACTATGATTTTCACAGGGGGACGTTCAGAGTAAGGGGAGATGTAGTGGAGATAATTCCTTCTTATAAACAGGATCAGGCCTTAAGGATAGAATTTTTTGGCGATGAAATAGATGGGTTATACGAAATAAATCCTTTAACTGGTGAGATATTAGATAGATTAGAAAATAGTGTAATATATCCTGCAAGCCACTATGTCTCTGAAAGGGACAACTTGATTAGGGCAATGAATGATATTAGAGAGGAATTAAGGGAAAGGATCAATTGGTTTAAGTCTCAAAATAAACTTGTTGAGGCACAGAGAATAGAACAGAGGACTCTTTTAGATTTAGAAATGATAGAGGAGATGGGGTATTGCAATGGCATAGAAAATTATTCTAGACACCTAGATGGAAGACCCCCGGGAACACCACCTGCCTGTTTGTTAGATTATTTTCCAGATGATTTTCTTATGTTTATTGATGAATCACATATTACAATACCACAAATCAGAGGAATGTATAATGGAGATAGGTCTAGAAAACAAAATCTAGTTGACTATGGATTTAGGCTCCCTTCAGCCTTAGACAATAGGCCCTTAAATTTTGAAGAATTTATGGAACGGATAAATCAGGTAGTATATGTATCAGCTACCCCTGGAGAATTTGAACTTAAGATGGCAAAAGAGCATGTGGTTGAACTTATAATTCGGCCAACAGGTCTTGTGGATCCTAAAGTTGAAGTATATCCCACAAAGGGACAAATAGATCATTTAATGTCAGAATGTAGAAGGGTGATGGAGAGGGATGAGAGGGTGTTAGTGACCACACTTACAAAAAGGATGGCGGAAGATCTAACAGACTTTTTAAATGAACATGGGATACCAGCTAAATACATGCACTCTGATATAGATTCTCTTGAGAGGATATCCATTATTCAACAATTGAGAGAAGGGGAGTTTTATGTTTTAGTGGGGATAAATTTATTGAGAGAGGGGTTGGATATTCCAGAGGTCTCTTTAGTTGCCATTTTAGATGCTGATAAAGAAGGATTCTTAAGATCAACCCAATCTCTGATCCAAACCTTTGGTAGAGCTGCAAGAAATGCAAATGGTAAAGTTATTATGTATGCAGATACAATGACTAAATCCATGAAACAGGCAGTTGAAGAGACCAATAGAAGAAGAGAAATACAATTAGAATATAACAAAAGGCATAACATTACACCTAAGACTATTAGGAAGTCCCATAAAAATCCATTATATGAATTTGGACAAAGAAAAAAAGATGCAGGCTTTGTGGTTGCAGAACAAAGAGAATTCTATTATTTATCCAAAGAAGAGTTAGAAAAAAAGATCAGGCAGTTGGAAAAAAAGATGAGAGATGCGGCAAAGGAATTGGAATTTGAAAGGGCTGCAAAAATAAGAGATGAGATTTATAAATTAAAGGAAATATTGTTAGAAACAAGAATATAGCTCATGCGTAAAAAGTATATTTCTTGGTTTTTGGAATTTGTAGATGAGTTTTATCCTCTCATAGTTGGATTTGTTATTCTTTTTTTTATATATCTCTATGGGATCTGGATATATATGTACATTGAAAAATGGAACTTTATGGACAGTTTTTATCAAGTGGTAATCACATTATCAACTGTTGGTTATGGTGAACTGAGGCCATTGTCAGACCGAGGGAGATTTCATACCTCGTTATTAATTTTATTTGGAGTAGGTACTTATGCATACATCATTGGATCATACAGCAGTGCCTTTATTGAAGGAAGACTTCGTTTTTTTTGGGGTAAAAGAGCTATGCAAAAAAAGATATTGTCTTTAAAAGATCACTTTATTGTTTGCGGGTATGGGAAAATTGGTGCCGTTGTAACAGGGGAGTTACTTAGAGAAGGGTGTAGTGTAGTTGTAATTGAAAATGATAACAATAAGATATCTCAATTAGAAGAGGAGAAACTTTTGTATGTGGAAGGTGATGCAACAGATGATAAGGTGCTTGAAAAGGCAGGGATATACAACGCAAGGGCAATAATTACTGCCCTTGCAACAGACGCCCACAATGTATATGTGACACTTTCCGCTCGCCAACTCAATCCCCATATAACAATTGTGGCAAGGGCAGAAAATGAAGAGTCCATTAAAAAACTTGAGTTTGCAGGAGCAAATAGGGCACTTACCCCTTATTATCTTGGGGGACTTAGAATGGCTCAGCTTGTGTTAAGACCTACAGTTATAAGTTTTTTGGATATGGCAATTCATGGGGATGATCTAAATCTGCAGATGGAAGAAGTTTATATCCCCAAAAACTCTCCTCTTGCAGGGAAGAATTTGATTGAAGCAAAACTGAGACCAAGATTTAATTTGATCATTATTGCAATAAAAAAGCCAGAGGGAAAAATGATATATAATCCCCTGGCTGGAGAAATCTTAGAAGAGGGAGACACTTTGATTGTTATTGGCAAAAAAAGAGATCTTCAAAAATTTAAACAAATACTTTAAGTTTTATGGATAACAATTTAGAATTAATAAAAAAAAGAATAGAAAAATTAAGAGAGCAGATTGAGTATCACAATTATAGATACTATGTTTTGGATGATCCAGAGATCTCTGATGCTGAATATGACAAACTTTTTAGAGAACTTCTGGAGCTAGAAAATAAATATCCGCAGTTCAGATCCCCAACATCACCCACACAAAAAATAGGTGGAGAGTCTTTAAAAGAATTTAAGCAGAGAACACATTCAGTGCCAATGTACAGTTTGGATAATGTGTTTTCAGAGCAGGAGTGGTATGATTATATTGCGCGCATAAAAAGGATCATCCCAGATGAAGAGATAAATTTTTGGGTGGATCCAAAATTAGATGGGCTGGCTATAGAAATCATTTATCAGAATGGTGAATTTGTAGCAGCTGCAACAAGGGGCGATGGAATAGTTGGAGAAGATGTTACACAAAATGTAAAAACAATAAAAAATGTGCCATTAGTATTAAAGGGTTTTTCTAAAGATATAAAAATCCCCTCTTATCTGGAAGTAAGAGGGGAAGTTGTTATAGCAAAAGAAGATTTTTATAAACTTAACAAAAAACAATTAGAACAAGGTCTAAAAACATTTGCCAATCCCAGAAATGCAGCAGCAGGCTCAATTAGGCAATTAGATCCCAATATCACTGCACAAAGACCCTTAAAATTTTTTGCCTATGGAATTGGATTATTGAGATTTGAAGGAGAACATATAAAAATCTCTCGCCAGAGTGAGCTGATAGAATTTTTTAGAAATATTGGTTTATCTACTGTGCCTTTAGCCAAATTCATAAAAAATTCAGATGAAGTATGGGAATACTTTAAATTTATTGAATCTAAAATAGAACAGTTTCCGTATGAAATAGATGGAGTTGTTGCAAAAGTGGATCTATTTGAACAGCAGCAAAGACTTGGAGCAACTGCCAGATCGCCCAGATGGGCTATTGCGCTAAAATTTAAGGCAGAGCAAGGAATAACTAAACTTATTGATATAAAAGTACAGGTGGGAAGAACTGGAATATTAACTCCTGTTGCTGAACTTGAACCAGTGGAGATTGGCGGGGTAGTTGTCAAAAGGGCTACTTTACATAATGAAGACGAAATCAAGGCAAAGGATCTAAGAATAGGGGATTATGTTGTAGTTCAAAGAGCTGGAAACGTAATTCCTGAAGTTGTTAGGCCCCTTAAAGAAAAAAGGGATGGGTCAGAAAAGGAGTTTAAATTTCCATCAACATGTCCTGTGTGTGGAAGTTCAGTGGTAAGGCTTCAAGGAGAAGTGCACTATAGATGTATTAATGTCTCCTGCCCAGCAAGACTAAAAAGGGGGCTTATACATTTTGTATCAAAGGCAGGTCTTGATATCAAAGGTTTAGGAGATAGATGGATAGAAACTTTTGTGGATATGGGCCTTATAAAAGATTTTGCAGATATTTTTCTCTTAAAAAAAGAACAAATAGTTCATCTTGAGAGAATGGGGAACAAGCTTGCTGAAAATATGTTGAATGCAATTGAAGAAGCCAAAAAGAGGGCTACGCTGGATAAACTTATTTCAGGCTTAGGAATCAGACTAGTAGGAGAGCAGACTGCGAAGACCGTGGCAAAGCACTTTAAAAATCTGGACAATCTCGCAAAGGCAACAAAAGAGGAACTAATGTCTTTAAAGGATATTGGCGAAGAGGTTGCCCATTCTATTTATTCTTTTTTTAGAAATCCTGATAACTTAAGGTTGTTAAAAAAATTCAAAGAAATCAATCTCTGGCCAGAAGAAAAAGAAGAGACACAAAAAGAGACAAAGTCACAGATTAAGGGCAAGACCTTTGTATTTACTGGGAAATTAGACTCTTTCTCAAGATCTGAGGCCAAAAAGATAGTGGAGAAATATGGGGGTAGGGTAGTATCAGCTGTGTCAAAAAAGGTAGATTATGTAGTGGTGGGGCATGAACCCGGTAGCAAATTCAAAAAGGCCCAGGAGCTTAATTTAACTATTTTGAGTGAAGATGAGTTTAAAAAACTGATACAAACAAATAGTTAGTAGGAGGTTAAATATTATGGCAGTTCAAGTGATTGTTATGGGAGCAGCTGGACGCATGGGGAGTATTATTGGCAAACTGGTTCAAGAAGATAAAGATATGGAACTTGTTGCCGCAGTTGAAAAAGAAGAATCTTTGTCAAATATCAATTTAAAGCCTAATTTGATTACTTCCTCTTTAGATAAAGCTGCATCAAAATACAAAGAAGCAGTTATTATAGATTTTACATATCCTGAAGTTACAATAAATAATGTACAAGTTGCACTCAAATACCATAACAAAATGGTCATTGGAACCACTGGTCTTAATGAAGAACAAATGGGTTTTCTTGAAAAGAGTGCAGCAAAGATTCCTATTTTATGGGCACCAAATATGAGCGTTGGGATAAATGTATTATTTGAACTCATGCCCAAAATTGTGGAGATGTTAGGGGAACTCTATGATGTAGAAATTTCAGAGATTCACCATAAATTTAAAAAAGACGCCCCAAGTGGAACTGCTGTGAAATTGGCAGAGATACTTGCGAGGGCAAAGGGATTTGGAAAAGAAAATCTTCGTTATTGTCGGCAAGGCATAATAGGGGAAAGGCCCAAAAATGAAATCGGAGTGCAGAGTCTTAGGGGTGGTGATGTTGTTGGAGACCACACAATTTATTTCTTTGGTCCTGGTGAGAGAATAGAAATTACACATAGGGCCCATTCTAGAGAAACCTTTGCCCAAGGAGCTGTTAGGGCAGCTAAATGGATAAATGACAAAAGGCCTGGGAAATTATATTCTATGAAAGATGTCCTCTTAGCCTAAAAACGTGATAAATGAAAAAATATGTTTTAATAATAATTTTTATTCTTATAAGTAGTAGTGGGGTCTGTTCCAGTTTAAAAGATCTGGATAAGGGGCTTCAATTTTACAATTTTCAGGGAGCCGTTGCAGGATATAACTATGATATATATATTTTAAAAATAAATCCTGATTTTTATTCTCTAACGCTCCTTATGTGTTCAAAAACCAAGCAAAAACCCATGACACTAAAAAAATGGGCTGAAAAATATAATTTAATAGCAGCGATTAATGCAAGTATGTTCTGGAAAGATCAAAGGACTAGTACTGGTTATATGCGATCCAATAAATACATCAATCAAAAACTAATACATAAAGGATATGGGGGTTTTTTTGTCTTTGATCCTAAAGATAAAGATCTCCCTTATGTAGATATAGTTGAGAGAGGGAAAGCTATTGATAGCTGGAAAAATTTATTAGAAAGATATAACAATGTGATACAAAATTTTAGGATGATCAGTAAAAATGGGAAAAACCTTTGGAGGGAAAAGGAAAAAGCATTTAGTGTTTCAGCAATTGGAATTGATAAAAAACAAAATGTATTATTTATTTTTAGCAAATTTCCAGTACCAATGTATTATTTAAACGAAATACTTTTAAAATTGCCCATAAATATAAATGGTTGTTTATTTACTGAAGGTGGAAGCACATCAGGACTTTATATAAGATATAAAGATTTTGAATTTGAATCATCTGGATATAGTCAGATAGAAGTTCTTCCCATGTCGGAGCAAAAACAGAATATACCAAATGTATTGGGAATAAAAAAAAGATAAGGATAGCAAAATGACAAAAAAGGTATTTTTTTTAAATCTATTGATTATATTTTTTTTTACATCTACAATTAATTCTCAAGAAGACCAAATTTGTGATATAATTTTACAAAAATACAGGAAGATAAATACAATAAAGACTTCATTTGATCAAATATTAAAAAGTAAAACAACAAAACAAGAAGAACAGAGAAAAGGTATAATTATATGTAAAAAGACAAAACATGCATTAAAGGTAAGATGGGAAATCCAAAGCCCTGAAAAGGAAGTTTTAATAGTCAATGGTGATACAATATGGGATTATTTTCCTGAGAATGAGATTGCATATAAATATAAACTTTCAAAAATAGAACAATCCAGGATAATTTTTGATTTAATATCTGGAAGGCTAAATATAAAAGAAAAATTTACCATTGAACCAGATAGAGATAAAAAAGATAAAAATTTGCAAAAATACAAACTAATTCCAAATAAGCCTGAACCTAATATGGTCCTGGTTTATTTGTGGATAGATAATGATTATTGGATAAGGAAAATAAATATAATAGATTTTTTTGGAAATGAAAATATAATTTCATTTAATGACATAAAGACAAATATTTCTTTGCAAGAAAAAGATCCTTTTTGGGAAACAGTGCCTCAACACATCCAAATTGTTGAAGGAAGTCCACAACAATAAATTTAGTGACTAGGTCAAATAAAAAATAGGGTCTCAAATAAAATTCGAGCTGAAATCCATACAAAGAAAGGTAATTCAAGGTAATTTGATGATTAATTTCAATATATGGTAATGTCTCATAATGAATATTATGTAAACTTTAAGATTTGACTTAATTTTATTATCCCCTTTTTTTTCTTTAGTTATCTTGGACTAGTTAAGCCCAATCGCATAATTTTTCATAATAAATCTCTATAAAAAAGCTTTTGGGTTTATGTAGTTATTTTCTAAAAACTACTCAACTGCCTAAAAAAAATATTAATTGTTTTTCTTGAAAAAATCTTTTGTCTATAATTTTTTTGTAAAACTTCCCCTTTCTCGCTCTTAATCTTACTTTTATCTGTTTTGGAATTCCAGGGCATAATGTCTCAATTATATCGAATTCCGCGGGATACTATATATTTAGTTTATTTGTGATGTACGGGGCTTTCAATTCCTTGTGTTGCTACAAATAATTATCTGTCATACCGATTTTTTTCACAATTATATCTAAAATTTGAGATTATTTGTGATGTTTATTTAAATTAAACATATATAGGTTTATTTTTATTTAACACAGATGTTTAATTTTTGCAAACATATTTGTTTATTTTTATTAAATTTTATTTGTTTATTTTTTTTAAATAACATTTTCTCATTTTTTATTGATTTTTATGGTTTTCCCTTTATATTATCCCCAACTAAGATAATTAGGAGGGTTGTTGTGAGATTTTTATGTTCTATTTTGTTTTTTATAATAATATCATTTTCTAATTCCCTTTCTTTTGCCAATACTAAGTTTTTGTCTTTTCTGAAAAATTACGGTGCATGGGATATTATTGAAACTGAATTGGCAAAAGATAGTTCTTTGGATGCACGTTTAGATGTTGCAAATGTAAAAATTCTGAAAAATGATCCTAATGGTGCCATTCAGGTATTAGCTAGCTTGACTGGTCTAAATGACAATTATCAAAAAGGGAAAAAAGAACTTCTCTATGCAAGGGCATATCGTATAAAAGGTGATTTTATTAACTCTATAAACCACTACTCTACTGCTTATAAATATCTTGGTAAAGATATCTTACTAAAAGAGCCTGGGATTTTTGATCTTTATTATAATGTATTTTTGCAGCAGATTTTTAAGATAATGAATTTATCTTATTATGTAGATGAGGCAAACTTAAATTTTTTAAAAAATAATATTCAGATTGCTAAAATTATGTGGCCTAATTATCCCATTTGGGAAAAAATAGAAAAAATTATTTCTTCATCCAAAATAACTATAAATTTTGAAATTCCTAATAAAAATCTAAAAAAACATCTCATCTTTTATCTTGCTGCGCTCTCTATTGGGAATATTCAAGATATGAATAACTCAATTAGTTTATTAGATGAAGATAGATATAAAAAAATTTTGATTGAATTAAAAAACTTATTTTATCCAAATTCAGATAACTTTGATACAGGTTTTTTTTCTCATTATCCAAAGGCAGTAGCCTATTTTGAAATTATAAAGTTTTATATAAAAAATAATAAACAAGATTGGATAATTCTTTTAAATGATACAAAAATGAAAAATTTTATGCAGAAACTGCTTTCTTTAGATCATACAAAAGCGCTAGATCAAATTGACAAAGAGCTGCGTTCCACTCTTTTAGATATTGAGACAAAAAATATTCTAAAGAAGATAAGGCTGGCTTATCTTCTATTATTGGAGGATTACCAAAAAATAAAACAAGGATTATCTGATATTGATTTTAAGGATCTTCCCATAAGCCTAAAATTAGCAATCTTGATGAATATAGGTACCATAAAAATTGATAAGCTTGATATTGATAATGATGAACTTAAAAAGATAAATATCTTTCTTTCTGCTTTTGGTTTTGATCCATATAAGCAATGTTCTAATTTCTTTTTGAATATAAAAGATATCAACACTGAAATAAAAGAATATCCTCTGGACTATCTACTTAAATATTCATATCTAAGGTCAAAGATCTTAAGTGGAAACATTTCTATTAATGAACTTAAACAAGGTGCATATGTGTATAGACAATTGCCTTTGGGTCAAAGGTCCATTTTGACCTTAGCAAAAAAATATCTACAAGATCAAAAGTATAGTCTTTTTAATAAATACATCACTCAAATTGAGCCTAAATTCTTTAACAAAGAACTTTTACTTATGTATTATAAGATCATGGGAGATTATTATAATAATATAAATCAAATTGACAATGCAATTAACTTTTATGAAAAAATATTTCAAATAGATCCAAAATATATTTCTTCAATTGATTTGCTAAAAATTGCACTATTTGTTCAAAGAAACAATAAGTTAGATTTGGCCCAAAACATGTTTAGATATTTATGGAAAAATAGAAGAACACTTGATAGAAAGTTACAGGCTGAAGTCCTTTTTTGGATTGCAGAGACAAAGCAGCTAAAAAATGATCTTAAAGGTGCTGCAAAAAACTATTTAGAAGTCTATTATTACTATAAAGATCAGTATATATGGTCTATCACTGCCCTATATAGAGCTGGACTTATTTATGAACAAAAAGGGATGTTTTCTGTTGCAAAAAAGATATTTAGCGATGTGCTGAAGAATGCCAGACGAAAGACAGAAAAAGAAGCTGCAAAAGCAAGACTAAAAAAGCTTTCAAAATATGATATGGATCAATTAAACAATATTTTCTGGTTTTAGTGAATCCAATTTAGATTTTAAGATCTTGCTTTCTTCTTCTAATATTGAAGTGGTGATTTTTTCATGGGTTAACATATAAGGAAAACCATACACTATACTACATCTACTAAATGGTAGGGGTAATTGAAATCCATCCCATGAAGAGGAAAATACCTTTTTAAAAGAACAATATGTCCTGAGAGGAACTATTGGTCTTTTTAATTTCCATGCTATATAGATAATGCCTTGTTTTACTATATGTCTTGGACCCAATGGGCCATCTACTGTTATTGCAATGTCTTTTGGAGAATCCTTCAATGTGAGTAAAATCTGCTTTAATGCCTTCACCCCTCCCCTTGTACTTGAACCCCTTATTGTCAAATAACCAAATCTTTTTAATATATTACTCATTAATTCGCCATCTCTACTCTCACTTACTAAAACAAAAATTTCTTGATTTTTGTGCCTATCAATAGGGGCAAACAACTCATCATGCCACAGAGCAAATATAACTCCCTGCCCTTTATTTTTAACAACCTTCACCGCTTCAAAATTTACCTGTCTAATAAATAAAGTGGAATACCAGATTTTTAACACAGGATATAATATTGGAACAACCCTTACAGGATCAATTTTCATAAAATCAAACAGGTTAAATTAAAAAATTAATGTAAAACATAATCTTTTTAGTTTAACTTTTTATATTTATTAAAAAAGTATATTTATTTTTCAAAAAACAGCTTCTACCCTAGCTCAATAAAAAAATCAAATGAGTACTGACCAAGTTTTTTAAAAATTTTTTAAGAAAAATCAAATAAAAAAATACACTGGGTAACTAGCTAATTTTTTTGTGTGACAAATCATTTTTCTACTTGACATTGTTTTTTAAAAAAAATAGATGCTATTTAAAAAAATTACATTGGGATATGTGATGTGAATTAAGGTAAATGATACTTAGTAGTCTATAAAAAATTAAAAGAGAGAAGAAAAATGAGAGATCTGACTTTTTCTTCAGGAGGTCTGAAGTTTGACTATCTAGTCACCTATCCAGAGCGAACAAAGACAGTCCCCCCAAAAAAAATAATCCTTCCTTTAAAACAAGACATATCAAAGGAATTAAATTTAGTAGTTTCAAAAGGTGCGAGTGTCAAAGCTGGAGATGTCATTGCAGAGGGTAATGAAGCCTTTTTAATTTCACCAATAGATGGGAAAGTTATCCAAATAATAGAAAATGTTCAGACCCATTGGGGAGATACATGTAGAGCAATAGAGATTGAATCTTTTGAAAAAAATATCTTTCCAAGGGACTTTAGAGGTGATGGTGGAATCCTAAAAAATTTAATTCAGGCAGGAATAATTGATTATCAAGAAGTTCCTAGATCATTATTTTCAAAACTTGTATTAGCACAAAAAAGTAAAGTAAACACAATTATTATAAATGGACTAGAAGAAATCATTTCACATGGAAAGTATTACTATTACCTAGCAAAACAAATATCAATTATAGAACAAGGTATAAAATCAATAAAAGAAATATTTAATGTCGATAAAGTGATTCTTGCCTTATACAATGACTACAAAACCCTAGACAATGTATATGATTTAAAAGATTTATTAGATATTGATATAGTATTTTTAAAGAAAAAATATCCTCAACATCATTCCAATATCTTAGTTAGAACAATACTAAAAAAAGATATCCCACTTGGTAAAACCATAGAAGAGGTAGCTCAAGTATCCATTATAAATCTAGAAACAATTTATCATCTAGGTATTCTTGCTTCAGGCTTTTTACCATACAGAGATAAGGTGGTAACAGTAATCAAAGGAGATATAAAAGACACTGAGTTAGTGGAAACAGTTATTGGAGCTTCAATTAAGGAGATATTAGAATCTCTTAATGTAAAAATAGATAACATTTCTAAGATTGTAGTAAATGGGTGTATTGGTGGTTCTGCCTTAACTACCTTTGAGTATCCCATTACTAAAGATATGACTTCTATTTTTCTAATTTATAAAGATAGTGAAGTTTATTTTGAAGATTCTGTGTGTATAAAATGTGGTCTTTGTGTGGATGTTTGTCCAATGAATCTAATGCCTCTATTTTTATATGGATATGCCCAATCTAATATCTGGGATTTTGTAGAAAAATTTAATGTTCAAAGCTGTATTGAGTGTGGATGTTGTGCATACGTGTGTCCTGTAAATATACCAATACCTCAGTGGATAAAATATGCAAAAGCCAACCTTAAAAACAAAAGGAGTGATACATAAATGTCAAATTTAATTGTGTCTCCCGTCCCACACATACACAGCAAAAACTCTGTAAAAGCCATTATGGGTGATTATATTTTGGCATTAATTCCTGCGGCTCTGTTTTCTGTGTATCTTTTTAAGTTCGCTGCACTAAAGATAATTATAATTTCAATACTTTCTTCTGTTGGTTGGGAAGTATTTTTTAGAAAAATAACTAATAGAGACTCAACAATAGACGATTTGACCGCAGTTTATTATGGCCTTTTATTTGCGATGGTACTCCCCCCTACTCTCCCCTGGTGGACAATTTTAATTGGTACCTTTTTCATGATACTATTAGGGAAAGAGGTTTATGGAGGCTTTGGCGCTAACCCCTTTAACGGTGCCCTTATCTCATGGGTGATATTAAAGATATCGTTTCCTAGTTATATGGAAAAGTGGATTGTTCCAATAAAAGACTTTCCCACTGATCTCACTCCCCTACAGGTATTCAAAATTCAAGGTATTGAATTTGTACACAATTATTTTTCTTATAAACAGATGTTTTTGGGGATTGTTCCTGGTTTTATGGGTCAAGTTTCGGCCCTAGCTCTTTTAATTGGAGGAATATATTTAATTGCCAAAAAAAGAGTCAATTGGAGACTGCCAGTTTCTTTTCTTTTAGGAGTTTTTCTTACTTCATTTTTATTATGGGCACTTGGAAGCACTAAATTCGGAGATCCCATATTCCATTTAATTTGTGGAGGGACTTTTATTGCTGCATTTTTTTTAATTACTGATATTCCTTCGTCACCAGTTACTCCTCAGGGAATGTTTTTATATGGATTTCTTGGTGGAATGTTAACAGTAATTATAAGAGTATTTGGACACTGGACCTTTGGCTCATATTATGCAATTTTAATCATGAGTTTGTTTACACCGTTTTTAGATAAAATAGTACCACAACCTTATGGGAGGTATTAGTTGTGAGTGCAAGAGATATTTTGAGGATGATAGTTGTTCTCACATTGTTTTGCGGTATTTGGGGAGGAGCTTTGTCTGTGGTGAAAAAAGTGACAGAGCCCCAAATAGAATATCAGAGGATAAAAAACATAAAGGCCCCTGCCATAAAAAAGGCACTCTCTGTAGAGTATGACAATGACCCTGTTAAAGATAGAATTAAGGTAGTAGTGGGAAAAGATCAACGGGGTAAAGATATTGTTAAAAATATTTTTTTGGCTAAAAAGGGTGGAAAGCTTGTAGCAGTTGTATTAGAAGCCTATGGGGCTGGTTATGGAGGGGATGTTGGAGTTATGGTTGCCATTAATCTTCCATCTGAGACAGTTGGTGGAATTGCTGTAACAACTCATTCTGAAACCCCTGGAGTTGGAACTAAGGCGATAGAAAGTAAAGATTTTATAGGTCAATTTTTAAACAAGCCAATAACCACGAACTTTGCTCCTGAAAGTGGAACAATAGATGCTGTGAGTGGTGCCACTTTCACATCTAGGGGGATTATGACAGCTGTACAAAATGCTGTGAATATCTACAAAAAGATAAAAAACAAGATAGGGATATCTAGTTAATAATATTAATATGCTAATTTTG
>JAMOPG010000234.1 GCA_027064715.1 Desulfobacterales bacterium
AACTTTTCTTCTTCTGCATCTGTATATCTAAAATTTATATCTGAAAATCTTGGCATAAAAGGCCTCCCTAATATTAAGGACATAACGGTTGAGCTAAGCTGCCGCTATGAGCGCCAGCGAAATAGCGGTCAGGTGGAGCGTTTTGTTAGAATTTTTTCAATATCTTATTTAAATATCCCTTTTGTAGCATGTTCAAATTCAACAAATAGTCAGCCTGATTAAAATATTCTCTTAAAGGAGGTTGTGTGTTTACCCATCCTTGCCCGTCTGTAATCCATAGAAACTCTATTCCTTGTTTATTCCAATACTTATTCATTGTAATATATTCACCAGCGGTGGATTTTAGTTTTGAGCCTCCTCCTCCGTAGAAATTAGTTTCTATAAAATAGAGCTTGTTACCTTTACAAATAGCAAAGTCAATTTGTCTCGACGATTTGTCTATTTGGATAGTTATTCCCCACTTATTTTTTATTTTAGATGCAGTTGCTTGACATATGTAATCTGCATTATTATCCACACAAGCATCAGCTACAAAAACCTCAACAATTGATTCCATTAAACTACCTGTGCGATTTTTTCGTGCATTACTGTCTAAGCCTACTTCAACCCCCGTCACATAATCTACCAAATTTTTGATTTTTCGATTTTTTAAAAGTTCCCCTATTCCTGAATTTAATAAAAACTTTGCAAAGTTGGCAGCTTCTTTTTTATTCGGTCTAGTAGTAGTAAAATCAAAAGTTTCATATATGAAATTACTCACATCAACTAAAACCTCTATAGATTTTTCTCTTATTGCTAAGAGCTTTGGAATTGCTTTTATCACTTGTGGATAATCTAAAATAAGACTAGATGCTTCTCCGATAAAATCTTCTTTTCCTATCAGGGAATTCAACAAATTTAATTCTCTTTCAATAGGCTCTACATTTTTTATGACCTTTTCCCAATTAACAAAATAATCCCACTTGGTAATTTTGACTTTCAAAGTTTTTATAAAATAATTGAAAAACTCTTCCTCAGATAAGCCCGCAATTTTACAAACTTTTTTCATGTTTTTTTACCTTTATGGTAATATCCCATAGTCGATAACATCTTCTCTTACAGATGAAAGATTAAATGAACGTCTCTGTTTTTGTAGTTTTATTTCATCTTTCAACCTTGGAATTGCTAGTTCATCTAAATATTTTCTCTCAGAATCTATGCCTACGAATTTTCTTTTATATCGTATTGCTACAACTCCAGTAGTTCCACTTCCACAAAAAGGATCGAGAACAATATCGCCTTCATTACTTGATGCTAATATAATTCTTTCCAGTAAGGCTTCAGGTTTTTGTGTTGGGTGTTTGCCATATCTTTTTTCCCCATTTTTAGGAGTAGTTATAGCCCAAACACTTCTCATTTGCTTATTAGGTTTTTTAATAAAATCATCATTCCAATTACCATTTTTCATTAATTCATAATTGAAAGTATGTTTGGCTTTTTTATTTTTTTTTGCCCATAGCAATGTTTCGTGACTGGCCGTAAACATTCGACAAGACAAATTTGGTGAGGCATTTGGTTTAAACCAACAAATGTCATTAATCAAATGCCATCCCTGTTTTTGGAGAGCAAAACCACAAGCATATATTGAGTGATAAGTTCCAGAAATCCATAAAGTTCCGTTTGGTTTTAAAACCCTTTTGCAAGCTTCAATCCACCTATAGTGAAACTGAAAGTCTTCCTCTACTCCCTTGCTTCTATCCCATTCACCCTTATTAACACTTACTCTTCTGCCAGCGTGACAAGTGAATCCATCATTTGAAAGGTTGTATGGTGGATCAGCAAAAATCAAATCAATGCTTTCCTCTGGTAATTTACTTAAAACTTCTATTACATCACCAAGGTAAAGTCTGATGCCTATATCACTAAAATATGCTTTCATTTTGTTTTTCCTTTTAATTGGTTTAATAAATCTTTTAGGCCTGTGCCACTTTTTACCCACTTATCTCCATCTTTTTCCCAGCCTTCCCAAGACATAGCTCTACCTTTGCCAGTAGGATAATTAACATCCTCTTGTCCCCAAATCCATTTATAAGCTTTTAAAAGAGCCTCTGGATTCTCACCTACAGGATTCTTTAGAGAAACATCTTTAAGAATATCATCTGGATCTTCTCCGTTATAGACTTTTTCAAATGCTTCTAAAATCTTAACTGTTTCCTTTGGATTCACTCTAGATTTTTCCAATATATCATCATATATCTGCTTATGAGTAATTTGCCAAAGAGTTTGCTTTTTGGGATCATAAATAAACACGAAAAAATCTTCTTTTCTTATTCTTCCAAATGACTGTTTCCCGCCTGGTTTCACTATAACAATTTTTCTTCCATCAGAAATATTTTCCACCTCATATCCTCGATATGGTATTTCTTCTAATTTCTTTATAAATTCTTCTCGTTCTGCATTTTTAATTGTTATCTTTTTCAAATCAATAGTATGAGTATAAATATTACGTTTTGTCATATTTGTGTTATCCTCTTAATTCTAACGACAAGGGTCACTTGCCGACAAGACGCAAGCCCGAAGGGCGCAGCGGATTGGCGGTCAAGTGCACCCATTTGTTGGACAAAAATTACATCTCACTATCTTGTTGATGCACTTTTACGTCTAGATGCATCTATATAGAATGATTCTATATAAAATTTTGGATTATTGTTTAAATAGTTGCGAATAATATTAACAACTTTTTTATATACAAAAATATCTTTTTCTGCAAATCCAATGATAACTAAAAAAGCAGAATCAATATTTTGCGCTGCCATATATGTTGGCAATTGAACTTTGATTCCGTGTTCCAGACGTTGGTTAGATGCGAGTTTAAATTCAATTAGAATTTTTTCATGAAATCCATTAACGAATTCAAAATCAACAGGTCCTGCACCTGTATCTGGTTCGCGAACTAACAATTCTTCTTTTTCACATATAGGGTTTACAATATTCCAAAAGCTTATTTGAACGACATTTTCATTCCTTGGTGTTTTGCTGTCAACCCAAAGCAATTCCCATCCTCTGTGTTCTTCTATTTGCTCTTTAAAAGAATTTAAAATATAAGCAACTGTACACCATGCTTCTGCTCTGTTGGTCGGGTTTGCGTTTAACGTTAAGTTATTATTTTCTATCTCTTTGGTAGCTTTCTCTATGCACCATCTGAAATATTCTGTTTGATTCCATGGCGCCCATGATCTTAACGTTGATTCGTGCCCTAATGATTCGAGTATATAATAGCTAAGAATGTGTGGCTGACTGCTTAACCACAATAATTTACAGTAACTACTTACGTCGAATGTATCTTTTGGTAGATCGACTTGCGCAATATCATTAACAAGAGCTAAAATAGTTCGTTGTTGTTCTGCATTTAACGTATTAAAAATTAGAAGAAGCCCCCAAATAGCCAATGTTCTTGTTCTATCAATACGCTCTATGAGGCGACTTGCAATTTGCCTACAGAAATCTGGCCTATTAATGGAAAGATCTGCTCCTATTTCAGATATCACTGCTTCAGTTATCCAAAAAGGGTCACTATCGCCCAGGTGCCACAATCCATCCTTGTGGATTTGGGCACAAATCCATGCCCTTGCTCGATCAAGATGGCTTCTTAACTTTACAGCCCATTCTTCTTTAGTAGTATTTCTTGGTAATGTTTTTGGTATATTAAGTGGGTGCAAGCTTCTGATTATTAGATTAACTAAATAAGCCGTACTCCATATATCATCATATCCGTCCGGATGCTGAGGAAAGGCACCGCTTTCACTCTGAGTCGACAAAAGATCATACAAAATTAAAGCATCTTCTGGGACGAATTCACCACGCAAAAAAAGCAGATCGAGAGCTTTTGCTGTATGTCGAATATTTTTTACCTCAGACCATCCTCTGCCCTTACCTGCGGGAATCATTGAGCCACTTGCGCTTGTCCAGTAACCATCTGGTCTTCTTAATTTATTTAGCCAGTGAAAAAACTTTTTAAAAACATCTTGCTGAGTACAACCTGTGGCAAGTAAGGATAGAATTGCTTGAGAGCTTATAAATAAATTTGGTTTAATCCTTGATAGTTCAAAATTTCGTGGATCATCGGTAGGATTCATCGCCTCACAGCGACCCCATTCTCCGTGAGGATATTGGTCATTTACAAGCCATGTTTGTGCCTCAACAAGTTTTTGAATGATATCTGACATTTCGTTCACTTTATGTCCAACGACC
>JAMOPG010000235.1 GCA_027064715.1 Desulfobacterales bacterium
AGAAAAAAAAGAATGGCAAACAGAAAAAAAAGGAAGGTCTCCCACTTTGAAATCTTTTCAACAATTCTCAAAAACTCCAAACTGGCAAAGGTTCTAAAGGGAGAAACCTAATTACTTTTTATATTTTCCACAGAGATAATAATTTCATCTTCAATATTTTTAGCCCTCTCAAGAACTTTATCCAGATAGTTACTTCCCAATCTTTCTCTCAGTTTCATAATATTTTCAATTAATTCTGCATAATCTTCCCCCTGTAAAACAAGTCTCCTCAAGGTATTTTTTGAAAGGGTTTTATACTTTCTAATATCTTTTATAAGAGTACCTATAAAAGCAATCATATCTTGATCCAACTCTTCCTCTTTTGTTCTTATTAGAGATTTCAAACTTCTGAATGCTTTACTTTCAATTGAAAGTTCAGAACCACCTCTTGCAGGTGTGGGCTTATATTCCTTTATTTTTCCATATATTTTCCAGAAGTTTTTGCTAAATGGAAGTCTCTTTTCTTCGTAAGAAGATTTAACAAAATCCATTAGTTCCTGAAAATTTTTTTCAAATATTTTGACTTTTCCTTCATCATCAAGTTTTGCCAGAAGAGAAAATATTGCAAGTCCCTTTCTTCTGAATACCACTACATTGTCTTCATAAAAATGTTTTGCTGTCTTTGTCCTGTTTGGAAGTTTATTTATTTTTTCAATTATTTCCGGATGTCTATTTTTTATTTCGTTAAATTCATTTCTCACAATTGTTATTACATTTAGTTCTCCTTCCTCATCGGGATTGAAGTTTATCTTTTTAAACAACCCGCTGGGAGTGGGTTCTTCGTCAGGATCAAATATTTTCGCATCTTCACCAAGGGCATTGTGAATTAAAAACATCTTTTGCTGTGCAATTTCTCTAATCTTAACTTCACTTGCCCCCTGTTCTGTTGGAAAAATGTTGTATATGAAAAGTTCATCAAAGACCTTTGTTCCAATCCTGTTTATCCTCCCAACCCTCTGAATAACTCTGGTGGGGTTCCATGGAATATCGTAGTTTATTATTGCTCCAGCACGGTTTAAATTTATGCCTTCTGAAAGTTTATCAGTTGTTATTAAAACATCGTATTCATCTTCCTGGTTGGGGGATCTTGCATTGAAATTTGCTTCTAATTCCATTGTAAAACTCTTTGTGAGTGAGCCTTTACAAAATACAACTCTTCCAAGTTTTTCCCTGAAATAATCCTCAAGATGTAAGACAGTATCAGTATATTCAGTAAAAATTACCACTTTCCTTTTTGGATTCAGATTGCTGTTTAAAATTTCCCGTACTTTATTTAATACCTTTTCCCTCTTTGGATCGTTATTTACCAAATCCAAATTTTCAATCTCACTCTTTATTTCTTCGAACAATTTAATATCGCTATCAATGTCATTTAGAAATTCTTCTCTTCTTTTAAATTTTTTAATTTCATATATTTTCGTATGCTTGGGTGAAGTTCTACTACTGGCATTATTTTTAAATTCCTCCAGCGCATTTTTTATCGCCTCTAAAGTAAAGTCCTCAATACCATCTTCATCGTTATAAATTGATTCTATTACCTTTCTATCTAAAATATACTTACCGGAAACCTCTATAAAAGATTTAACCATCTTGTGAATTTTAAGGAACCTCTCTATACTCTGTGAAAAGGCTCCAAAGGAACTCTCAAAGCGTTTTACAAGAAGTCTTCTCATAAAATCGAATAAGTTTCTCTGTTGGAGAAAGGTTCTATTCTCTTCAATATCCCTTTCCTGTCCTATGTCAGTTTCGTATTCATACGGACGATAGATGGCACCTTTAAACTTTCCATCTTCTCCAAAATAATCATTAATTATCATATCGTAAAATTCAGATTGTTTTCTGGTTAAGGTGTAAAAGATTTCCTCGGGATCCCTTATCTTTGAAATGTTATCTATTTCTTTTTTATACTCAAAATCTTCTTTCAAATCCAATCTATTTCTACGGATAATCACAGGAGAGATTACATTTTTTATATCACCAGCCATTTTATTCACATCCATTTTCACAATGGATATATCTATTGGTGGTGTTAATCCAAAAATTTGAGCATAATATGTTTCTGCCTTTTTTCTCTTATTTTTATTTGGTGAATTATGATTTTTTAGGATAAAAGAAAGTTTTCTAAAACGTGAATTATAAGAGAAAAATCTTTCTTCCAGGTTTGGTTCTATTGTTATTCCAGACTCTCCAGGGACAATGAATAATTTTAAAAGTGAGAAAATGTCAGCAGGGGTATTGCTAAAGGGGGTTGCAGTAAGAAGTATCACTATTTTTCCTCTACAAATGTCAGAAAGTGCTTCATAGGCATCAGTATCCTGATTTCTAAAACGATGAGCCTCATCAACAATGATAACCTCATAGTTCATATTGTTTTTTCTTATGGAATCTGCAATTTCTTCAATCTTTCCAATACTTTCAATATCCCAGTTGTACAATTCAAATTTATACCAGTATTCATACCATCCTGTTGATTCTCTCTTGTCTCCTATAAGACCTGGAGGACATAAGATTAATCCTCTTTTCCCAAGTTGTTTTGCAATGAGAGAGGCAATCACCGATTTTCCAAGACCCACCACATCCGCTATTATTACTCCACCGTAAGTTTCTATAATGTTTAATGCCTGATTTACTGCATCCATCTGATAGGTATATTTTTTAAAACCATTCTTTTCAAGAATTTCATCCAGGGAAGGGAAAGGTTTTTTTGTTTCATATAAATCTATATAGGTTTTTAAGACATAAGCGTATGCCTCGTAAGGGGTAATAATTGCCGTTTGGGATCTATTTTTCAGAAAGTCTATGATTATCTTTTTACCATCCATTTTCTCCGTAATGGGAATTCCCTCATCCCATAATTTATCAAAATAGTCTTCTGCCTTTTCAAAACCATAATCCCTGATTTCAACGTTAAATTCATCCTGATTGTGTAGACCCGCTTTAGTTAAATTACTACTTCCGGTTATAAATTCTCCATTAAGGTTAAACAGATTTTGATATTTATCCTTCAATTTAAATAAATAGAGTTTTGCATGATTTGGATTAACTGTTTTTCTAATTATTAACCGATCATCTTCAAGAAGTTTTATAAAAAAATCTACCTGATTGTAAAACTCTTCATTGTCCATTTGAGGATTGTTAATTGCATTTCCAAGGGATTTTATAAATCTCTCAAAATATTCCTCCTGGCTCAAAGTGTTATCATGAATTCCAACTTCAATGGCATTTGAAAGGTATTTATCAACTTCCAATCCCACAAGGATTTTAAGAATTACATCATCATTTTTTTTCATTTTCAATGCATTGTAAATTTCTCTCCATCCTGAAAAGTAAAAAAAACCCACTAAAAACTTTAATTCCTTACTTACTTTTATCAGTTCTATTAGTCTATCTTTTAAAGTTGCATTTTCTATATTTGTTATAAAATTACCCATTATCTCCAAACCTCATTTTTTTAAACTCTCCTCGATAATCCTAACCTCTCCAACCTCTTTTTTCATTTTTTCAAGATTTTTAAAAACATGACGATTCTTGTCGGAAAGTGTAGAGTAAACGTGGGTTATAATTTTTATCTTTTTTTCATCACTCACTTCATCTGTTATCTCAGGCAAATTTTCAAGATACTTTAAGACTTCGCAATCTGCTCTTCTTATCTCTTCCTTGAAATAGAGTTCGTAAACCATGCCGTCAATTAAATCCTCGAAAAATAGACTCTTTTCTTCTTCCCCATGCTCTTTTAAGAAAAGGATATAATCGACAAGGGTTTCGAAGGGTTTTTGTTTGTCTAAAGATATTTTTGGGATGGGAAGAGCTTGAATAAAAATTTTTTTATATCTATATCCATTGTCTCCCAAACCGCCTCCAGCATAAAAATTTCTAAAGAAATATGTTAAAGGATCTGAGTTTAGCAATGTTATTAAATATTTTGCCTTTTTTCCTGTCAAAATAAATGCTGTGGCTTCCACATAATATTTATTTCTATCAAAATAAAATTGTGCACCTCTAACAATTTCCTGATACACAATTTTTTCTTTTTCAAATTCCTCAAGATAAGCACAATTTCTTAAGTTATATGGTGTTATTCCTTTGTCC
This sequence comes from Desulfobacterales bacterium, assembly GCA_027064715.1. Lineage (GTDB taxonomy): Bacteria > Desulfobacterota > Desulfovibrionia > Desulfovibrionales > Desulfothermaceae > Desulfothermus. Next base: position 4,129 of record JAMOPG010000235.1, read on the forward strand.
TGTCTTTTTTTTAGTTTATCCCAATATTTATCCAGATGCTCTTTAATTGCAGGATAGTCATTTACATTTATCGGTGGAATATACTCTCCCTTAGAATTTTTATATCCATTATGAGTATTAATCAACCATAAATCAGCAAATTCGGCTTTATACCTTTTTATATCCCTCCCTCTCAAAATCGGTTTTATTATCTCCGCTGACTTCGGGTCTTTTTTTATCAATTCCTCTTTTGTCTTTCCGTCAATTATAAAGGCTTCATTATATCCTGTTTTAATACCATAGTTTATCTGTATATTCCAATCTCTAAGTGGGGTACCTATTTCCTCTATTTTTCTTTTTATTTTTTGCTCTATAGGGGAAAGTATTATCCAACTTCTTTCCCCCAGATCTGTTAAAACTATAAAATCTTCATCATTTAAACTGTTAATTTTATTTTTTTCCTTTAATGTTACTCCCTTTGTTTTTATTTTATCATTATTTCTCTTCTGGATTAGCAAAATACTGGTGTCAACAGTTGCATTGTTAAAAACTCTAGGACCCAGATCGATCAGGATCAGAGGATTATGTCTGGCAAAAAATCTTCGTAAAGATTTTCCATAATTTGCCCTCATCCACTTATTTGAACTTATAAAACACAATAAGCCCTTTTCATTCAGTATTTTTATTCCTTTTTCATAAAAGAGAGTGTAAATATCTCCTGTTCTTTCAAATGTTTCATAGTTTTCACTTTTATACAAATCTGCAAATTTCTGTCTCTCGTCCAAAGCCTTTTGAAGTTGGATATACGGCGGATTCCCAATCACAATATCAAATCCGCCTTTTTCAGTGAAGACTTCAGCAAAATTTATATGCCATTCAAAATGTTTTTCTGCTGAAATAATATCCCTACTTATTTCTTTTATTTTCTCTTCACATTTTTTAATTTCACTTTCTGCTGTTTTTTTGTCTTGCATTGATGGGAATAAAGTTCTAAGGTTTTTCCACTCTTCAATTTCCTTTTTTAACTTTTCAATTTCAACCTTTTTGTCATGTTCAAAGATTTTATTTATCAGTGAATGGATTTCCCCTTTAAGTAATTTCTTTTCATTATAATCAGATATTCTAAAAAGTTTTTCTTTTTTTTCCTTCAGAATTTTTACTAATTTATTTCTCTCTTCATCACGATTATAACTTAGTAAATTGGGATTAATCACTTCAATTAAACTATTTCCTTGCATTAGCTTAAAATCAAGATTTGGCAGCGGCTCAATCCCATAATTTTCCTTTTGTCTATCAATCTTTTCATCAACAAGAAGAGATATAAAAAATCTCAGTTTTGCTAT
>JAMOPG010000236.1 GCA_027064715.1 Desulfobacterales bacterium
CTTTTCCCATAATCGTTTTAATTCCCGGATAGACTTTCCAGTAGCTATGGTTTCTATGTTTGTAAGCTGGATTAATATTTCAAAGTACAATTTTTAGTTCTTTCCTAGTGAATTTGAAAATTATTATGACTCTCTTTTTACCAATTATCTCATTTGTTGTCTATATGAGCAACCCTAAGCTTGAAAATTATCCATCAATTTTGTCAACAAAAATTAATTATATTTCTCACCGAGATTTGCTGACATTTTAAATAACTTAATTGACACATTCCAAAATATTGATTATTCTTTGATACACATATAATTTTTTATTATCTTTGTCATAAAAAGGGAGATGTGTTATGAGGATTGCATTTGTGTCAACTTATCCACCAATAGAATGTGGCATTGCTACTTATACGTCTTATTTAACAGATGCACTTAGAAAAAAAGAAATCGATGTATATATTATTTCCCATTATGGTGGACAAGGTAAAAATGTATTTTCTTGTTTTGATTATGAAGATAAAGACCTATCCTATAAAATATTTGATATGGTAATACGGCTATCTCCTGATCTAGTACATATACAGCACGAGTTTAATTTATTTGGAAGAAATTATGGTGTTTCAATAACTCCATTATATATGTTGCTTAAAATGAATAATATACCAAGTGTAACAACAATACATACAATTTATGAAAAAAATATTGAAGAACATAAGATACTTTTTTCATTTTTTTGCAAATATTGTGATAAAATAATAGTTCATGAATCCTACCAAAAAGATGCCCTTTTATCAGAGTTAGACTATAGTAATTTGGATGATAAGATCTCTGTTATTCCTCATGGATCAAGAGAAGTACAAGTTATTGACAATGCCAAGCAATTGTTGAAAATTGATAATGATATTAAAATTGTTCTTATGGTAGGATATTTTAGTCCTTATAAAAACTTTGAAAAGATTATAGATATTTGGCCTGAAATTGTAAAAAGATATAAGGGTAAAGTAATATTGGTCATAGCAGGAAAACTTCGTACTATTTTATATATAGATTATAGAAATATGCTTTTTGAAAAAATAAACAACTCTCCTGCAAAAGAATATATAAAAGTAATTAGGGGACAAATATCACAAGATTCATTTGATAAAATAATTTCTGCTGCGGATGTGGTTGTGATGCCATATAAAAAGGTTTCTCAAAGTGGTATATTTGCCAATTGCATGGCATTTGGAAAGCCAGTTGTAACCTCTAAGAACAAGACAATGGAGTCTATATTTAAGGATTACCAAACAGGTCTTATGTGCGAAACAGATGAAGAATACATTGAAAATATTTTAATCCTTTTAGAGGATCAAGATCTATGGAACCAGTTATCACAAAATGCAAAAAGATATGTTCAAGAAAAGGTGTCATGGTCAATTGTTGCTGACAAACATATAGGGATTTATAAGGAGCTTGTGGAACCTTCTGTTTTAAAGGTTTCACAAATCTGGATGGATTAAACTTACGTGGGAGATGACAGATGAGAAAAAAAATAGATATGGACATAATAAAAAGACATCCCTTAAATCCAATTATCACCAGACATGATGTTCCATACCCCTGCAATACAGTGTTTAATGCAGCTGCATGTAAATATAATGGTGAATATTTGCTTTTGCTTAGGATAGAAGATTTTGAAGGGAAAAGCCATCTTACTCTGGCAAGGTCTCATGATGGTCTAGATTTTAAGGTGGATGAAAAACCATGGATCCTTCCATCAACAGATCCTTATTTTGAGCCGTATGAAAGACGTGGGGTAGAAGATCCTAGAATTACGCCGTTAGAAGGAAAATATTATATTACTTACACTGCTTATGGCCCGTATGGAGTTCGCGTAGGAATAGGTGTTACTGAAGATTTTAAAAAATTTGAAAGGATAAGTCTGGCAACTGATGTGGATAACAAGGATGGAGTGCTATTTCCAGAAAAAATAAATGGTAAATATGCGATGATAACTCGTCCTGCTGGGAGAGGAGGAAAGATGAATCTCATGTGGATCACCTATTCTCCTGACTTAATACATTGGGGTGAGAGCAGGGTGCTCATGTTTTTCTCTCCTGGTGGCTGGAGTACTTTTAAAATGGGTGCTTCCACTCCACCAATAAAGACAGAAAATGGATGGCTAGTGTTGTTTCATGGAGTAAGAGAAACTGGTGGAGGGGTAATATATAGGGTTGGAGCAATGCTTTTGAACCTTGAAGCTCCCCATATTATAGAAGCTTATACTCCCTTTTATATCTTTGGTCCTTCTGAGGAGTATGAGCGTGTAGGGGATGTACCAAATGTTGTTTTTCCATGTGGAATAATCTTAGAGGAGAATAATGAGTTGAAAATTTATTATGGTGCAGCTGACACATGTATAGCCCTCGCAACTGCTAATTTAGAGGACATCTTAAAGGTATGCTACAAGGTGCCACGAACACTAAAAAAGCCTTAAAAAAAAGGGCACAATCAAGTGCCCTTTTTTTAACTATATGCCGAATGCCTTATTAATTTTTGTCCAATTAATATGATTTTTTACTAAGTTATAACCATGATTAAGTTTTGTTTCATCAAGTAATTTCATTGTATTTAGGATTGTTTCCATTTTTTTGGCTATAGTATATGTATCTTCTTTTACAACAATTATTGGGATTTCTAATTCTTTAGCACGAGTAATAATTATCTCACTTGGATATATATTACCTGTAAGGATGAGGCAACTACATTTTCCTTCAATGGCAACTAATTGTATATCTGATCTATCTCCTCCAACTATAACTGCTGGTTTTTGTCTTTTTTGATAATGTAACATAAAATTTTCTACTTGCATTGTACCTATTATAAATTCTCTAACAAGGTTATTTTGTTTATTTTTTCCAGTTATTAGATTTCCTTTTAATCTCTTTGCTAAATTTTTTACAGATATGGAATATAATATTGAATCCCTAGGAATAATCCCCAATACATCAATTTGTTTTCTATTTAATAAAGGGATTAAGAGATTATTCACATCATCCATAATATAGTCAGGAACTGAATTTAATATACATCCAATAAGGGCATCATCTAACAATTCTTTAGCACTTAATAAATAATCGTAATAAAATTCAGTAAAAAACCTGTCTATGAGTACAACTTTGGCCTCTAGAGCTTTTGCCACATCTATCCCAGCAATATTACAATATTTACCAGCATGTAAAAAACTTCCAGAGCCGCACACAAGCATTATATCTTTATCCTCTTTTAATATTTCAAATGCTTTCAAGATAGTTGCCATGAAATCAGGACATCCTTTTTTAAAGACTGAAAGTTGGAGATCCCGTGACACAACTACTGGGGTCACAATTTCAGGGTCATAATTTAATCCAAGGGCTTTTTGGGTAAAAACCGCGTCTTCATCTATGTGTTTGTTCTCTATTGTAGATGTTGACGTTCCTATGGGTTTCATGTAGCCTACTTTAAGCCCTATACTTTGGAAATAAAGTCCCATGGATATTGTGATCAAGGTCTTACCTGCATACCCTGATGTTGATCCTATATAGAGAATTTTCATGACTTCTCCTTTTTTTATTAAGTTCCCAGGTTTTAATTCACTAAGTTATGTGAATAAGATATTAGATGAATCTTAAAAACTCAAGTTGATTTTAAGAAAAAATAAATTTAATCTTTGTCCAACAGATCATTATGGTTTGTAATAAGTGTAAAAATATAAAAGGAGTTATGTTAAATGAAACCAATGGGTGTTGATGTGGGTTTTGGTTTTACAAAGGCAACTAATGGAGATGAGTATATAATATTTAAATCAATAATCGGAGAATATACAGAGATCCAGTTTAATCTTGATATGGAAGAAATTGAGTGGGAAAAAAATCTACAGGTGAAGATCAATGACGAAATGTATTTTTTGGGAGAATTAGCTGAAAGACAATCTTTGGTTAGGCAATATACCCTTGATCAAGACAGAATGGTGGGAGAATTTGTGAAAATTTTGGCTATCACATCCCTTGCAATCCTAAATAGTGAAAAAGAACCTTTGAGCATAGTTACAGGACTGCCTGTGGGATTTTATAGAAGAGATGCCAAAAAGATAGAAAAAATGCTTTGTGGGGTGCACAAAATAGAATTTTTGTCATCTTCTGCAACTGCTAGGGAGGTGATTCTGACAATTCCAAAGGTAAAAGTGATTCCACAACCAATGGGATCAGTATTTAATCTGCTTTTTGATGATGAGGGCAATATTACCAATAGAAAATTGATTAACCAGAAGATAGGTATTGTGGATATTGGATTTAAGACAGCAGATTTTGTCTTATTAGACAAATTGAGATATATTGAGAGAGGTAGTTCCACCACAGAAAATGGTATTTCCAAATGTTTTGGCTTAATCGCCAGTAAATTGAGACAAAAAACAGGTGTAAGTATTGAACTATTTAGATTGTATGATGCTATTTTTAAAGGCACTATTAAGATAAAAGGTAAAGAATATAATATTACTAACCTTAAAAATAGGGTATATTCTCACTTTGCTTCAGTGATAGCAGGTGATATAAACAGGATATGGGAAAATGATTGGGATATTGATTTGATTGTATTGACTGGTGGTGGTGCAAAAGAACTTTTTGAATTCATAAAGCCATTGGTGGATTGGAATATAATTTTGGTTGAAAGCAAATCAGATCCTAGATTGAATAATGTAATGGGATATTATAAATATGCTTTGTATGATGCAAAGAGAGTTAAAGATAAAAGGGAGAGTTTAGATACACAACAAGAGCAAAATAAGGAAGAGAATAGTTCAAAAGGAAATGAATAATTAATTATTGTTGGTCTGAATTCCATAGCTCTTTAATTTTTTGTGTAAATAACTCCTCTCAAGGCCAATTAATTCAGATAATCTAGATATGTTATAGTTTGCTTCTTTTAGTTTTTGAATAAGATATTGTTTTTCAAATTCTGCCCTGGCTGTTTTAAAATCCATATTAAATATATTTATCCCGTGATAAACATTATTTTCTTTTGATTCCATCCTGTATTCTTTAGGCAGATCCTTTACATCGACTTTTTTCCCAGAATGTAGAATCAACATCCTTTCTGTAAAATTTTTAAGCTCCCTCACATTTCCTGGCCAGGAGTATTTTAGCAACTGATTTAAGGCATCTTTTGTGAATTCAATGGGTTTATAACCATTTTCCCTGCAAAAAGATTCAATGAATTCCTCAATAAGTATCGGGATATCTTCTGGCCTTTCCCTTAAATCTGGTAAATGAATGGGAAATACATTTAATCTATAATAGAGATCCTCTCTAAACCTTCCTTCTTTTATTTCTTTTTTTAGATCTTTATTTGTTGCCACTATAACCCTTACATCTACCTCAATTGTTTTATTGCCCCCCACCCGTTCAAATTTTTGTTCTTGCAATATTCTAAGTATCTTTGCCTGGGTCTTAAGGCTCATATCTCCAATTTCATCTAAAAAGAGTGTTCCTGTATGAGCCTGTTCAAATTTTCCTATGTGTAGCTTATGGGCTCCAGTAAAAGAGCCTTTTTCATGACCGAATAATTCACTTTCTATTAGTTCTTCAGGGATTGCAGCACAGTTAATGGCAATTAAAGGTCTGTTTGCCCTTTTGCTCTTTTTGTGAATTGCACGTGCCACTATTTCTTTACCTGTTCCATTGGACCCAGTGATTAATACCCATGCATCTGTTGGGGCAACTTTTTCTATTTGTTCTTTGACCTCTAATATCTTTTTGCTTTTTCCTGAAAGCTCATCAACTACATCTCTTTTGACCTTTGATCTTAGTTGCTGGTTCTCAATTGTGAGTTCTTTAAATTCTAAAGCTTTTTTTGTGGTTACAATTATTTTTTCTAAAGAGAGCGGCTTTTCTATGAAATCAAATGCCCCTAATTTTATTGTTTGTACTGCTGTTTCAATGTTCCCGTGTCCTGAAATCATGATAACAGGCACATGGGGTCTCTTGTTTTTCAATACTTTTAAAACTTCTATGCCATCCATTTCAGGAAGCCATATATCCAAAAAAACTGCATCAGGCTCTTCATTTGATTTAATATATTCTATGGCCTCTTCACCAGATTCAAAGCTTTTAGTCCTATATCCTTCATCTTCTAAGATCCCTTGAAGGGTTATTCTGATATCTTCTTCATCATCTATTACAAAAATCAAAGGCTCCATATTTTTTCTCCTAATCTAGTGAACTTTTAGTGAACTAGAGGTATTATTATTTTGAAAGTGGTACCCTTCCATGGAGAGGATGTTACATATATTTCCCCTCCATGCTCATTAACAATTGATTTGGCAATAGTTAATCCAAGTCCTGTGCTTCCTTTTTTCATGGAAAAATAGGGTTCAAATATCCTGGACAACTCTTTTTCTTTTAAACCTGGACCATTGTCTATAATCTCAATCTCCACCTCTTTGGTTTTTCCATTGTAATTGCATAAAAATTTTATCACTGGATTAGTTACATTTTGAGTGGCTTCTATTGCATTGTTTAAAATATTTATGAGAACCCTTTTTATGGCATTGGCATCAAATTTGAGTTTTGGTATATTATTATCTATGTGGTGATGCCACTTAATGTCTGGATAGCTACTTTTGTATAAAACCATGAGTTCATCCAAAAGGGGATGCAAGTCTTGCTCTTTAAGTACTATTTCTGGCATCTTGGCAAATTCAGAAAATTCCTCAACCATCTTTTTTAGATGATCAACCTGTCTAATAATTACTCCAATAGAGTCTCTAAAGGTCTTATCCTCTATATATTGGGAAAATTTTTTTTCCAACCTCTGTGCAGACAATTTTATGGGAGTAAGGGGATTTTTGATTTCATGTGCAATGCGTCTTGCTACCTCTTGCCATGCTGCCATGCGCTGTATTTTATCAAGTTCTGTGATGTCTTCAAATATAATTATGATTCCTGTTGGCTGGGTTTTGGGATCTTTTAAACTTACCGTATTCACAAGTAATTTTTTTTCTTGATTTTGTATTGTGATATTTAGCTGGCTCTTGACAATTTCATGTGGTCTATTTTGCAGCTTTTTAATTAATGTCATAAATTGATATTTATGATCTTTAGGTAATATATCTATAATCTTTTTCCCTAAAGCCTCTTGTTCCTTTAATTGTAAGATTTTTTGTGCAGATTGATTTATTGTGGTGATCTTTATTTCATTATCTAAACTGATCACCCCTGAAGTGATAGTATTAAGTAATGTCTCCATATATTTTTTTTGATGCTCCAGCTCAAGATTCTGTTCTGACAATCTCTTATTGGCCTGCTTAATTTTCATTTGACTCTGTTTTAGTTTTTCAGCCATGATATTAAAAGACTTAACCAAAGCACCCAGCTCATCTTGGGATTCATCATCTATCTTTACATTTAGATCTCCTAAAGCAATCCTTTTTGTTCCGGATGATAGAGCTAGAATTGGCGATGATATTTCATTTGCCAATTTGAGCCCAAACCACATTGAACCAAATATAATTAAAAGGGTCATAACACCAAGTAAGATATAAAGGGAAATCTTTAAAGGACTTTTTAAAGATTTTAATTGATTGTATTCATAAATTCCTTGGACAATCTTTTCCATTTTTGTTGTAATATTATATTTTAATTTTAATCCTCCGATAATATAATAATCTTTATTTTTTTCTGGATGTAAAATCCCTAATACAAAATCTGATTTCCCATAAGAATAAATATTTACCCAAAAATCTTTTTCTTTTACTTCCTCCCATTTGATTTTTGGTTTTACATTTTCCCAAAAATCTTCAAAATTATCAATAAGTATTAAATTTTTTTTGTTTTTGTTGTGTATTATTAAAATATCAAGTCCAAATTGTTTTTTAATATTTTCTTTATTTAAATCTTTGTTATTTAATTTGCTTATTTTTATCAATTTTTGTTTTAAATCGTCTTGTATATAATTATAGTTTATTTTTCCTATATCTAATGCTGTTTTTAATGACGTATCAATTTGATTTCTGAACCAATAATCTACAGATGTTTGGACAAACTTTATTGCAATAAGGAACATTAAAATTGTGGGTATTAATGAGAGTGATATAAATGACAAAACTAATTTAGTCCTTAATCTTGATCCTCCAACCCCCCTTTTTCTGTCTATGAATAATTTTACGCTATTTCTGATAACTAAAAACAGGATTAATAATAAAAGGATCAAGTTGATATTAAAGACTACTAAAAAAAGATATGAATTGACACCAAAGAATTTGAGTTGGATCCAGCTGAATAATACTATTAAGATGATAGATAAAATTATTATTAAAAACTCTATTTTTGTTCTTTTGGACAGGGATTTAATTATCAACCTCATATCTAAAAACTAAATGTTATAACCTGTTCCACAGGCGGAGTGATTTCAAAACTCCAGAAAAAAAGTGTTTTTTCTATCCAATACGGCACCTTTTTCTTAAGGTGAAAATTCACTATTAAATTGTATTGCTGGATATCTTTTTTTCTTCTCCAAAGAGGAACATTGATCCTTAAGGTTTTTATTTGTTCTAAAATATAGTTAAGAGATTTTGCTTCAATATCTTTGTCACCTTTTACAACATATTCGTTTTGGATAGGATCAAAACTAATGATATAATTTATATTTTTTTCAAAAATCTTTTTATCAAAAAACCATTTTCTTTGTCTCTCAATTTTTACATCAGCTTCATAGAGTATTTGTGTGCCATCTTTGATCAAAAAATCAACGATCTTTTTAATACCTAAAAAATTGACTGTTGTATTAATAGTCATATTTTTATCACTTGTGTCTATGACGATCTTTTCTAATGAGATGCTTTGAGAGAATGTGATAGCTGGAATCAGGAGAAATGTTAGAAATAAAAATATTAGTCTAGTTATTTTGATCTTCATCTAGCTACTATTGACCCTCTTGATTTTGTCCTATACTACATAGCTTTGTTTACCTGTTAGATTTGCCCTTATCCTCTTAATTAGTCAAGGATGGTTTTGGATTATATATTTAGGATACTTATGTTGTAAGTTTGTGGTAAAAATTCAAGTACTTATATTTGAGATAGATGCCAAAAAAGATTAAATTTATCTTTGTTGGGAAATTGAAGCTTAAGTTCTGGAAAGATGCAGAAGCCTATTATTTAACTAGGTTAAAAAGATATTTTGATATACAAAAAATAGTTGTGAAAGATGCAAGTGGGAGCTTGTCCATAAAAGATAGAATTGAAAAAGAAGGTGAAAATATTTTAAAAAAGATAGATTCCAAGGACTTTGTTATCACCCTTGATGAAAAAGGAGAATTACTTACTTCCATGGCCTTTGCCAAAAAATTGACAAAATGGATGGAACTTCCAACAAAAAAACCATGCTTTGTCATTGGTGGTGCATATGGGGTATGTGAAAAAGTAAAATATAGATCCAATTATCTTTTTAGTCTAAGTTCCCTTACCTTTACCCATGAATTGGCAAGGGCTGTATTATTAGAACAAGTTTACAGGGCCTATCAGATAAAAATTGGCTCTCCCTACCATCACTAGATTATTTGCATTAATTTGAGCCCCCTTAAAATTGGTCCTATTTTTGCTTGGGATCAAATATAAAAAATTTTTTCCTAGTTATTATCATTTAAGGAGATAGTTATGAGAAAATATGATATTTTTGCTATTGATTTAACAAAGAAGGAAAAAGAGAAATTACATAATGTATTGGATGATGAGAAGGTCAAATTCATAACAAGTGATAGAGATAATAGGTGCACGGAGGAAAAGGAGACCCCTTATTTGGTGATAATTCCCTGGAGAACATGGAAGATGTATTCTGAAGGGGTGGATAATAAAATTATACATATAAAACATACAGAAAATAAGAAATTGAAGGATATAAATTTAGTGAGTGAATGTGTATTAGGGATATCAAGTGAACTTATTGATAATAAAAAAGAGATGAAAGCTTTATTGGAAAGCGCCCAGGGATTAAAAAAATTTATAACCACTATTACTAAAGAAAAAGAGCTTTACAGAGAACTATACTTAAAAAAGGCAGAAAATTTAGAATTTTTAGAAGATCTTTTCCAAACAATAAGGTCAAATGAAATGGATATTGATAATATGTTAAAATCTATACTTCATATTTTATATGAAAAATTTAAAGTAAATGATATATGTATTGCGATAAAAAATGACTATAATTGGACAGTTTATTCTTCTGATAGAGATTTATCCAGCTATTTAAGTAAAAAATACAAGATTGGAGATCACAATACATTTTTTAATATAGATAAAATTGACAGAGATAATTGTTCTTCTTTTGTTTATGAGGTATCCCTTGATGCAGGCAATTGTATAGTTTTATTGTCATTAGAGGATGAAAATTTAGTAATGGATGATTATAAGATAATTGACATTGCAGCAAATTATATTTGTTATGCGCTTTTATGGATGATGAAGGTTAAGAAGATTTCAGATTTTGCATATAAGGATCCTTTAACTGGTGTTGGTAATCGTCATTATTTTGACATGATTTTAAGACATGAAATTGAGCGTCATAAAAGGATAAATTCTCCATTTAGTTTAATAATATTAGATATAGATGATTTTAAACATATAAATGATACATATGGACATCAGGTTGGAGATATTATTTTAAAACAATTGGCATTAAAACTAAAATATGGGACAAGGGAAATTGATCACATCATTAGATATGGAGGTGAAGAATTTTTGATACTTCTTCCACACACTGAAAAAAAAGAGGCACTAATCGTTGCTGACAGATTAAGAAGGATAGTAGAAAACTCTATTTTTACAGCAGATAAACAGAGCTTAAAGATAACAATAAGCCTAGGTGTATCTCAGTTTCATCCATTACATGAAAATGATATCACTCTTGCTATTAAAAAGGCAGATGATGCCTTATATAGGGCCAAAAAAGAGGGAAAAAATAGAACCTGTTTAGCCTCTGAGTAAAAATAATTTAAAAAGTTATAAGTTGTGTCTTTCTGGAGGTTATATTTGCCTGTGATTTCAAAAGGTTTTTATTCCTTTTTCCTAAATTAACATCTCTTGACCTTGGCTTAGTTTATATTTAATGTCTGTCAGATAAAGATAATAAGGTGTAACTTCCATGAGGCAGACCAATAGAGACTGGGCCTTGGTATGTCTTTCTGGTGGACAGGATTCAGCAACATGCCTTGCCTGGGCAAAAAAAAAGTTTAAAAAGATATTTAGTGTTAGTTTTGACTATAATCAAAGACATATAATTGAACTTGAATATGCCAAAAAACTTTCAGAACTGGCAGGGTGTGAGCAACACTTTGAACTCAAGATAGGAGAACTTTTTTCCCAAATAACAAAAAGTGCGTTGCTTGACAGTAATAAGTCGTTGTTAGACAAATTTGAATTAGATGACAGCCTTCCTGCCTCTTTTGTTCCTTTTAGAAATCTCTATTTTATTACTCTTGCAGCATCAATTTGTTATTTTTATGGGATAAAAAATATTGTGGTTGGTGTTTCTCAAACTGACTTTAGTGGATATCCAGATTGTAGAAATACATTTATTAAATCTTTAAATGCAACTTTAGAGCTTGCTGTTGACTCATCATTTGAAATATATGCCCCTTTAATGTATTTATCTAAAAAAGAAACAATATTACTTATGAAAAAGTTAGGATATTTAGAATGGTATAAATATACACACACATGTTATGAGGGAAAAAGACCTGCGTGTGGAAGGTGTCCTGCATGTAAACTTAGATTGAAGGGGTTTGAAGAGGCGGGTATTAAGGATCCAATTGAATATGAAAAATAGTTATTTTTGAGGAGGGATCAGGTGGATAATAATTATGAATTTGCTCAAGGTCTTACTTATGAAATGGATAAAAGAATTGAAGAAGCTTATGGAAAAGACGTTGCTTATGTGTGGAATAATTTAAAGTTCTTTAATACCCTGCCAAAAGGGGATGGAGAAGGTATTATAACAGGGGATTGTGGTGATACTGTTGAGATTTTTATAAAAGTAAAAGACAATATTATTGAAGATATATCATACTGGACTGATGGATGTATAGCAACAATCGTGTGTGGATGTGTGGCATGTGGACTTGCATTGGGAAAAACTTTAGAAGAAGCAGAATGTATATCTGGTGAGGATGTTTTAAAACAACTGCCATCTATTCCAGATAGTCACAAACATTGTGCCCATCTTGTTTGTTCTGCATTACATGAGGCAATAGGGGATTTTTATAAGAAAAATAGATAACTATTAAGTTCGTATGGGGAGAAGATATTTTTTTGAAAGACTTTTAAAATTTGCTTGAAGGTTTATGGATTTTGCTTTAAGTAAATATTGCAATTATTGAATGGAGACAATAGCAGAAAGCTCTTTTAAAATTTAGAAAAAATGTTCAGGTGCCCTCTGGGCTTAATAGGGAATCCCGTGAAAATCGGGAACGAACCCATCGCTGTGATAAGGGGACGAAAGCTGCAGCGATCCACTCTGACGTAGATGTCAGGGGAAGGTGCAGCTCGCCCTGTTGAATATTTTATTCAACTGGGCGAGCCTTGTTGAATTCCTGAAGAAAAAGGCTTATTCAACAGGGCAAGTAGGATGATCCTTAGAGTCAGAAGACCTGCCTGAACAAAAGGGATCTTAAGTCTTGGGAGGGCTCAAGATCCGTGGCACCAGATGAAAATGGGACATCCTGGTTTGGCCAAAATGCAGTGGCAATCCAGGATTTTTTTATGAAAAGATATTGTTTTCTTTTAATTATATCAATTATTTTACTCTTAATTGCTGTTTGCTGGTCCTTATGCTTGGGTGTTGTCCATATCCCAGCAAGAGCTATCCTGAAAATTCTTTTATCAAAATTAACAGGCAATTCCTCGAGTGATATAAACCCTATTTATTTAACAATAGTCTTTGATGTAAGATTTCCTCGCATTTTATGTTCTGCCCTGGTTGGAGCTTCTCTTTCCATTTGCGGGGTGGTATTTCAGGGAATTTTGCTCAATCCGTTGGCAGATCCATACACTCTTGGAATTTCATCAGGTGCTGCATTTGGTGCATCCATTGCCTTGGTTCTTGGACTAGATTTTTTAGGGGTATATACTGTTTCATTTTTTGCATTTTTGTTTGGTCTTTTGACTTTGTTCCTTGTAATCTACTTATCCAGCACCTCTCAAGGGGGTCTGTCTTCTAATAATTTGATTTTATCAGGTGTGATTGTCTCAGCGATCCTGTCTGCTGGTATAAGTTTTTGCAAATACTTAGCACAGGAAAGGGTTTCAGTTATAATATTTTGGTTACTTGGAAGTTTTGCAGCGTGTACATGGACTGATGCACTTATTATTTTTGTGATTTTGATGATTGTTTTTGCTCTGTTTTTAAGCTATTATAGAGAATTAAATCTACTTAGTTTAGGGGGTAGGGCTGCGGCATCTCTTGGTATAAATCCAACGAGGGTGAGGATAATTCTTCTTGTTGGTGCCTCATTACTTACAGGAGTTTGTGTTTCCTTTTCAGGAATAATAGGTTTTGTTGGGCTTCTAATTCCCCATATGATGAGATCCTTAGTTGGGCCAGATCATCTGAAACTTTTGCCCATATCTTTGATCTCTGGCGCAGGACTACTACTTTGTGCAGATACATTAACAAGGGCCATTCTGCCTACAGAAGTGCCTATAGGAGTGTTAACAGCCTTAATAGGTGGTCCATTTTTTTGCTATATCTTTAGAAAAAAACAAGTGGGTTTCTAAAATGGCTGTGTTAGAGGTGCGCAATTTGTATTTTTCTTATAAAGAAACTCCTGTTTTGGATGATGTTTCTTATAATTTTAAAAGAGGTGTCTTTTATGGAATTTTGGGACCAAATGGGTGCGGAAAGTCCACTTTTTTGGATTTGTTGCTTGGATATTTAAAGCCAGAGAAAGGAGAGGTTATTTTAGAACAAAAAAATATAAAAAAATATAAAAAAAGGGAAATAGCCAAAAAGATAGCCTATGTGCCTCAAAATTATGCAGTGAATTTTCCATACACAGCAGAAGAGATAGTACTTATGGGGAGATATCCATATATTCCAAAATTTTCTTTGCCCACAAAAAAAGATTATCAATTAGTGGAGCATATTGAAAAATTAATGGAATTGGACTCACTTCGCCATAGGATAATTACCAATCTAAGTGGTGGAGAAAAACAGCGGGTAATGATAGCAAGGGCCATTGCACAAGATACCCAGCTAACACTTTTAGATGAACCCACTTCAAATCTTGATATAAAGCATAGCTTAAAGATATTAGATATTTTTAGAAAAAAAGTAAAAAAGGAAAACAAGACTGTAATATGTGTGTTTCACAATATCAATGAAGCAGCACAATTCTGTGATGAATTAATATTTATGAAAAAAGGAAACATCATTGCTGCTGGATGTATAGAGGAGGTATTAAATGAAGATGTATTAAAGGAAGTGTTTGAAATAAAATGTAGGATATATTTTGAAAAAAGATTGAATTGCTATCATATTATATTTTATTCAGTAGAAGGAACCCATGAAGATGATTAAAGTAGTTAAGTTAGTTATTTTTTTTATAATTCTTTTTGTGCATTTAGGTTATTGCTTTAGATTAGAAAAAAGATATATTATAGATGATTCAAATAGACAAATTGGTATTAAGCGGTATTATAGAATTATATCCCTCTATCCAGCACATACTGAAAATATAGTGGCCCTTGGTGGGACAAATAGATTAGTTGGTATATCTATCAGTGATACATATCCAGATTTTATTTTAGATAAACCAAGATTTTCTTATCATTTTGGAATAGAAAGATTTTTAAAAGTAAGACCGGATTTAATACTTATAAGGCCAATGATAGATATGGGATATAAAAATTTAATATCTCAGTTAGAAAAGAACAATATAAAAATTGTATCATTACAACCTAAAAGTTTAGATGACCTTTATGAGTATTGGAAGATCCTTGGGGTGCTTATTGGAAATCTAGATAGAGCCAATAATATGATTTATGACTTTAAATCTATGCTGTCAAAATTTGACAATATAAATAAAAAAATAAAACATAAAAAATATGTCTATTTTGAGTCAATCCATAGAAAGGTAAAAACCTTTTGTAACACTTCTATTGCTGCATCTATATTGAGCAAGGCTGGTGGTATAAATGTGGCCGATGATGCAATATGTGTAAAAAGTACAAATATAGCAGATTATGGTAAGGAGAGACTTTTTTCAAAAGCAGATAAAATAGATGTATATTTGACGCAAAGAGGACGTATGAATAAAGTGGATGTAGCAAAGATTAAACATGAACCAGGCTTTATGATTATTAAAGCAGTAAAAAATAATCAAGTTTATGTGGTTGATGAAGAATTAACATCTCGTCCAACATTAAGGCTTCTTTTGGGTATTTATGAAATAGGTCATATCTTATATCCAGAATATTACAATAATCAACTAAAAAAAGAAGTTATTCAAATTATTAAAAAATATTATAAAGAGGATTAGATATGGATAAAAAAGGAAAATTATATGGAATAGGTGTGGGACCTGGAGATCCAGATTATCTTACTATAAAGGCAGTAAATATCTTGAAAAAGGTAGATGCTATATATTGTGCATGTTCCACAAAAAATAGACATTCCATAGCATATGATATTGCATCAAAGTATATTCCTGAAAACACACCTATAAAATTTTTACCTTTTCCAATGATTTTGGATAGAGACAAGGCTGAAAATTACTGGGAAAATCATGCACACAAAGTCCTTGATGATATAAATAATGGAAAGGAAATAGCTTTTTTGACTGTTGGAGATCCACTTACTTATTCAACTTTTGGATATCTTATGAAGAGTATAAAAAAGATTGCTCCCAATACAGATATTGAAGTTGTTCCTGGTATTACATCGTATCAAGCAGCAGCTGCAGCATCTAATACAATCTTGGTGGAAGCCGAGGAGGTGCTTACTGTGATATCTGGGGTAAAGGGTGGTGAATATTTAAGAAGGTTAGATGGATTATCTGAAAATATTGTTTTTTTAAAGGCCTATAAAAATATCGACGATATAATCCTCGCTCTGCAAGAAACAGATAGATTAGAAAAGAGTATAGCAGTTATAAAATGTGGATTTGAAGATGAGGTTATTATAAAAGATATAAAAATATTAAAAAAGGAAAAACCAAATTACTGGACTATAATTATTTCAAAAAAATAGTTTTTTTTGTATGAGAAAAAAGTAAGTACGAAATACCTTTCATGGTGTTGTCTTTATTGATAACCATTTTTTTATGTATTTTGCTATTAAATAACAATGATATACATTTGCCTATTTTTTTTAATATCTTTGATTCGAATGGTTATTTAATATGTTAAGAAGTGAAATATAAGGAGTAAAATTTCTATGAGATTATGGGATCCTTATGAAATAGAGAAAAGATCGTTTGAGATAATAGAAAAAGAGACCATAGAAAAAAGGGGTAGTATTCCTTTCCCATATGAGGAATGGAATATAGTTAGAAGGCTTATTCATACCACAGCTGATTTTGAGATTATAGACAAGATCTATTTTTCAGACAATGCCATAGAGTCAGGGATTCACGCAATTAAAGAAGGATGTGTAATAGTTACTGACACAAATATGGCAAAAGCAGGCATAAGCAAGGCAAAGCTCAAAAATTTTGATGTTTCTGTGTCATGTTTTGTTTCAGACCAAGATGTGGCCATGTATGCCAAAGAAAAAGGGGTTACAAGGTCCATAGCTGCAATTGAAAAGGCAAAAAAGATCAATAAAAAAACTATATTTGCCTTGGGAAATGCTCCCACTGCACTTTTTTATCTCATTGATTTAATGGACAGAGGAGAAATAAAACCTGCTTTGATAATAGGAATGGTAGTTGGTTTTGTTGGTGCTGAAGAATCAAAAGAAGAGCTTATATTAAGATCAAAGGTGCCTTTTATAACATTAAGAGGCAGAAAAGGTGGCTCTTCTTTGGTGGCTGCAATAATAAACGCTTTAGCTGAGTTGGCAAGCAGATGAAAAAGAAAAAGAAGTTGAGAATAGGATTTACTACAGGTTCAGCTGCAGCTGCTGCCTTAAAGGCAGCCATTCTGAATTTGTTTGGTAGAAATATCAAGCTTGTGGATATCCCCACTCCTTCAGGTAAAAGACTTAAAATTCCAGTACATACAGAGATAAAAGCTCAGAACTATTGCAACAGCTGGGTTATAAAGGATGGAGGTGATGATCCAGATGTGACCCATGGTGCATTAATTGGTGTTAGGGTTGTTGTTGAGCAGATGGATCACAGGAAGATTAATATCTTTGGAGGGCATGGTATAGGGATTGTTACAAAGCCAGGACTTCCTGTTAAGATTGGTGAAGCTGCAATAAACCCTGTACCCAGAAAACAGATTTTGATGGCAGCTTATGAGGCCTTGGATGAGTTGGGGATAGATGCAAAGATCACTGCAATATTTTATGTAGAAGATGGAGAAAATCTAGCAAAAAAGACCTTGAATCCCAGGCTTGGGGTTAAAGGTGGTATTTCAATTTTGGGAACAAGGGGGACTGTGATCCCATATTCTGCAGAGGCATACAAGGATTCAATAATACTTGCAATGGATGTTGCTAAGAGCTTAAAGATAGATCATATATGCTTAAGTACTGGAGGTAGAAGTGAAAGGCTTTTAAGATCTGCTTTACCTTTACTTAGACAGGAGGCGTTTATCCAGATTGCTGATTATTTTGAATTTTCATTAAAACAGGCTGCAAAAAAGGGATTTTTTAAGGTAAGTTTTGGAGTATTTCCTGGTAAATTATTTAAGATGGCCCAGGGAAATAGATATACCCATGCAAAAGATACAAAGATTGATTTTGAACTTCTGTCCAAATGGGCAGGTGAGGTCCAATATCCTGTTGATATTTGTAATGAAATCAAAAAGGCAAATACAGGAAGACATGTAACAGAAATTTTAAAAAGAGATAAGGATAGGTTTTTGGAGTTTATAAAATTTGTTTGTAAAAGAGCAAAATCTGTTGCAAAAGAGTTTTCAGATAATAAACTCAATGTAAATTATTATGTATTTGATTATTCAGAAGAACCAATAATATTTTATGAGTAGGACTTAAGTATTTATTATGGATACCTTTGAAAGGATAAAAAGGGCAAGAGAGATTTTAAATATTGGAGATAAAGCGACCATCAAGGAAATACGAGAAAATTATCTAAGACTTTTAAAAAAATATCACCCTGATAAAAAACATACACATAGAGAAAACAATACTGAGATGACAAGAAAAATTATTGAGGCATATAATCTGCTTATGGATTTTTGTTATAACTATGAAATTTCATTTGATAAAAAAAGCATAGAAAGATATCTAAAGGATGAAGAGTGGTGGCTAACTCGTTTTGGCAATGCCCCAATCTGGCACACTGAGGAAAATAAGTAATGAAAAAAGAGAGGATTAAAGTAATTGGACTTGGTCAGAATTTTCATGATATCTTGCCTTTGTATTGGAAAATAATAGAAAATGCAGAAATATTAGTTGGAGGAAAAAGGCAACTTGAGTTTGTATCCCATTTAAAGGCAGAAAAGATACCAATAACTTCTCCTATTGAGGAGGTACTAGATAAGCTTAGACAGAGACTAGGAGAAAATATAGTTGTGCTTAGTGATGGAGATCCCCTTATATTTGGTATTGGTAAGACATTGATAAAAGAGTTTGGAGCAGATCTTGTGGAGATATATCCTAATGTATCAACAGTACAAATGGCAGGGGCAAAGATAGGACTAGGTGTTACTGATATACATATTGTTTCACTCCATGGAAGAGATAATTTTTATAAATTATTAAATGCAGTAACATGGCATGATGTAGTTGGGGTATATACAGATAATGTATATAATCCACAGAGTATTGCTAAAGAGCTATTAGATATCGGTGTTAATGAATTTAAGATGTATGTATTTGAAAATCTGGGACAAAAAAACGAAAAAATAGGGGAATATAGTTTGTCTGATGCAGCAAAAAGTGAGTTTTCTCCTTTAAATTTTGTGATTTTAAAAAGAGGGACAAAAAGGGAAATTGAGCCTTATGTTGGAATGGATGATGATCTATTTTTTAAAGAAAATAATCAGATAACAAAAAAAGAGATAAGGGTAATATCCATTGGTAACCTTGAGTTAAAAGAGGATTCTTTTTTGGTGGAGATAGGGGCTGGATCTGGGTCTGTGTCCATTGAAGCTGCCACAATAGCAAAAAAAGGGCGAATCATTGCCATTGAAAAAATGAAAAATAGGGCAGAATTAATAGAAAAAAATAAAAAGAGGTTTGGTATATATTCTGTTGAAGTAATAAATGATAGGGCGGAAGATGTGATTTCTTCTTATTCTTATTTAGACAGGGTATTTATAGGTGGTGGGCTTTGCAAAGATCCTGACCTTTTTTTTCTCTGTTATGACAAACTAAGGCAAGGTGGGAAAATAGTAGCTAATATTGTAGTTCTAAAGACACTGATTAACTTGATGACCCTTTGCAAAAAAAAGGGAATTTTTTTTGAAATAACACAAGTTATGGTAAATAGAGGTTCACAAATTGGTGAGGATTTGAGACTTAGTCCAATAAATCCTGTGTTTATATTGAGTATAAAAAAATAAAAATGGAGAAGATTATATGCAAGGCAAGGTATATTTTATTGGTGCAGGGCCTGGAGATCCAGAGCTTTTGACTTTAAAAGCAATCAATATTTTAAAGAAAGCAGATATGGTGATATATGCAAGTTCATTGGTCCCAGAGAAAGTGATTTTATCTTTTGTAAGAGAAGATTGTGAGATCATATCTTCTGCTGAACTAATCTTAGAAGAGATCCATGATAAAATTAAACATGGTGTAAAAAATGGAAAGATTGTTGCCAGGGTACATACAGGTGATCCATCAATATATGGAGCTATTCATGAGCAGATTTATTTATTAAACAAAGATGGGATAGAATATGAGATAATACCTGGTGTAAGTTCTGCATTTGCCACTGCTGCAAAGGCAAAGGTGTCATTTACTTTACCAGAGGCAACACAAACCTTGATTATTACCAGGTTATCAGGCAGAACCAAAGTACCAGCAAAGGAGAACTTTAAAGATCTTGCTGCACACAATTGTTCTTTGGCCATTTATCTTTCTAGTTCAATGGCAGAAGATGTGGCAAAGGGGTGTATAGAAGCTGGTTATAAGGAAGATACATTGGTGGTAATAGGATACAGGATTGGGTGGGATGACGAGAAGATAATATTTTCATCATTAAAAGATTTACAGCGAGATGTGGAAAAAAATTCAATAAAAAGGCAGGCCATATTTTTGGTATTGCCAAATCAAGATCAAGTATTTTTCTCAAAGCTCTATGACAAGAGATTTTCCCATGGATTTAGAAAATAAAATTGCCATATATGCATTAGATGAGCGGGGCTTAGCTATTGCAAAAAGGATTTCTTTTGTATATCCATCAAAAATTTTTTTGAAAAGATCATATAAACATGTGGCGAATGAGATCATTTTTTTTGAAAGATTACAGGATGTTGTTAGGGAGAATTTTAAAAAATTTAAATATCATGTTTTTATATGTGCTGTGGGTATAGCGGTGAGGATGATTGCCCCTTATATTGAATCAAAGGATAGAGATCCAGGAGTAGTGGTTGTTGACACATCAGGAAGGTTTGTAATAAGCGTGCTTTCTGGGCATCTAGGTGGTGCCAATGAGCTCACTAGAATGATTGCGAGTGAGTTAGGTGCAATAGATGTAATTACCACTGCAACAGATGTGTTGGGACTTCCAGCCATTGATGAGATAGCCAGAAAGTTAGATTTAGAAATTGATGATATAAAAAAGATCAAAAGGATTAATTTAGCAATAATTGATAAAAGGCCTATCTGGATATATGACCCATTTAATTTTTTAGACATATCTAAATTTTTTCCTAAAGATTATCCATTGTTTTTTGTACAAAAGATAATGGATTTGCCTTTAGACAAAGAAGGGATTATTTGTCATTATGAAGACATATGTTTAGATGAGTATAAAATCTTGTTACATCCAAAGGTATTATATGTAGGTGTTGGATGTAACTCAAATACAGATTTTGAGGAAATATATGGTCTATTACAGGATGTTTTTGAAAAAAATAGATTGAGTACAAAATCAATTAAGGCAATAGTTACAACTGAGAAAAAAAGAGATGAAAAGGGGATTATAGAGTTGGCAAAATTTTTAAATAGGGAGCTTATCTTTATAAAGCACAAAATGCTTGATAACATAGCGGTTCCAAATCCATCTTATAAAGTAAAAGAGCATATGGGGGTTTTTAGTGTATGCGAAGCAGCAGCAATGATTGCATCAAAGGGAAAGATAATTGTAGAGAAGACAAAGACAAAAAATGTCACAATAGCAGTTGCAATAAAGTTATAAAGGTTGTAGGCATAGGTCCTGGTGCGTTGGAACATTTGAGTATTGCAGCGAAAAGGGCAATTGAAGAATGTGAAGTAATAGTTGGCTATAAAAAATATATTGAATTAATAAATCCAATTATTGAAGGAAAAGAGGTTTATTCAACCTCAATGATGGGAGAGATAAAAAGGTGCGCATCTGCTATAGATTTAGCAAAACAGGGGAAAGATACATGTGTGGTATGTAGTGGTGATTCTGGGATATATGGACTTGCTGGGCTTATAATAGAGCTACTTGAAAAAAAGGATCTTTTAGATGAGATTTCAGTTGAAGTTATTCCTGGGATACCTGCATTTGTGGCAAGTGCTTCATTGTTAGGTGCACCTATTGTGCATGATTTTGCAAGTGTGAGTTTAAGTGATTTGCTTACCTCATGGGAGGTAATAGAAAAGAGACTAGTTGCATGTGGTGAAGGAGATTTTGTAACTATTATTTATAATCCAAAATCAAAAAAGAGGAATTGGCAATTAGATAGGGCTATTGAAATATTAAAAAGATATAGAAGTGAGTTTACCCCTGTGGGTGTTGTAAAAAATGCCACTAGAGAAGGCGAAACTGTTATAATTACTACATTGGGAAGGGTTGATACGTCTAATATAGATATGTTTACCTTAATAATTATTGGGAATTCAAAGACCAAAAATATTGGTAATTACATGGTAACCCCAAGGGGGTATTTAGAAAAATATACAGAATAACATTGAGGAGGTAGCAAGTATGAAAGGATATGTACAGGTTTACACAGGTAATGGTAAAGGGAAAACCACTGCAGCAATAGGACTTGCTGTAAGGGCTGCTGGAGCAAACCTAAAGGTGTATATTGGTCAATTTGTAAAGGGGATGCACTATAGTGAGCTTAATAGTTTAAAACGATTTGATGATTTAATTACAATTAAACAATATGGTAGAGATTGTTTTATATTTAATTCTCCAAGTGAAGAGGATATAAAGCGCGCAAGGGAAGGATTAAAAGAGGTGGAAGATATAATAATGTCTGGGAAATATAATGTAGTTATCCTTGATGAGATCAATATTGCACTTTACTATAATCTTTTTCCTCTTGAAGATGTGATTAGGATAATAAAAAATAAGCCAGAACATGTTGAACTTATTTTAACAGGTAGATGTGCTCCACAGGAAATAATAGATCTAGCTGATTTAGTTACAGAGATGAGAGAGATCAAACATTATTATCAAAAAGGTGTAGTGGCCAGAGAGGGAATAGAGAAATAGATTATGGCAAAAAAGATACTTTATATACAAATTATTGGTGGAATTAGTGGAGATATGTTTTTGGCCCTTATGGCAGATCTGGGAGTGGATTTAAAGGAACTTGAAAAGATCATCTCTGATGTTGTGCCAGTTAAGATTCAGTATCAAAAGCGAAGAAAGATGGGACTTTCAGGAACAGTTGTGGATATTTCTTATGATGAAAATCAAAAATTGAGATTATTAAGTGATTTGCTTAGTATTATAAAGAGGTTGAATATATCTGATAAAATTAAAGAAAGATCTAAAAAGGCCTTTAAAAGATTGGCTGAGGTTGAGGCAGAGGTCCATGGTGTTAGTATAAATGATATACATTTTCATGAAGTAGGGGCGGTTGATACATTGGTTGATATTGTTGGTTCATTTTATTGTCTAGAAAAATTACGTATATCTTCTGTGTATTGTTCAAAGATTCCTTTGTTTGAAGGATTTATTCAGTGTGAACATGGGAAGATTCCTTTGCCAGCCCCTGCCACATTGAAACTTTTAAAAGATAAACCAGTATATTTTACAAATCATCAACAGGAATTGGTTACACCAACTGGGGCCTTGATTTTAGATATGGTAGTGGATTCATTTGTTGACAGACCATCAGGTACACTAATCTCAGATGGTTATGGCATAGGTCACATTGATTTAGATATTCCCAATGTGGTAAGGGGCATGATCATTGATACAGGTGATCACATGCACACCTGTTATAAAGAAGAGGAGATTTGTGTTATTGAGACAAATGTGGATCATTTGACTTCTGAAGAAATTGGGGATCTTTTTGATGTTGTATTAAAAAATGGTGCATTGGATATTTTTTATTTTTCAGGTATAGGCAAAAAGAATAGACCATCAGGCATAATCCAGATATTGTGTTATGAACATGCTTTAGAAAAAATAATTGATATATTGTTCAAATATACATTGAGCTTAGGGATTAGAATAAATAAAGTAAAGAGAGTGGTTTTAGATAGATATACATCTTCATTTAAGACCAGCATAGGTGATTTAGATTTAAAAGAATTCAAATACAAAGACAAGACTTATAAAAGACCAGAATATGAATCAGTAAAGCAGCTTTGTGCAAAAATGGGAATTTCTCCCATTGAGATGAGACTAAGATTAACTGAACATGGACTCAATCTTTTACATATGGGAGATATGATGGAATATACAGAAAAGGTAAGAAAAAGATTAGAACACTGGCTTGAACATAATGAAAAACATATAGAGGAATATAAAAAACTTGCTGCTGAATTAAAAACAAAAGGATATGATTCTGCAGCAAATTATATACTAAAATTGGTTGAACATACTAATAGGATGAATGAGGAGATCAAAAATGCATTAGATAAGATATAAAATCAAAGGAGACTGCTATGTGTGATTATGCACTTGTTGTAATAAAAGAAAATGGGGAAGAACAAAAGTTACTGGAATCAGTGGACGAGGTAATTAAAGAAAATAATACATATATTGCAAAAAATATATTTGGAGAACAGGTTGTTATAAATGGTGTTTTTGAAAGATTTGATGGATCTAATAATTTATTAAAATTTAGGATAACAAAACAATAATTGTTTTTTTCCTAGTACCCATCTATTTTTTCATTGTGTTCTTTATAGTCAGATAGGGCAGTTTGGAGAGGGATTTTTTATACAGTCTATGAAGATTTACAAATAGTAGGATTGTATGATAATGAGGTGTTCTCATTTTTTGTTTAAAAAATAGCTGGGCAAATAATGAATTGCCCAGATATTTTCACGCATTTACAACCATTTTGTATGGCCTCACCAAGATCTTTTCAGCCATTCCCCTGCCAATGGCTATTTTCCCATCTCTGACTTCTAAAACTATAGGACCCCATTCATTTCGGGATATTATTTTTATTTTGATTCCAGGGGTTAAACCTAGGTTGAAAAGCTTAGACCTTACACCTCTCCCTCCTTCTATATCTACCACTATAGCCTCGTCTCCTATGTTAAAATTGGTGAGTCTTGTCATGTTTTAACCTCCTTTTTTTGAATTTATTAATCTATTTTAAATATAGTTATAAAAAAAGTTTTGTTAATCTAAAAAAGTTTTATACTTCTAACTATTGCCTTCTTGCTGTCTTGTCAAGTCAATTTTTAATTAAAATGACAAAGTAAATATAACTTATAACTGCATAGATATTTATAATATTTCTTTATAGGCTTTTAACTTGGAATTAATTGGTTTTGGAAGACGATTATTGTTAAAATGCCATACTAATTTTCTAAACTTCGTCACCAATTCCTTTACACCATTTTTTTCTCTCTCTTTCCTGCTTAATTATTCCTCATATTACCTCAAGGCGATTTTTAGCTTTTCTTCAAATTCTTCTAATGAATTTACTCGCATAGCTATCTTAAACAGGCCTTTCACTACTTCTCTGCTATCAATCTCTTTGATCTTTTTGGCAATATAACGAGGCACAATACCAAAACGCTCTTCAAGTAATTCCAATAACATCTCCTGTGCCTCTAATAGTAATCCTTTTTGAATTCCCTGCTGAATACCTTGCTGAATGCCTTACTGAATGCCTTGCTCAAGACCTTGCTTAATTTTTTGTTGTATCCATCTTTCTGCTATTGTTGGCATAGCTAACTCCTTTAACAATGGGTTTATTTGTTCTTCTGGATAGTCCTTAGCCATTACTATGTAATCTATTATTAAAGACACTGCTTAAGTTTTTTATACATTTTCCACATATACAAGCTCCCAGCCATGATAAACAATGATAATCTTTTTCAGCTTCTTTCCCTTTGCTATCCAATGCCTTACCTTTTCATTCTGCTCTGATTCATCTAACTGGATCTTGGCTTCGTCTATTAGTTTTGTGATTTTGAGTTTGGGTGAAGTATGTTCTTGGCTTCTTTTTAGGTATTTCAGTTCTATTAATGCAAAGTATTCTACATACGGGTTTCTTGGATATAGTGCTATGTCTGCAAATCTTTTGTTTAGCTCTGGCTCACTTATTACAAAATAGTAATCACACAGATTAAGATAGGTAAGATGTATGGCCTTGATTGTTTGCTCTCCTTTTATGTAGTCCCTTATGCTTGTGGATTCTTTTATTCTTTCTCCTAAGTATCTGAATACTTCCAGGCTTCCATTTAAGGCAAATTCTGCTAACTTGTCTGCAAATTTGTTTAAACTTATCTTAAATATGTTTCCGCTCTCCAGTATCTTCTTTATGTATTCTGCTATTATTTCTTTTATTGTGTTATTTGGAAGCCTTAGCTCAAGTTTTAATTTTTTCTCTTCTATTGTCAAAAGGCCGAGATAATACATAAGGGATATGAAGTTGTCTTCCTCTATAAGTTCAAATGCGCTGAATGCATCTTTTATCTTTGATGTTGTGATTGTTTCTCCATTTATGACTTTCTCTAAGACATTGAAGTTGCCATTTAGCTTTTTTCCTGTGTAAACTAACCACCTAAGCTTCCCATAATCTGTCCTGATGTTCAGGTCTGCAAGTTCTGAAG
>JAMOPG010000237.1 GCA_027064715.1 Desulfobacterales bacterium
ACGCTTTCAGCCGATATTTCCCTGACAGGCAAAGCAACTTCAAGAAGGCGGGGTCACGTATTGTTCATAGTGGTCTCCTTTTTGAGGATTGGGTATTATTGTATTGCTAGTATCGGATGGTAATAAAAAAGCTGGATTTTTTCTACATATTTTTTCAAATATATAAGCACAGGAATTGAAAAGCGAAAAAGTGCCAAGCAAATAAAGAGTGAACAGTGAACAGAAGAATTTCCACCTCAAGTAAGAGGAGCAAACAAAACTCCCCTTGCCATCCTTATAAAAGGTGTTTTATTAAAAATTTATGGACAAAAAGTATATTCAAAATCCACATAATGTGTTTGTTAAGGAACAAGCAATAAAGTAATATCTTCCGCTTTTTTTATTGATTTTTTGTCAATCCGTATTATATTCTTACTCTTAAAAATACCTGAATCAGGTAACATTTCTTTAAGATTATCAAACTATGTATCTGCAAAAACCGCAATCTTTCTTTTATATAATCCCTTACCTACTTTAAACAATACAGGCATAAATCCATTTCTGATATTAAATATAGTAAAAAAAATCCACATACAGCAACTAAAGTTGTAAGACCACCAACTATTATAAAAAAGGATGATTAAAATATGATATCATCGAGGACATTAAAAATTTTATCAAGGACATTAATACCACTCATTTAATTTTTTTCAAAAGCCTTTATATATGTATGATTACGTTTATCTTCATCATAAAAGATGACTTTACCTCCAGCTCTTGTCAAGAAAACAACATGAGGCATTACTGCCATAGGTAAACCAGCAAACCAGTGAATAGTTTTCGCTTCTGTTTCTTTTCTTGCATATACAAAACTAGCAACACATTTTTTCACAACTTCTTCAAAATTATTCTGATTAACCTCTTCAGGATAAGTAAAATAAAAAATTGTTTTGACTTTTAAATTATCTTTTATCCATGTTGACGCCTCATCATATTGAGTCCTCCCCCAAGAGTTATCAGCAAAATGACAAACTGCAACATCATCGCCAGTTTGGACATCTTTTCTAATTTTTGGTTCAGGAAGAATAACACTGCTATCTATATTGTGAATTTCTAAAGACCATTCCTCCTGAGAATAAGTATTCCATGTAATCAATCTTGCGCCTGTTGCCCTGTCCCAATACTTACCAATCATCCCGGCTAGGCCAAGTGGAGTATAACCACAAATATACAATTGTACACAAGGCGATAAAATCCTTTGTAAAAATCGAAATCCATCTTCATATTCCTGATAATCATGTGGATTCCAGTCCTGAACAGTTATAGAAGGATCTTTTATGTATTCCATACTTCTCATATCTATTACAGGCAAATCAGACCATGACTCAGGTAATTTTACATCATAGTGTGCTTGCCTGTGATTTAAAGCCAGCACTATTTTATCTGCTCCTCTTAAATTTGCGTGCTGATAGATACTTTCTGCCCACTGTCTGTATAGACCTTGGCTGCTTATTTTTAAATAAAGGGGATTAGTAGTATCCAGGTTTTCTCTTAAAAATTTTTTTACCTCATCTGTTGGATCTATAAGCACCGGAATAATATGCTTTGACAATTCTTTGGCACGAATAATTTCTTTTTTAACGCTCTCTGATTGAATAGCTTGTTCTGAAAGAAAAAGTGTTTGAACCTGTGTGTCCTTCAAGCCCCTTTCTATTGTTTCCCACAAATCCTCACCTAATGCTGGCATAAGATCATTTTGATCAAGCCAGGGAGAAATTCCATAAATTCCTCCCCTTGCCACAAAAGTTTTAACCATTTTTTCATCTTTTCTGGAATAACTTATAAATGTCCGCAATACTCCTGGCATTGGTTCAACCTCCCATTTTTTTGATATATCACTTTCTTCACATTTTAACCGGCCATAACCGGTGGCAGTCCTCGCTCCAATACCTAATTCTTCCAGCGCCTCAGCAAGTAAGGCAAAAGCTCTCTCTACATTTTTTTTATTATGAGAGATACTGAATAATCTGAAAATAAATCTCTGACCTTTTTCTATCACTAGATGAAATACAGGATTTGGAGATTCTATATCCAGGGGCAAAGGATAGGCATCTTTGCTTAAATCAATTTTATAATATCTTTTCTGGGAAGACGTACTATAGTAAGATTGATGATGATTGGTAATTACATCAACAATCAGATCGGATTCTTTATCTCCAGCGTCTGGTACTTTTTCAGGAAAAGCAGGCAAAAAGACAATGTCTCCCTGAAAACTTTCTTCTCCATCCATATCATTTCCAAATAACTCTACTATTTGCCCCCCTTTACCAGCCAGTAGCGCCATTGCCCGACATACGCCTTTAATCGCTGTGCCAGGCAAATATGGAATACCACTATTTCTATCAAAAATAAAACCATTTTCTGTTGGATGTTCAATACCAAGACCAATGGCAATTCTTTCAATATTTTTAAAAATACGTTTTTGCCCCTGATGAAATGATATTATATTATCCATTCTCTGGTGAAAATGATTTAATATATACTGTAAATTTTTTCTGGTATTGCGATAAAAAGACAAAAGAGTCTGATAAATTTCTTTATTACTTTTACTGTATTTTCCTTTAGAACATAATTTTTCAAAAATTAATGAAAAATTTGCATCTGTATTGGTAATCTGAGATTCTATTACTTTTTTAAATGGCAATGGTGGCAACTCATACATATCTATTCTCCCTTTACAATGGCCTCAGCAAGAAGTTTAGCATCTTCAAAAAATAGCTGTGCTTCACGTTGAAGTAACAGATATTGCTGAGCATTTAGCTGTATACATAGCTTAATAAAATCTTGAGAATTATCATGAAGAATTTTTTGAGGCGATTTTTCTAAAAACCATTCTTTCATCATTTCATAAATATCATCCATATCACTACCCTTTAGGTGAGCAGCTACTGTTGCCAGGCCATTGATTCTTACAGCAATTGGTAATGATTTTAATTTATTGATAAATTTTTCTTTTTCCTCTGAAGATAAAAATGCAATTATACTACTTAACTTTTTGTATAAAAACTGAATTCGCTCATGCTTGATATGCTGAATTTTGTTTAATCTAGTCATAATCACACCCTCAATATAGCTCTGCTTATTAAATTATATTATTTCACATTTACAAGGCATAGACCATATCCAACTGTTTCATTACCACCAATCTGAATATGATTCATTTGAGGTTGTTTTATAATATTCTGTAATTGCTCCACAGGATTATCTGAGTTATTTCTGGATATAAATGGTCTTTTGGTGATAAAAGAAACAAACATAGTATCTGCTGGCACATATTCTTCATACCAGAGATTACCCTTTTTACCATTATATTCTGAAGCTGTTTTCGCGGATGTTAATTTTGTCCTTGCCTGAACAGGAAGCGAAGTCTCAAGGAGTTGAATAAATATATTATCAGGTAAAATTACAAAATATTTGTTTAATCTTTCCACTACAAATTCATCCTTACATAATCCTACAATAAAATCTAATAGCTCAACTATTTCAGCATCATATTGTAATCCAGAACATAAAAAATCTTCTATCACTAAATCCTGGCCTGCCAGATTACGATTACCTGCATATATTATATCTTCTGTAAATTCAGGCAATGCAAAATTATTTACATAATTAAAATACGTTATATTGCGTTGCAAACGCTGTAGCAGATAAGGACAGGTAGCATATACATATAAAGTAGAGAGCGAACGAAAAGGATAAAAGAGAAGTTGTGCTTCTGTAAAAATTAATTGACCAGCCTTAAATTGTTGCTCAGATGCTTCGCTTTGATTTCGTACTAGTTCCAGTTCACTACCAAATAAGTCTTCAATAATCTTTTCATCTTTACTAATGGTTTTACACCAATCTCTCCATACTCCTTTAACAGATGTTGATGGTATATATGGAATATTTGTATGAGCTTCTTTAGCCACTGGCAGATCAACTGCTCCAGCAGCCTGCCCCACGCCAACGTGAAGTGGCGTAACAGTATAATAACTTACCAGTAAAGACTCCTGTGTTCCGGCCATTGTTCCTCCCATGTCTCTTTAAAAGGTGCACTTACCAATATGTGTCCATAGCCAAATTCTTTCCCAAAAGGACTTTTAGTATCATTTAAAGCATATAGACATCTATTATTCCACTCTTTTAAAATATTTTCTAATGTTAATAAATCTGTTACACCTGATATCTTAACCAGTAACGACGTACCAGCAGGCCAGGCATAAAACAATCTTTTTCTTTTCTTTGTTGCCATTGCATAACCTGTCAACAAAACAGGCTTGCCAGTCAAAAAAGATATGGTTTGAAGATGAATATTCGGTGAAATCATGCGTGCCTTATTATATAACGGCTTGAGCAATTCCTCCCATAATTTGTCTTTCTGGTTTGATACCACATAACCAGGCGTTATAAAAACAATCCAGGCATAACAGCTATTCTTGCCATCAAGATGTAACTGGAGCCCTGAAAAATGTTCACCCTGAGCTATTTTATTCCAGTTATCACTTAAATCCACATTTCCTTTTAGTGCCACACAACCTGATTTTCGACCAGCAGTTATAAAACCTTTTTGCAAAACATCCTGTCTGAGTTCAGTAGAAAGTTCACCCTGAAACCAGGCAACAAAGCCACTGTTTTGCTTAAAACGCAAATATTTATAAGCATAAAGCATACTTTCTTTTGTTTGCAAATTATCTTTTTCTATGGCCGTGCCAGGTTTTAATTCTAATTTGACAAATGGCGGATAAGGAAAATCAAAATCCTTACCTTTTTGCCATTGAAATTGTGTATCATTGAGCTGTAATATTTTATACATGTTTCTGGCTGGCAACCATCCCTGTATAACATCTCCCTTGCCAGGGACTCCTGATAACTGAAGTTTATTAAAATCCTCATCTGCCAGATAACACGGTTTATCATCTGGATTATAACATAAATCCTCATGTGGAAAATAGTTTCTTGCAATCTCAAAGGAATAAACATTTCCCTTATTGTGAGTTTTAAAAAGATAAAAAGGTATTGGCAGCCAGATTTCCAGGGCATCATTATCAAAGCCTGCGGGAAAGCCTCCCTGTATTTGCCAGTCAGCAGGCAATTTTTCAGGAGTTCCCACAAGAGAATCAATACAATTTATATCCTTCACACCTGAGCCAACCAGAAGGCGAGTGCGCAAAATGCCCTGCAAAGTAGAGAGGGGAAGAGGAAATAGAGACTCTGGCGCGGTATTATGGCCTGCCATTTCCCCAGCAGTGCTTCCTGCCTGAGCACCAAAATATAAAGCTGTAATGGGTTGCAAAAATATGGTCAATTTATTCATGATTCTTCTCCATTAATTCTGGACGCAAGGTTTGATGCAAGATATCTGCAAAAAAACAATCCGCTTACAGGTTCTTCAAGACCATATTCTAATGCC
>JAMOPG010000238.1 GCA_027064715.1 Desulfobacterales bacterium
CGTTTTTTGCTGCGCGATGAACTGGAGTTATCTTATCTTTATCCCTGGCATTAACATCAGCGCCATTATCAATGAGGAATTTAACCACATCTAAATGACCGTTTTTTGCTGCACGATGAAGTGGAATTATCTTATCTTTATCCCTGGCATTAACATCAGCGCCATTATCAATGAGGAATTTAACCACATCTAAATGACCGTTTTCTGCTGCGCGATGAACTGGAGTTATCTTATCTTTATCCCTGGCATTAACATCAGCACCATTATCAATAAGGCATTTAACCATATTTAAATGACCGTTTTCTGCTGCCCAATGAAGTGGAATTTCACCATATTTATCCCTGGCATTAACATCAGCACCATTATCAATAAGGCATTTAACCACATCTAAATGACCGTTTTCTGCTGCTATATGAAGTGGAGTTTCACCATATTTATTTTTATCATTAACATCAGCGCCATTATCAACAAGGCATTTAACCACATCTAAATGACCGTTTTTTGCTGCACGATGAAGTGGAGTTTCGCCATATTTATTTTTATCATTAACATCAGCACCATTATCAATGAGGCATTTAACCACATCTAAATGACCGTTTTCTGCTGCCCAATGAAGTGGAATTTCACCATATTTATCCCTGGCATTGACATCAGCACCATTATCAATAAGGCATTTAACCACATTTAAATGACCGTTGTTTGCTGCTATATGAAGTGGAGTTCTACCAATTTCATCTTTAGTATTAACATCAGCACCCATATCAATGAGGTATTCAACCTCATCTAAAACCCCATCTTCTGCTGCTAAATAGAGTGTAGTCCCATCTAATAGTTTTCTAGCCATCAATATTTACTCCTTTTTGTTTTTATTGTTTCTATGCTGCTGCCGTACTGTTTTAAAAGACAAGACAAAAATTTTTTAAATTCTTGTATAGCTGATTATATTTTTATTAAATTTTTAACCATATTTAAATGCCCTTTCTCTGCAGCCCAATGAAGAGGAGTTTCACCATCTTTATCCCTGGCATTAACATCAGCGCCACCACTATCTATAGGTATTGAACTACATCTAAATACCCTCTCTTTGCTGCTATATGAAGTGGATTTGGATATGCCTCCATTTTGGGAAAAATGGAAAGCATATCCAACCTGTCTCTCCATCTATACATTGCTTCGGATATCTGATGTTTTCTGCATAAATCAGTTACGAATGTCTCACCCCTTAAACCTTCAAGAACTATTGTAACTTTTGTCTCTGCATCAAATCTTTTCCTCTTCATTCTTCTGCTTCCTTTTAAGTTTGATCTATTATAATACTATTTTAATCATTTGTCACATCCTTCAGAAAAGTAGGATATTATTTTATCGTTTTTAACTAACTACACAACCGCAAAACGACAACAGTATGTCGCAGAAAATGAAAAAAATTTGTTTAAAAATGATGATTTTTATTATAACGAGACTGAGCTGGCATTTATTTTGGGTCTTAAAGATTTACTTTCTAAACTTGGAAAGCCATTTCAAGATGCAGCAGATAATATTTTAACTGAAATTTATGCCAGTTCCAGCTCAGTAATCTTTATGGGCATGGATTCATCCATTCCTGTTAATAATAAGACTTATAAGACATTTAGCCAGCTTGTACGAGCCATTACCAATAAAAATTTGATTATCATTGAATATACTGTTTATTCTCCATTTAAAGTTACTCTTGAGCCCTACAAATTAGCTTGTTTTGAGGGTTTCTGCTATCTTATAGCAAAGGATAAAGATAACAAAATTATCAAGAAATATGCTAAGGATATTGAAAAAATGTTTCAACAAGATACCCGCTGATTTGGACGATCTTTTAAAAAATAGCGCCAATATCTGGTTTTCACTACAAAAAATATAGGATGAAGATTGCGATATATATATTTCAGGCGTAAGACATTGTTTCCTACACAAACAATAGAACAGGAAAATGATGATGGCTCAATCCTTGTTTCATTTCAGGTGGGATGCTTTGAAGAAATCATTTGTTTTCTAATAACGTTGAAAATAAAAAAGAAAATCTTTTTATCAGCCTGTTTAAAATATTTTTCGAACAGGCTCACCTAGACTTGAAAAAAATTTAAAGTTCGTTATAATAAAAATAATTTTCCCTTCAAATAAGGCTTACATGCTTCTATTTGTAGGCGATCCGCATGGTAATTTGGTAACTGTAAAGGAAACTGTATTTTTTTTAAAATCAGAAGTTATTTTCTTTTTAGGAGATCAATGTTTAGAAAACCCAATTGACTTAATTCTATCCAATATTTCCTCTCTAGTCTATTTTATTCTTAATAATCACAATTCTGATCATCCTCACTGGCCTGAAAATCACCTTTCAGCCTGGGAACAATGTTTGAATTGTAAAACCGTCGAGGTGGGAGGTCAAAAAATCGCGGAGTTAGGTGGAGTATTTATAGAAGGAATCTGGCATCTGCATACAGGTGTTAAATGGAAAAACAGAGAGTGCTATATTCATCATACTCCTCCAGAACACAGGTTTAAAAACAGATTGCTCCTAGGGCACTGGACCTCAATTTTTCCTGAAGATTTTAAAAAATTATTGAACGTAGGTAATGCTGATATCTTGATAACTCACCAGGCTCCTGAATGTCATCAATATGGATTCAAGGGAATTGGATAGCTGGCAAGAATGCAATGATAGCTGAAAATGATGTGTGATATTACAAAGATGTTGTATCTTATGATTTCAAAAAGGAGAGGCAATGAATGGAGTTTCTCACTAATGTAAACAATCTAAATGTTTTAAAAGAGGCAATAGATAGTGCAAAAGAGAAAATTTATATTTGTTCTGCCTGGATTAGAAGTGAAATCTTGAAAAGAATTTTTGATAAAAAGTGGTTCATAAAACATGAAAATAGCCTGCCTGAGATAAGATTTCTTATTCGCATGGGCTGTAGTAATGACTTTTCTATTACCGATATAGGTAATTTTTTAAATCTCGCTGCCAGGTTAAAGGCAAAAGTAAGATATACTGCCCATTTGCATGCAAAGTTAAATATTGTTGATGACTTTTTTGCCACGGTTGGTTCTTTCAATCTAACCGGTGGTGGCTATGGAGATGAATTCCATTCTGGCAGTAATGAAGAAATCGGAGTGCTTATCCGGGACAAAGAAAAAGTCAAACAACTAACTGGACTTTTTGAAGAGTTATGGCAAAAGGCATCCACAATTGAAGAGGAAGTTATTGGTTTTACTCTAAGCGAAGGAACGAACAGATATGTGGGATATGTAGGCGTTAAAGAGATTGAGATTGGCAAATTTGTGGAAATAGAGGCAGAAGATTATGAAGGACAAAAGAGACGCTGGCTGGGTAAGGTAGTTATACCTTATGCCCATCATACGGCCTTTCTTCCAGCCATCACTCCAGAAAACTATGATAACAGCCAGTTTAAGGAGTTTATTAATGCCTTAACCGATGAATCACCACTGGCGAGATATATCAAAATGGTCACCCTCACCAAAGAAACAGGTTATGCCCATTTAAGAAGCGGAAGGATAGAAATTTTGAAAGAAATTAAAGAAGGCAATACTCTAATTTTTAATCGTATAGCTATTCCAAGTGCCGCTTTAATAAAAAGTGCCAGACCAATCCTTTTAGAAAAACTCTTTTGCGGAAAAAACAATGCCCTTGCTACTTTAGCTGCTAATCCAGAGGTAAAGGTGGGGCTTAATTTCAAAGAAATTCTTTCAAAACATATGGCTATCTTTGGCACAACTGGTAGTGGAAAATCTTATTTTGCCAAAAGGCTTGTAAGTAAGTTTTATCAGTGGATTAGGGATCTAAATGGACGCGTGATTATCCTTGACACGCACAATGAATATGCCAAAGATAATCCTGATTTGCCTGAAACACTTAAAGATGAATTGACCTATATAGATGCAACCCAAATCAAACAGGTGATGTTTAAACAAATCATTGATGAAGATACAAATTTTAATAGTCTTTTTGGCATAAAGTTTACTGAAGAAGAATTAAAGATCTTAAAAGATGCTTATAAGACTTCACTTGGCAAAAAAGAAGAATTGCAGAAAATAGAAGCTTTTTTGAAATTTATTAAAAGGTTTACAGTGCCAGAACAAGATAATACAGAAGAGTTAATTCAAAACCTTAAGCCGATTATACAAGATCAAATTACAGAGGAAATGATAGAAAGACATATATGCGAAGAGCTGTTTAATGAATTGGCATCCATGAGGATAAAGGCTGAAGGATTAAGTCCTAATAGCAATGATGCCAAAGAGATAAAAAAGCAGATTTATGAAGAATCTCTTAAAAGGTTCAAACAAACTTCATCTTATAAAAAATTTAAACAGGATTCTTTAAACAGAGCTATTGCTTCTTTTTTATCTCCTTATTATAAAACAGAAACCAGACCCGCCTTTAGCCCTGAAAAATATCAGCAAATTAAAAAGGTATTTGATAATAAAGAGGTGGGATTTAACCAGGATGATGTAATAAAAATGATTGAACCTCCAGGTGTTTATGTCATTAATTTGCGGGATTTATCTGATGATGAGGAAAGAAGGGAAATTGTAGGTAAATTTCTTAATGCTTTGTTCAACAAGGCAAAAGAGACGAATGGGAATTTTAAGAGTCTGATCGTGGTTGAAGAGGCTCACAATTATGCTCCAGAAGGAAGTGGAAAAGGTTCATCTAGCTCCCGCATGCTCAAAAAGATTGCCTCTGAAGGTAGAAAATTTGATGTTGGGCTTTTGGTAATCACTCAAAGACCAGCCTATATTTCTAAAGATGTAATTGCCCAGTGCAATACAAGCGCAATTTTTAGACTTATAAATACACATGACATTAGTGCCATTGGTAACATGGTAGAAGCTGTTTCAGAAGAACTTTTGACACAACTACCTGCCTTTGATACCGGGCAGTGCATTCTTACAGGAGTGGGAGTGTATGAGGCAGTAGAGGTGAGAATTGATAATTATTAAACTTTTATCTCACTAGTTGAACTGATTGAAAGGAGGCAAGTAATGAATGAATTTTGGCATATGCAAATTCATCCATCCAACTCACAAGAAGCAGAACATTGGGCTCTGGAGGCTATTAAAAAGAAAATTATAGGATTAGATATCGGATTAAATGAAGAGGAACTTTCTCCTGAAGATCAACAAATATGGGTCAAAATGAAAGGAAAAGCTTTGGATAAATGGGAAGAACATGAGTGGGGAAAATGGGATGAGTGGAAAAAGTTTCAAGCAAGTCCTCCAGCTGATACTTTAAAGCACTTTATAAGTAGAAATTTAAATAATGCAGTTATTTTACTTACTGATATTACGCACAACATAATTTTTTCAGTTCAGACATAGCAGCAAGATTAGCTTTGATAAGTACCTTAGCCCTAAGTGCAAAATGATTT
>JAMOPG010000239.1 GCA_027064715.1 Desulfobacterales bacterium
AAAACGCTGGAATTGCTGTAGGGCCTATTTTTATAGTACCATCTACTTTGATTGTATAATGCACTCCTAAGAATGGATTTTTTATATTTGGAACAGGGTATATATTGGTTTTTATTGGTCTATCTAGACCGGTATATTCTAAATAAATTCCTTTGAAAGGAATTATTATATAATTTTCAGCAAATCCAAAATCTCTTGCAATTTCATCTGCATATAGACCTGCAGCATTTATCAACTTTTTGTACTTAAATTGATATTTACCTGCTTTTATAGTATTATTATCTATTTTTGATTTATAAGATGTATTAAAATAAAAATCAACTCCTGATTGTTCTAACTTTTTCTTTAAAAATTTTAATATCTCTTTTGGATTTATAGTTGATGTTAAAGGCGACCATAATGCCATTTTATACGTTTTTGCATTGGGTTCATACATCTCTAATTCTTTTTGATCTATTAAATACAATTTAACATTATTTTTATCTCCTCTTTTTTTTAGTTCATATAGAGTTTTGAGCTCCTCTTCATTTTGACAAACAACTACTTTTCCGCATTTGTTTATGTGCAATTTATTTTCTTCACAAAACTTTCTCCAATATAAACAACCGTCCTTGGTAAATTTTGCTTTTAGTGAGTCTGCTGAGTAATAAAAACCTGCATGCAAAACGCCGCTATTTCTACCTGATGCATGAAAACCTATTTCTCGCTCTTTATCTATAACAGCTATTTTTGATTTTGGATATTTTTCGAGTACATTCTTAGCTAATGTCAGCCCAATTATACCACTACCTATAATAATGAAATCATAATATTTTTTCATATGTTAAAAATTTCCTTAGCATTGTTACTCAATATTTTCCATGCATTTTCTACGTCAATACCTTTTATTTCAGCAATTTTTTTTGCAGTATATACCACATAACCTGGTTCATTCCTCTTTCCCCTAAAAGGGTGAGGGGTCAAAAAGGGTGAATCAGTTTCAACGACCATTCTATCAATGGGGAGTTTGGATATTGCTATTTGTAATTTTTCCGATTTTTTAAAGGTCACTGGTCCTGGAATTGAAATCATCCATCCATTTTTTAATATCCTTTCCCCAAGGTCTATGTCTTTTGTAAAACAATGCCATATTAATGGACGATCTTTAAATCCCATGTCTTCTAATATTTTTAATGTATCTGACTCTGCATCCCTACAGTGAATAACAACTGGAATATCTAATTGTTTGGCAACTTCAAGTTGTTGTTTAAACACTTTTATCTGCTCTGTTTTTTGAGAATAGTTTCTATAAAAATCCAGCCCAATTTCACCCACTGCCCTTAATCTCGAATCCTGTTTAAATATCTCTATCATACTGTTTATATCTTTTTCACCTACTTTAGACGCTTCAGAGGGATGGATACCAAGGGTGAAATATATATTTTGATATTTTTCAAATAATTTTCTATTGTTATTATATGAGGCTATGTCTAAAAATACATTTACAATATATGTTACTCCTTTTAACTCAGCCCTTTTTATTACTGCATCTAAATCTTCAGAAAAGTTTTCAAGATCTAAATGGGCATGGGTATCAATTCCCCCTGAAGGCAATATGAGATTATCAACTATCTTTTTTTTCATACATAAAACCTCATTACTTTAATAAAAATAAAGATATTAAGGGGCGATTTATTCGCCCCTTATTGCTTAATTAATTATTTTCACTAATCTAATATTTTATTTGCTATTTAAATATTTTTCCTGCGGAAATACTGGCAGGTATCTATAAGAGAGAGAGATTATAATTGCAGCATATGTAATTACCATAACTGATGTTGCCCATTCTGTCCAATTTGGTATATATACATACCACTTATCAAAGGGTAAAACTGGTATTGCAAGGGTTTGGACAGTAAAAACAAATCTATTTATGATAATACCACTACATGTTAATATACCTGCTATATAAAGTAAGGCAGGGATCCGTCTTAATTTTGGAATTATTAACATAATGGCTGGTATGATGCCACATATACCTATCTCTGTCCAAAGTAGCCATTTGCCATAAACATTGTTGAACATCTGATCAAAGGTAAATCCCATTTTGGGTAGTACACCTGTTGCCCAGGCATATGTGTCTATTATTTTAAAGAATACATAAATGCATAGAAGGATACCTGATATTTTTCCCATCAGCTCTTTTACACTGTATGAAACCAATTTTTTCCTTGTAATCTTTTCAATTAAACTACATATCAAAACTGTAAAAAGCGGACCAGAGGCAATTGCTGACAATATAAATAAAAAGAAGGTCCATGGCCATATAAAAAATCCTTCCCTAAATGCAAAGGGCCTTCCAAACAAAACTCCATACATTCCGCCCAATGATCCCTGGTGGAAAAATGATAAAAAAGTTCCAACAGCTGCAAAAAGGGGCATAAAAACATGAAAATTATGGGCTAGATGGTGACAAAAAGGATTTTTAATGATCTGTCTATTTTCCAATATAATTGGCAGATATTCTATTGTGAGCACCATGAGATAACATGTTATACAAAAAGTAACTTCTGTTAACATTGAGTGGACATTTGGATGCCAATAGCCAAACCAACATCTAAGTGGCTGACCAATATCCAGGGCCAAGACCATCATTGCCCCAGAATAACACAAAAATCCAATTATAACAGCAAGGTTTAGAATATGTTTTAGCTCATCAATCCTTAGAATATATCTCAGAAATCCACTAAAAAATGCGCCTGCTCCAAGGGCAATTACAGAAAGGTCAAAAGTTATCCAGAGACCAAATCCAAAGTAATTATTAAGACCTGTAACTCCTAGCCCTTTCCATAAGATCTTTATGGCGGCAATGATACCAATAAGTAAAATCAAGAGCAAAAAAAACATCCAAGCCATAAACTTTGGAAAGGAGCACCTCTCTACACCTTCTGGGATAAATTTTTCATCTATCATCACACCATTACCCCTTTTGGTTTTGATGTTCTAAGTAATTGTCTGCAACCTTTTTTATCCATTCTCTTTTGCTAATATAGTAAACTTGCGGATTCGTTCCCAGTTTTTCAAGTAATCTGAAGGCATATTTACTTCTGGAAAGTTTGTATACCTTATGTTTTGGATTGTTTAAATTTCCAAACGTAATTGCCCCTGTTGGACAAGCCTCAGCACATGCCGGTTGATATGCATCTTCTTCTAATTCCAAAGGATTTTGTCCTTTTGCCCTGGCTTCTTCCTTTGCCTTTTGAAATCTATGGTGACAGAAGTTGCATTTTTCTACAACACCTCTTGGTCTTACTGAAGTAAAAGGTGTGATGATCTTTTCCATATCCTTTGGCCATACAGGATCATACCAATTAAATACCCTTGCATGATAGGGACATGCAGCCATACAATATCTACATCCTATGCAACGGGGATAGATCTGTGATACTATGCCCCCTTCTTCATCTTTTGTTGTAGCAACCACAGGACAAACAGATGCACACAGAGGATTTTCGCATTGCATACATGGGCGGGGCAGATATGCCTCATCATATTCTTTGCCTGTCTTCCCATTTGTGAGTTTATATATTATTAACCAATGCACTGTCCTGAGTCTATTAAATCTATCAGTTGACGGGGCAATATTATTTTCTGTGTTACATGCCATGACGCAAGCACCACATCCAGTGCACTTATCAATGTCAATAACCATTCCCCATCTAACTTTAAAATGTTCATGGATTTGCATTAATTCTGACATAGAAAAAACCCCATATTAAATTTTTTGAAGCTTTGCTCTAGCATTAGACCAATAAAAGTTATTTAATGTATCTTCTCTATTTAATTCCAATATATCTACTACATTTTCTCCTTTGCCTTCATTAAATTTATCTTTTATTTTTCTACCCATACCATATAATATTCCTATAGAATCACGCACTATTCCATTATCTTCCTTTACATATGCCTTGATCTGTCCACTATTAGTTGAAATCAAAATCTTCTCATTTTCTTTTAAATGAAATTTTTCTAATGTAGCAGGATGAATATGGGCATACATGTATTTGTCGGGTAGCTCATCTTCATATATTACATTATTAGAAAAGGGTAGAATTCCAGTTAAAGAAGTTCCTACTTTTCTTTTTATAATGCAAGTTACTTCCACTTCATCACTTTGTAATTTTAATCCATTTTCATTGAAGATGTTTTCTATTTTTCTATTCCATATTTTTACTGAATAAGGAGTTTCAAATGTATAGTCTATCCAGCATTTGCCTTGAATTAATGAATCATATTTTTCCCCAAAATATTCTGACTTTGTCTTTATGAGATTTTCAAATGAATCAATACCAAGATCTATTTTTAATTTATTTGCAAGATTAATAAAAAAATCTGGTATTGATGGATTTTTATTTTCAATGAGTAGATTTGCAA
Source organism: Desulfobacterales bacterium (assembly GCA_027064715.1). Classification (GTDB taxonomy): domain Bacteria; phylum Desulfobacterota; class Desulfovibrionia; order Desulfovibrionales; family Desulfothermaceae; genus Desulfothermus. The sequence continues at coordinate 4,414 of JAMOPG010000239.1, forward strand.
CAGAATAATTTGCCGCACCAGATCCAAATGGTGTAAAGCAATCATCTAGTCTTTCTAAAAAGTATGGCGATGGAATAATTAAATCACACTCATAACAACTTTCAGTCATAATAGGTGAGATACATACCTTAAAACCTATTTCCTGAAGTTTTTTACGTGCTATAATAGGTAATTCAAAGAAGGGATTGGTTTCATAGAAAAATGCCACATCTATATTTTTTGTATTTTGCTTCATTATAAACTTTATTAGATCGTTATTTAAGATTTCTTGGTGAGACAATGCGTTATTTAATATTTTAGGAGGATTGGGAATACAAGTAATTCCCCCTTTTTTATTTATCCTGTCAAGCAAGGTATTAACTATTAGAGCAGCTAAGATATTTTTTGTAGGACCTCCACCATCAATTGTTGAGCCTGCAATAATTAATGGCCTTTTTGCCATTAATAATCTTTTGGCAAAATTTTTTATATCAGATACATCACATCCAATTTCTTTTGCAATCTTTTGAGGATTATAATTAAATGTGACAGATCCGAGAAAATCTTCTATACCTGTTATTGAGCTTACATTATCTAAATGGTTTATGATTACATTTACTACAGCGAATAGAAATTTGTATAGATCTTTTTCTGAGATAATGAGAGCATGTTTTGCTACTACTGATGTATGATTAAGTATAGGACCTACATAATCTACTTCAATATTGTTATTTCCAAATGCCATTTGATTTCTTACATATGTACTCCAATTATCAAAAATATCGCATCCAAGGACCAATAGATAATCTGAATTTTCTATGTCAAAGCCAATTTCCCCCCATCCATTTAATATTTTATTCCATGCAACAAAATATTTATGTCTGTCACTGGGAGCATAAAAATATAGTGTTGAATTTAATTTAGTTAATAGTGCAGAAAAGATTTCATTTGCTGAGGATGTATCATCACCACTTACAAAAAGGATATTATTGTGTTTTTTAGAAGCACCTTCCAATTTTTCGATTAAGATATTTAATGCATCATCCCATGAGATCTTTGTTAAATTACCCTTTGTATCTTTTTTTAAAGGTGTTGTGACCCTACTTGGAGAATACATAAGAGCAATCGCATTTATACCAACTGGATCCACTCCACCGTAAGATAAGGGATGCTCTTTATTTCCTGCCACAGTTATGGGATTTTTCCCAACAAAATTCACCTTTGCTCCATAAGCAGAACCACCAAGCTTAATTACCGTATTTTTCGTATGGAAATTTCCTTTTGGCACCCTTGGTATCCATGACCAATTTTGGGACCAAATGGAGATATCATCTAGCAGTTTCCACGGCAGAGGGGTAAATAAAGTTCCTATTGCTCCCCCCGCAGCGAATTTTAAAAAATCCCTTCTATCAAAGGTCATAATATGTGCTCCTTAACCTCTCTGTTATTTATGACACACATAACACGCATTTGACACATGGTTCTGGGCGTGACACCTTTCACACTTATACATCTTCATAGTATAGGAAGAATAACCCGTGAGCTTATTTTCCCTATATATTGGCATGTGATTAGATTTTCCTACATCAGGATGGCAGGTGGTACATGGAAATCTTTGGTGGGCTATATGGGAAAAATATACATTGTCAGGTTGTTTTTGATAAATCTTCCAGGGAACTTCCTTGTTTTTTTTCACATATTCTTTTACAAAGATCTTTTCATCAGGTATACCTGTTATGGTATCATAATGACAGGATGCGCATGATTCAACATCAGGTATTCCTGAAAAAGATCCATCTTCTCTAAAATAATGACATGCTGAGCAGTCTCCCACTTGATTTAGGTGGGCTTTATGACTAAAATTAAAGGGTTGTTCTTGTTTTGAAAATATTATATTGGGAAAGATCCACCAGCCAATGATCAAGGCTGTTATAAACCCAAACAAAAAAGGTTTAAATGATGAGGAACCTTGTTTCACATTTACCCCCTATTTTGTTAGTATCTATCACAATTACACAATTAATAATAATTGAAATCAGATAGACATGAAAAAAGATGCTTGTCAAGAGGAAATTAAAATATTTTTAAGACATGCAACTTAATGTAAAGATTAAAAAATTTTTTATTGAAGTTTTATAAATTTTGCGCCATTATATTTAACCATTCAAAAAAGTTTAAGAGATAAGGAATATGAAAAAGAAAAAAATAAATAAGAAAAGTGTATTAAACATATTTTATAAATATTCCCGTCCTGTTTTACTTAAAGATATTTACAAGGCCTTTTCACCTACAAGAAAGGAAAAAAGGGCTATTCAAGCGATATTGGATGAGCTTGAGAGATTAGGAGAAATAATTTCTTTTAAGCATAAAAAGGCTTATGGTCTTGTTAAAAAGATGGAGTTAGTAAAGGGAACTATAGAATTATTTGGGGATGGTTATGCATTTTTGATCCCAGATGATAAGAGAAGAAAAGATATATATATTTCAAAGGATAATTTGAAAGATGCGTGGCATAAAGATAAGGTTATAGTAGCAATTTTACCTTATCAAAGGGGTAAAAGCCCTGAAGGTAGGGTGGTTCGCATCCTTGAAAAAAGTGTGCAAGAAATACCAGTTATTCTTTTTAAAAGATTGTCTGAAAATATGTTCATGGGAAGGCCTGCAGATACTAAACTTCCTTTTGATTTTGTGGTGGATGTTTCAGAGATTGAAAACTCAAAAGATTTGAAACCTTCTAAGGTAGCCTTGGTTAAGCCAGCTGAATTTTATGATAGAAATGTATTTTTTGCAAAGGCTTGTAAGATATTAGGTGATATAGCTGAGGTAAAGGTTCAGGAAGAGATTGTAAAGATATTTCATTCTATTCCAAGGGATTTTCCAGTGGAGGTCTTAAAAGAGGCAGAAAGGCTTTCTGAAGTTATTGATGAAAGTGAGATTAAAATGAGGGTTGATTTAAGAGAATTAGATTTTGTAACAATAGATGGGGAGAGGGCACGGGATTTTGATGATGCCGTTTATGTTGAAGAGATAAAAAATGGTTTTAAACTTTATGTGGCCATTGCTGATGTAAGTCATTATGTAAAGGTTGGATCTGCCTTAGATAAAGAGGCAAGGGATAGGGGAAATTCATACTATTTTCCTTTGTCTGTTGAGCCCATGTTTCCTCCCAGATTATCCAATAATCTGTGTAGTTTATATCCTGGTGTGGACAGACTTGCTGTGGTAGTTGAGATGATTTTTTCAAAAACAGGGGAGTTAAAAAACAGTAAATTTTATTGTGCAGTGATAAAGAGTAAAAAAAGACTAACCTATACCTTGGTGCACAAGGCAATTATAGAAAAGGATGAGGAGGCAATCAGAGAATTAGGAGATAATATCTTTAATATGTTAAACAGGGCAAAGGTGTTAGCTGAGCTGCTTCGAAAAAATAGAATAACAAGGGGTGCAATTGACTTTGATATACCAGAACCTGAAGTTATATTTGAAGATTTTAAAGGAGATGAAAAGGATCAGATTTTTGATATAAAGCCACGGCCCAGGTATTTTTCACATCAAATAATTGAGGAGTTCATGATAGCTGCAAATGAAGCGGTTGCCTCATTTTTGACTGATCAGGATCTTCCCTGCATGTATAGAGTGCATCCAGCTCCAGATGAAGAAAAACTAAATTCCTTATTTACCATCCTTGGTCTTACTGATATTGCAGACGAGGTGCCAGAAGAGATTGACAGTAAGGCTATACAAAATTTACTTAACTCTGTAACAGGTAAAGAGTATGAATTTTTGGTGAACAAGCTTTTACTCAGGTCAATGATGCAAGCATATTATGATCCTAAAAACATAGGTCATTTTGGACTTGCCTCTAGGTGTTATTGCCATTTCACGTCCCCAATTAGAAGATATGCAGATCTTATTGTGCATAGAATACTAAAAGCCTATCTTGGTATAGAAGAATATAAATTTTTAAAAGAAAAAAGGATGAAGAAATTAGGGGAACATATAAGTAATCGTGAAAGAGTAGCCATGAATGCAGAAAGGGATATATTAAAAAGGATAAGTGTTTTACTTTTAAAAGATAAAATAGGAGAGGTATTTAGTGGAATAATATCTTCTATAACAGATTTTGGTTTTTTTGTAGAATTAAAAGATGTTATGTCAGAAGGTTTAGTTAGGCTTTCTTCTATAATTGATGATTATTATTTTTATGATCATATCTATCAAAGATTAGTTGGAAAACGTAGTGGCAGGATATTTCAAATAGGTGATAAAGTGAATGTTAGATTAATAGATGTAAATTTGTATAAAATGGAATTAGATTTTGAACTTGCTGAAAATGAAATAGAGAAAGAGGAGGAATTAGTTTAATTATGGATATAATATATTCCATTATAATTCCAATAAAGGATGAAGAAGAAAATATTAAGGATCTATTTTATGAAATAAATGATACTATGGATAAAATAACAGATAAATGGGAATGTATGTGGATAGATGATGGTTCAACAGACAATAGCTTGAATATATTAAAAGAAATATGTGAAAAAGATAAAAGACATCATTATATATCATTTGACAGAAATTATGGACAATCTGCTGCACTTTTTGCAGGTTTTAGGTATGCAAAGGGAGAGATATTTATAACTATTGATGGAGATGGCCAAAATGATCCCAAGGACTTTCCAAAATTAATAGATACTATGAAGAAAACAGGGGTTCACATGGTAAATGGCTATAGGGTAAAAAGAGAAGATTCTATTGTTAGAAAGATATCTTCAAGGATTGGAAATTTTTTTAGAAATTTAATCACTGGAAAGACAGTTAGGGATGCAGGTTGTTCAACAAGGATTTTTAAGAGGGAATGCGTGGAATTTTTACCACCTTTTAAGGGTATGCACAGATTTTTACCATCCCTTGTCCACTATTTAGGTTTTTCATGGGTAGAGGTGCCGGTAAATCATAGGCCAAGAAAAAGAGGTGTTAGTAAATATAATATTTCCAATAGATTGTGGGTTGGTATTTTGGATCTTTTGGGGATTTGGTGGTTTAAAAAAAGGGTATTTAGATACACCATCAGGCAATCAAGTTTTACCAAATAAGTTTTTGGGAGTCTTTTATGGATTCAGAGAAAATTTGGCTTGCAATAGGTTTTTTGGCACAGGCCTTATTTGCCTCGCGTTTTATAGTTCAATGGATAGCTAGCGAAAGGGCAAAACAGAGTGTTATCCCTATTGCTTTTTGGTATTTGAGTCTATTTGGAGGAATATTGTTATTTGCTTATGCTGTATGGAGAAGAGACCCTGTTTTTATTATGGGACAAGGTTCTGGGGTATTCATCTATTCAAGAAACCTCTATTTGATTTATAAAAATAAAAAGAGGGAAGGAGAATTAGTTGAATCAAAAGAGTGTCTTTCCAATAAGTAAGGTTTGTTGCTTTTTGTTTTTGGTTTTTATCTTCAGACTTGCATATATATATGTAGCCCCAATGCAATTGGTTCCAGACGAGGCCTATTATTTTGATTGGTCAAGGCATTTGGATATTGGATATTACAGCAAGCCCCCAATGGTGGCATGGCTCAATTTTATTTCCACTCATGTTTTTGGCGTAAATGAGTTTGCAGTGAGATTTTTTGCAGCCCTTTTAGGTACAGCATCAGTAGCAGTGGTGTATTTGCTTGCAAAGGATATGTTTGACGAAAATATGGCCTTTTTTACTGGTGCCATGGCCCTTTTCACCCCAGCCAATTGTGCCCTTTCATTTATTATGACAATTGATCCTCCTTTAGTTTTTTTTGGAACTCTTGCACTTTATTTTTTGTGGAAGGCTATAGATTCTTCAAAAGACCTTATTTATTTTACCTTATCTGGATTATGTACAGGACTTGCAATACTCAGTAAACAAATGATGATCTTGTATCTTATTTTAGTTCCATTATTTTTTGTTTTTAATAAAGATTTAAGACACAAACTTCAATCACCTGGTTTTATAATCTTTATTGTATTTTCTCTATGTGCCCTGTTTTTGCCTATTTATTGGAATTATCAACATGGATGGGTAACTTTACAGGAAAATCTGCACCATTTATCTAAAAATCCATCATTAATAAAAACAATGCAGAGCTTTTTTGAATATATTGGTGGACAACTTATGCTTATTACTCCAATATTTGGATTTATTGTTTACTATTCTATATTTAAAGGCCTATATGAATTTAAAAACTTTGATTTAAGATATAAATTTTTATTTATCTTTGGTGGTGTTCCCCTCATTTTATTTATTTTAGGAAGCCTAAAACAGAGAATAAATGCAAATTGGCCAGCCCTTTTTTATCCCCCTGCTTTAATTTTTGCAGCTGGCTATATTTATGAATACAAAAAGGATCTTTTAAGATTATTAAATACAGGATTAACCATTGCTTATGTATTTGTATTTTTAACATATATCACTCCCTTTGTATTTAGCATTGATACCCTTAGTGGTTTAAAGATTGATCCTACAACTAGGGGAAAAGGATGGAAAGAGTTGGCACAACAATTTGATAAAATTTATTCAAATTATGTAAAAAAAGATATTTTTATTTTAAGTGAAAGAAGAGATACAATATCTGAACTTGCCTTTTATCTGCCTGATCATCCCTATATCTATAAATGGGATAGAAATAGGGATGTTGTTAAGGATCAATATGAGGTGTGGGGAGGACCTGATAAAGGTTATATAGAGAAGGACAGTCTTATGATATTTAAGAAAAAAACAGATATTAGAAGTCTAAATGCATTTTTTAAAACTATTAATAAGATTAAGGATATAAAAATAAAAATAGGGAAAAATAGCTCTAGAAATTATAGTGTTTATTTAGGTAAAGGATTTAAAGGTTTTTATTAAGGGAAGCTACCTATGTTAAAGCTATATCACACATCTGATGTACACATTGGTGTCCAAAATAGATATTTTGGAGACGAATTTTTAGATATACAGAAGAAATTTTTAAATATATTATTTGATGATGCAGTAAAAGAAGATGTGAAATATATAGTTATTGCAGGAGATCTCTTTGACTCAAATTTTATACCATCAAAGATAGCTAATGAGATATTTGAAATTTTCTTAAATTATAAAGAGATAAATACTATAATTATCCCAGGTGGGGGGATAAGAACATCAGAAGGTATATCTGGACACGATGCATATGTAGCGAGATCAATTTACAGACGTCCAGATATAGAAATCTTTTTAAAAGAGCCTAATATACATCTATTAACGCCAGATAATCCTACAACAAAAATAGATGATGTTGCATTTTATGCAGGTTTTTTTGATATACCAAAGGTTGAGAAATTAGATGGAATGTATCACATAGCAGTTGTTCATGGATGTTTTTCTGATCATCCAAGAGAAAACGAAATATCGATATCTTCTCTTGAAGATACTTTTTTTGATTATATATGTCTTGGACATTATCACTTTTATAAAAAATTTCATAAATCAGCTTATTCTGGATCTTTAGTACAATTTGAATTTTTAAAAGCAAAAGATGCTACTTCAGGATATGTGGAAGTGAAAATAGCAGATAGTATTGATATAAATTATATTTTTTTTGATAATGCTCCACGATTTTTAAAAATGGATATTTTAAATAAAGAAGATCTGGAATTTATAAAGAATATTGATAATAACACTTATATTCAAATAACAGGCTATTCCAAAGAACTGGAAGATAAGATTTCAGAATTTATATCTCAAAATATAGTATTATCAGATTATCCAGTAATCTATGAAAGAGATGAGATATATGAGTTAATTGAAAATAGTTTGGATGAGATACTTTTTAAATTATGTAATGAGCTTAATTCTAATATTGATGAAATAAGGGAATTTATTTTAAATAATTTAAATGGCAATTTAACAAAACCAGCAATAGAAGAATATCTTCAAACGAGATTTGACATATGATCAAGTTAAAGAGGATACACTTTATCAATTATCTTGTGCATCAAGATAATACATTTGAATTTCAGATGGATTTTAATGAGATAATTGGTCCCAATGAATTTGGAAAATCCACGTTGTTAAGAGGAATTGTTGATGCATTTTCGTTAGTTCCTAAAAATCTTTTGGGCAAAAATACCAAAGGCATTGATAAATCTCCTGTTATAGAACTTGATTTTGATATTAATGATCAAGTTTACACCATGGTGATCAATTCACAGGAAGAGAGTTTAACATTAAGAGGAAATGATGGGACATATTTAACGAGTAAGGAAAGTATAAAAAGATTTTTTGACACAAAAGGACTTCCCTTTTTTTCATTTGTTGTAAAAAGGCTTCTATATTTAAATGAAAGGGACCTTTTTGTAGATGCAGACTCTTCTGAATTTAAAAAGTTTACACAAGATATTTTAAATGTAGATAAGATAAATAAATTGATTGGGATAATTGATAGGATTATAGGTAAAAGATTACAATTTAAAAAGGGAAAGCTAGGAGACTTATATATTAATTACATAAAGATCTATGAAGATACATTAAAAGAAATTGAAAATATTGAAAATGAATTAAATGTTTATTTTAAAAGAATCAATCGGTTTAATGAATTAGATAAAATGTTAGAAAATATAAAAAGGAAAATTTCGCTATTATCAAGAAAAACTGAGACTATAGCTATTTTGGCACAATGTAAAGAGATGGATCAATACAAGAAAAGACATATGGAGATACAAAAAAATATTAATGATCTAAAAAATATACAATTAACATTACAAAATAATCTCGAAAAACTCACTAATAAAAAAACATTGCATGAAAAAAGAGATAAATATTTAAAGGAACTTAAAAATAAAATTATTGAATATAAAAATGACTTGAAAGAACAGAAAGATTTTAATGAAGAGCTTATAAATAAGAAAAAAGAATTTGATTCAATAAGACAAAAAAGAAACTTATTAACAAATGATTATGAAACAACAAGGTCTGTTATAGAAAGATTAGAAAATGATAGGAAGTTGTTGAAAGATAAATTAGATGATATAAAACTAAAACAAAAAGAAGTGCAATTTGTAATAAAAGAGATTAATTTATTAAATAAGCGTATTCAAGATGCCAATATTTTAAAAGAATCCATTGAAAGATTGGAAAATGAAATAAGCGAATATAAAGGATATGAGATTAAGACATTGAAAAATATCTTAACACAATGGTCTGCAATGGAGGCATTAAAACAAAGAAGTGTAGGTGAGTTTGAAGTTATAGATGGAAGGATTATAGCAAATGGCAAGGAGATTTTGTCTGGAGATAAAATCAGTTTTGCAGGGAGTCTCATATTACAACATGATAAATTTTTGGCTAAGGTATATGCTCATCATGATATATCTAATTTAGAAGACAAATTAAAAGAATATATCGATAAATTTAAGAATAAAGAGCATCTTGAGCAAGTTATTGAAAAACTAAGTAAACTTATACAATTAAAAGATAGTTTTGAAAAATTGGAATTTGATAAAATTATTGCACAAAAAGATGAATATTTAAACAAAAAGAAAAGATTGGAAGATGATATTGCAAATGGTAATTTACTTTATAAAGATCTTATAAAATTAAATGAAGAATTATCTAAACAAAAAAAATTGTTTGAAAAGACAAAAGATGAACTCTTTAAAGTAAGTAATAGATTTGCTGAAATTCAAGGTAAAATTAAATCAATAGAAAGGGAGCTAGAAAATATTGACTTAAATTCAACTAGGTCTCAAATAGAAGATTTATTACAATATCTTGATATGGATATAAAGGTTGAGGAAATAGATTTAGATATAGTCGATAATCTGATTGAACAAAATTTTTCTATTCTTAAACAGATAAATAATGATTATAACAATCTAATAGAAAAAAGGGCACAATACAAAGAGAGAATAAAAAATTTGGACACAGAGCTTAATAGTCTAGATAAAGAGTTAGAAAAAAGTTCCTTGATATATTCAAAACTAGATGAACTCACATTTGGTGAGGTAAAGGAATTTCAAGATTATTCATTAGATGAGCTAAATGAATTGCAAAGAGATTATTCAGAAAGATTAAATAAGTTGACTAAGGAATATGAAACTATGTCCAGAGAATATTTTGAATTAAAGGGGTTAGTTGCCCATATACCAGATAAAAAGCTCTTAGAGGAAAAAAGGCATAAAATAGTAGAAATCGGGAAAAAGATTGATAGATTAGAAAAAATAAGAAGGCTTTTATGTGATTCTAAGTTGGTCCTTGAAGAGCTTAGGGAAAATTTGGAAAAGACATATCTTAAGAATTTGCAGAAAAGGACATCTGAGATCTTTAAGGAGATAACAGAAAATAGATATAGGTTATCAAGTTTTAATAGCTCAACTCTTTTTAGATCAAAAGAAGATTTTGCAAGATCGTGGGTAGTTGAAGATTTTAGTGGCAGATCCTTTTTGTTTGATGAGCTATCTGATGGTACAAAAAGTCAGCTTCTGCTCAGCATCAGGCTCGCCTTAATTTCTTCATTTCTTGGAAATCATAAGGCATTTTTGCTCTTGGATGAGCCTTTTGCCTATTTTGATGACACAAGAAAAATACTTGCCAAAAACATATTAACAAGATTATGTGAGCTGGGATGGCAAATAATTTTAGTATCAGCTCGTAAATAGTTTAAATTAAAAAGATTTTGATGCGTCAGATGTATTGGTAGGGAAGTTACCACTATTTACAGAAAATGAAGAGTAGACCTTCATATCAAAGTTCAATCATCAAGTTTTATCAAAGATTAGATACCTGCAAAAAGATAATTTCCCCAACGTTAAATCTTCAATATGATAATAGAGTTAAATTGTTATTTTCCAACCCATCTAGTATCAAAGAATTTTTTTTAGATGAAAATAGAGTAGATAAGTTAAAAAAAGAGATATCTAAAAAAAGTCCTTTAATTAGAGCCATATTGTCAAAAAACAAAAGACCCAACTTTGTTATTGATTTAACTGGTGGATTTGGGTTTGATACTATTCAGATTGCATGTTATGGAATAAACGTAATATATGTGGAAAAAAATCCTGTTGTTTTTTTTATTTTTAATGAATTTTTATCTCGCATTGGTGTTTATGATATAAAACTTGCTACAAGGATAAAGACCATAAATATGGATTCTATATTATTTTGTGATCTTGTGGGGACAAAGTTTCCATATCCAGATACAGTATATATTGATCCAATGTTTCCTGAAAATTATAAAAGAAAGGCAAAAGAAAAAAAGTATATGCAGGTCTTAAAGACACTGATAAAATTAGATGATCAAAAGGAAGAAGAATTGTTTGAAAGGGCATATAGTATATCAAATAAAAAGATTATTATAAAGAGGCCAGCAAAGATTACTCCATCTGTGATTAATGCAAGATATCCAACATATAAAATAAAGGCAAGGGGACATAGATTTGATGTGTATGTTAAATAATTTTGTATCTGAAGAAGATTTTTTGAAATTTTTGGATAAGTATATTCCCAATAAAGATAAAGGTCTGATTTTGGGTAGGGGTGATGATTGTGCAATAATATGTCCACCTAAAAATTTACTCATATCCTCAGATCTGTTTTTAGAAGATATACATTTTGATTTATCCTATTTTACACCATATTACCTTGGATATAAATCCTTAGCTGTAAATATTTCAGATATAGCTGCAATGGGAGGAGAACCCATTGGATTTAATATGAGCTTGATGATTAATAAATCCAAGGCAAAAAGGGATTTTTTTAGAGAGTTTTTTTTAGGTATAAAGGAGTTAATGGATAAATATAATTTGTATCTTGCAGGAGGAGATCTCTCTTTCTCAAAGATATTTGGTGTTGATATTACAATTTGGGGAGATGCCAAACATAAAACATTTTTTAGAAAAAGGGCCAGGGCTGGGGATCTAATATTTATAACAGGAGATATTGGTCTATCTAGATGTGGTCTTTTTGCACTTAAGATGGGACTAAATAAGGATTTTAATGTCTCAGTTATGGCACATCTAAAACCTGATATTCATGTGGAAGAAGCTCGTATAATAAGCAAAAATCCATATGTGACATCTTTAATGGATGTATCAGACGGACTATTTAAGGATATATATAGATTAATTCCAGAAAATTTTGGAGCAAAAATAGAACTTAGTATAGATGATATACATAAAGAAGTATTAGATATTGCAAAGATTTTAAAAGAAGATCCAATCTATTTTGCAGGAAAAGGAGGAGAAGATTATGTATTATTGGGAACATGTGATATAAAAGGAATTTCCTATTTAAAGGAAAATATCCCAAATATCAAGATAATTGGAGAAGTAATAGATAGGCCTGAGTTTTTAATAAATGGTGCACCATTAAAGGGTGGGTTTGATCATTTTCAGGAATGTTTATAGCTTGATTTTTTGCATAAATAGTAATTAACTTTTTTGGAGCGATAATTATGGATATAGAATTAAAGATCATAGGATACATCAAATCTATTTTCAAAAAAAGAGAAGAGTGTCCAAAACAGGCTACCTTTGATCTGCCAGTGAGTTATTTAATGTTAGATGAAAAATATCTTTCAGCATTAGATGGACTTAGACCTGGCCACGAGGTATATGTATTTACATGGCTACATCAGGGAAATAGAGAGGTTTTGACCTGTCATCCAAGGGGAAATAAAAATATTCCCAAAAGGGGTGTTTTTTCAACAAGATCCCCAGATAGGCCAAATCCCATTGGCCTGCATAGGGTCAGGATCTTTGATATTAAAAAGAATCTCGTTACTATACATCCCATTGAAGTAATTGATAATACTCCTGTTATTGATTTAAAGCCAGTGGACTTTTCTTATTATCTCACAAGCTTTGGCCCAAACATAGATCCAGAGATAGGGAAAAAGATTATAGATATTGGAAAACTTGCATGGAAAAATGGCCTTATTTCAGGCTTTAGTGGGAATATAAGCGTGATTCAGGACAAAAAAGTCATAATTACCAAGTCTGGAAAGAATAAAGGGATGCTTGATGAATTGGACTTGGTTTCCTTTGATTTAGAACAACCTTATGAGAATGAGGTTTCAGAAGTTTCATCTGAGTGGAAGATGCACCTTGAGATCTATAAAAACCAAGCAAAGGCCAAGGCAGTAATACATACACATCCTACATATCTAATTTTAGTTATTGAGCAGGATGAAGATTTTTTAGACAAGTTAGATCTATTTGAAGCTGATTATTTTAAGAAATCATTTGGCATAGTTGATGAATATAGGCCTGGTTCAATGGAACTGGCCAAAGCTGTTGGTGAGATGAGCAAGAGAAAACAGATCATTGTATTGAAAAAGCATGGTCTTGTTTGCTGGGGAATTAGCTTAAAAGAGTCACTTAGTTTGAGTGAGGAGATTGAAAGGCTTGCAGAGATCTATTTTTTAAAGAAGTTAATTAAATAAAATCTTTTTTGTATTCTCTATTTTCCTATACAAAAATTAGAAAATACGTTATTTAGTACGTCCTCTGTTGTAATTTCTCCCGTGATTTCTTTTAGATATCTAGTTGCTGATTCAAGTTGTGAATAGAGTATATCTATTTCCACTGTATGGATATTATTTAAAACCTCTTCTAATTCCCTTTTTGCCTGTTTTAGACTCTGTGTTTGTCTTAAATTTGGTACCAGTTCTGTTCCCACTGGTTCTGGATTTTTACCTAAAATCTTTTGAGGGATCTTCTTTACTAATTTGTCTATGTTTTCTCCTGTTTTTGCACTAATACCTATTAGCTCTATCTGTTTATCTCTAAAAAAATCTATTGTATTTTTGTATGTAGCAGAAAATCCAAGATCTATTTTATTTGCAACTGCAAGTATCTTTTGAGCTGGAATTAGATTACATATTTGGGCCACATCATCTGATAACCCTTTTGTCACATCAAATACCAAAAGCACTAAATCAGCCTTTTGTATAAGTTCTAATCCCCTTTTTACACCAATAATTTCAATTTGATCCTCAGTATATCTTATTCCTGCTGTATCAATAAGCTTAATACTCATTCCATCTAAGTTTATTACATCTTCAATAAAATCTCTTGTTGTGCCAGGAATATCTGTGACAATTGCCCTTTCTTTTCCTAAAATAGCATTTAAAAGAGAGGATTTACCAGCATTCACCTCACCACATAAAACAACTGTTGCACCCTGCATAATTACTGAATATTTTTCATGATTCTCAATTAGCTTATTTATATCTTCAATAAGTTCATTAATAGTATTTGCTATCTTATTTATGTCAATTTCAATATCTTCGTCAAAGTCTATCTCTGCTACAACATTAGCCATTATATCAGTTAATCTTTTTTTAATTGTCTCTATCTTTTCTTTCAAATGTCCACTAAGTTTTGTTGATGCTAATTCTAAAGACCTTTCACTTTTGGCTTCTATGATTTCTAAGATCGCCTCTGCCTTAGTTAAATCAATTTTACCATTTAAAAATGCACGTAAAGTGAATTCCCCTGGCTCAGCTAGCCTTGCACCCTTTGAAATTACTTCTTTTAAGATAGTCTTAACAACCACAGGGCCACCATGGCAGTTTATTTCAAAAACATCTTCACCAGTATATGATTTTGGGGCAGGCATAAAGCTCACCAGGACCTCATCGAGAATAGTCCCTTGAGAAGAGATTATGTATCCATGATGAAGGGTGTATGGTTTTAAATGGCTCTTGTTTTTTGAAGATTTAAAAAGGGATGTGCCGATTTTGTATGCGTGTTTGCCACTTATCCTGATAATTCCAATACCCCCCTGACCCAGGGGGGTGGAGATTGCACAAATGGTATCATTGTTCATATACTAACTTGTTTTTCTCCTGAATCTTTTTTTAGGAGTTATTTGGACACGTTTTAAGGGGCCTTCTCCCGTGGAGTGGGTTATTATATCCTTATCATTTTTTAATGCCAGATGTACCACCCTTCTGTGATAAGAACTAAGTGGCTTAGTGCTTATGGGCCTCCCAGATATCTTTGCCCTTTGGGCAAGTTGCATTACTTGCTTTTTGAGATAATTTTCTTGTCGTTCTTTATAACCTGCAGCGTCTAGATGAATATAGACCTTCTCAGGCCATTTTTTTGCTATCATTTTATTTAAAAGATGTTCCATGGCAGAGATTGTCTGCCCTTCTTTTCCAATTATTAGACCAGTGTTAGGGGAATCTTCAATATATACATTTACATTCTCATTGTTTATTTTCACTGAAAATTGAGGTTGTGGGGTTATATAAGAGAGTAAATCACCCACCATTTCCTTAACTAAGTTTTCCAATCTCTTTGGATCATACTTTACCCATGCCTCTATCTTTGCCTTTCTTCCACCTATTCCAAATATTCCACTAGAGCCTTCTTCAATTACCTTAATCTCTAACTCATCTTTGTTTTTACCAAAATATTTACACGCCTCTTCAATTGCGACTTCTATGTTCTTACCTTCAAATATCTTCTTCTTTTCCATAGACTCTCCTATGCAAATCATTTGTTGTTTTTAAGTAACCACCATTGCTGAATAATAGATAGAACATTATTTGTGATAAAATAGACCACAAGGCCAGAAGGAAAATTTAAAAACAAAAATGTCAAAAATACAGGCATAATGAGCATAAGTTTTGCTTGAGTTGGATCCCCAGATGATGGTGTCATCTTTTGTTGAATAAACATGGTAATGCCCATTAAAATTGGAGTAATATAGAGGGGATCTTTTGCAGATAGATCGGCCAACCATATAATGTCTGTAAAGGGAAGATGGACAATAAATGGAGAATGTCTAAGTTCAATGGCCCCAAGCAGTGCTTCATACAGGGCAATAAATACAGGAATCTGCAATAACATGGGCACACATCCACCTGCAGGATTTATCTTGTAAGTCTTATAAAGCCTCATCATCTCTTCATTTAACTTCTGTTTGTCGTCTTTGTACTTTTCCTTTAACTGCTGCAAAATGGGCTGTAGCTTTTTCATCTGCTCCATGGACTTATAGCTCTTGTGTGAAAGGGGCCAAAGTATAATTTTTATCACTATTGTGAGTATGATTATGGCGATTCCATAGTTCCCTGTGTATTTGTAGAAAAAGTTTAAGGCCTTAACCAAGGGTTTTGCAAGAATATCTAACCATCCATAGTTAATTGCAGCAGATAACCTATTTGGAACAGATTTTAGATATTCCTCTTTTTTAGGACCAATATAATAGATGTTTTTTAAACTTGTCTTGTTATTTTGGGGAATATTCAACTCACTCTCTACTGCAACACGATATATCCCATGTTCCAGTTTCCCTTTTACTGCATATTCGCCATTTAAAGGAACAACAGACACCAGAAAATAGTTATCTTCTATTCCAGCCCAATTAATGGGTTGTTTAAATTCAATACCAGTTTTTAATTTTTTTTCACTGCTTTCTTTTTTGAGGTCTTTATCCTTTGTGTAATATACAATTTGCACCTTGTTGAATCTACTCTGCTCGTTTTCCATTGGAGTTGTGGCAAGTGTGAGTCCCAATATCCCTGTAACTGGATGATCTGAGGTGTTTAATATGCTCAGATCTTCATCAATCTTGTAATGATTACCATAAAAGGTCAGTGTCTTAACAATTGTAATTGTATCTAATTTTGTTTTAAAGGTGAGCTCTAGTTTTTCGTTATTTTTAATCTTTTTTGACTCTCCCACATATTCCCATTTTGCAAATTTCCATGTGGGATTGTAGTTCCAAAGTATCCCAAGAGGACCTTTAGCCACAACTTTCTTGTCAACTAATTTTACATTGGGAGAATCTGAATCAATGGTAGCCTTATAACGGGTCAACTCATACTCTTCTAAAATTCCCCCTTGTGTATTCACATAAGCAGTGTAAAGGGGTGTTTTTATAGTGAGTATTTCTCCTTTGGAAAATGAAAAGTTAGAAGATTCCTCTTCTGCATAGCTTGCTTTTTGACCCCAGGTATTACCTTTATTTGATGGTAATACACTTTCTTGTTTTGCACTTTTTTGTCTAGTGCTATTTTGTGTTAGCTGATTTTGGGCTGGTGGAAATAAGATATTCCAGATCACTAAAACTACTATTGTAAGTCCCAGTGCCAACATGAGCCTTGTGTTTTCATTCATGTCCACGTTAATTTCTCCTAACTAGCTTTAATGGATTAAGACTGAATTGTTCAGGAATGGGGTCATAACCATAGCCACCTAAAGGATTGCATCTTAAAAGCCTTGTTATTGAAAGGACAGTGCCTTTAAAGACACCAAACTTGGTTATGGCCTGGATAGAATATTCTGAACATGTAGGATAAAATCTACAACATCCAGGTCTATGGGGAGATATTATTTTTTGATATCCCTTGATAAGGGTAATAATAATTAATTTCAATAAGTTGCTCATCTTCCTAATTCAAACTCGCAAAGTCTCTTTTCAAGCTCCTGTTTTACCTGCCACAGGTTCATCTTTTTTACATCAATCCCCTTTTTGGCAACCACAACTATGTCTAATCCCTTGTATCTTTTTTCTTTTATAAGATTTCTAAAAGATTCTTTTACCAGTCGCTTAATCCTATTTCTTTGGACTGCATTTCCCACCTTTTTGGTAACAGTGACACCTAATCTAATTAAGTCTTGATCTTGTTTTTCTATTAAATAGATAATAAAATGATCCGCTGTAAGTCTTTTGCCATTTTCATAACACCTTTTGTAATCAGTTGTGGCAGTAATTGATTTTAGTTTTTTCACTATAGTTAAGTTACTATACTGTGAGTCTCTTTCTTCCCTTTGCTCTTCGACGTCTTAATACAGCCCTTCCCGCTTTGGTCCTGGATCTTACTAAAAATCCATGTGTCCTTTTCATCTTGAGTTTACTTGGCTGATAAGTCCTTTTCATGATAAACCTCCTTTTGAATTAGTTTTTATTAGGAAAGATTTTATTAACCATAAAGAGAGAAGAGGTCAAGGATTAAGGTTGCCAATTTAGGCCTAATGGTTTATCTACAACTCTGTCACAAGCTTAAAAAAACAAGGGGGGGTCGGCCATGGCAACCATCATGCCCAAAGAGAAAAGATTGCAAGATGCACTAAAATGGATCTCTGAAAACAGAGCAAGTAAGGATCTTAAAGAACTTATTAAAGAGGCTTCTTTTAAGTACAATCTAAATCCTAAGGAAGAAGAGTATCTATGCAGGCTACTTAAGGAAGAAGGTGAGAAAGAGGAATAGTAGTTATGGTATTTAAGCTTTTATACCGCAAGATGTTTTTGGAATTTTTTGTTATTTTTTTAGTGTGTCTTGCGGTATTTATCTCTATTGTTTTAACAGGTAGATTAATCCAATTAGGTAAGGTTTTAATTGCCCTTGATATTACAATAAAAGATATTCTATTTTTAATAATATATTTAATTCCATTTTTTTGTTTTGTGCTATTTCCAGTTTGTTGCATGCTTTCCTTATTTTTGACCTTTCAGAGGATGAGTACAGATCAGGAATTAATTGCACTTAGGGCAGGAGGAATATCAATCAAAGATATAATTGTATGTCCTTTAATCTTTATATCAATCATATGCTTGGCAAATTTTTATATCTCTTTTTATGGAATATCGTGGGCTATGGAAAATTTTTCTAAATATATGTATGATCTTGCCCAAAAAAAGGCCAAGATGTCTTTAAAGCCAGGTATATTTAATACAAAAATAGCTGATCTTACTATTTATGTACAAAATATCGATCAAGATACAAATGAAATGAAAAATATTTTTATAAAACAAAAAAAATTAAATAAAAGTGATTTAATTATTATTTCACCAAAAGGCTTTTTAAAATGGAATCCAGTTGAGAAGACTATATATCTTCAGATGTATAATGGAAAGATTTATTCTTTGTCTAAAGATATAACGAAAAATCCAATCATATTGTTTAAAAGATATGATTTTAAACTACAGTTGGGAAGGTTTTTTAAATTGTTAAAGATTAATCCAGAGGATGAAAAATTTTTGTCATATAAGAAATTAAAATATATGATATCAAATCAAAAAAATAAAAATTCCAATCGATATATTGAACTGGTTGAGGAAAAACATAAGAGATGGGCATTGCCAGTATCATGTGTTGTTCTAGGGCTTTTCTCTATTCCCATTGGATGGATTTTGGAAGGAATGAAGAAGTTTTATGGAAGCATCATAATAATGATGATCTTTTTTTTCTATTATATCCTATTTGCCATGGGAAAGAGCCTTATTGAAGGGGGTGTGTTGAACCCTGTTATTGGAATATGGTCTCCAAATATAATCTTTTCTATATTTACCTTAATCTTATTCTATATTGCTTTACACGAGAAGGTGAAATTTTCTATCAGGGATTGATTTAGTTTATAAGAAAAAATAGACTTATGATACCAAAACTTCTATATAGATACATTGCAAAAAACAATTTTTATTATCTTCTATTTTGTATTGTTGCAGGTATCTTTATTTATCTACTTGTAGATCTTTTTGA
Source organism: Desulfobacterales bacterium (assembly GCA_027064715.1). GTDB lineage: Bacteria > Desulfobacterota > Desulfovibrionia > Desulfovibrionales > Desulfothermaceae > Desulfothermus. The sequence goes on from JAMOPG010000239.1 coordinate 23,881, forward strand.
TCGATTGGATAATTTTTTATCAAAAGGTGTCCAACCACAAATAATAATTTCTTATTTTTTATGGAAGATCCCTGTTATTTTGTCACAGATATTTCCCCTTGTATTTTTTCTAACATCTATTATTCAGTTTTCACTTATGAAAAAGAACAGGGAATGGGAGGCAATTGAAGGTGGTGGCATATTTGTAGAAAAAATAATGCTTTTTCTTATTGTATATTCCTTATTCTTTTCTTCTATTCACTTATTATTCTCCCAATATCTAGGTAATTATGCTCAAGAAAAAGTGGACTATATATGGGATAGTTTAGGGAAAAAACAAAGATTAATAAAGGATAAGGTTGAAGATATCTGGTTTAGAAAACAAAATATTATTGGTTTTATAAAAGAGGCAAATATTGAAAGTGGTGAATGTGTGGATGTCACACTTTATGTGCTAGACAATAATTTTTCTCAGATTACAAATTGTTATTATGCAAAATATGGAAAATTCAATAATGATGTATTGGTGTTAAAAGATGTAATAAATTATATTCCCAATGAATTTAAATATGTATCTATTGAGAGTTTTACTGTAAAAGGAAGTAATATAAAGACCATTTTGGAAGCATCTGCCACACCTTCAGTGGAAGATATTCCAGTTTGGACACTTAAAAAAATTATCTCTGAGATGAAAAAGACAGGCACAAATATCGAGGATATATTGACTGTGTGGTATAGTAAGATATCTTATAGTTTTTCTATGGTTGTTTTGAGTCTAGTTGCATTTTTTATAGGGAGAAAATTTGAAAATATCCCTTTGACTATGGGACTGGGACTGTGTATTAGTCTTATATTTTATGGTCTTTTTGTCTTAGGAACTACTTTAGGTAAAAGCGGTGATATCTTGCCTTTTTTAGGCGCATTTGGAGTACATATAGTGTTTGGATCTCTCTTGATTTATGTCTATATGAAAGATCTGATATTTTTTAGAAGATAAATTTAGATAGCTATACATCTTTACTATATCTCAAAATAAAATTTAGTGAGATATCCCACATGGTTTTGTAGTTATTAGACAGGGTGTGATCTCCATCTTTTATTATTTTTAGTTCTTTGGGATAATATGCATGATTATATAACAAATTTGCCTCATTTGGATCTACCACTTCATCTTTATCTCCCTGGATAATTAAAATAGGAGTTGGAGCAATATTTTTTGCCATAGATAGTATATCCCAGTTTTTTAGATCATCAAAAAATTGTTGTTTGACAGTGACTTTTTTATCATCTGCCATCAATATTACTTTGTGTTGTTTGACTTTATATATAAATTTAGAAAATAGTTCATATGGCTTTGCAACAGAATTTACACAAATAACTCCACACACATCTTTTGTTTTATATTTCCCTTGATAGCAGATTGCAGTGGTGCCCCCAAAACTCCTTCCCATAATAAAGACATTTTTAAAGCCTAAATCTTTTATATAATTTACTACACAAGACAGATCACCAACCTGTCCAGTTAAGGTAATGTCTTCAAAATTACCTTCGCTTTCGCCATTTCCAGAAAAGTCAAATAATAAGGTTGCAATCTTATAAGATGAAAAATACTCTGCCATGGCTATGGCCTTGTTCCCCCCTTCCTTTGTCCCAGTAAAGCCGTGGCACACTATAAGGGCTGGGGATGTTTTGGCATCAAGGTTGTCACCAAAAAGGATGCCTTTTAATAACTGCCTGGTATTGTTTATAATTGTAACCTCTTTTGACATCTTATCTAACTTGACTAATTTTTTATTTAGATTACCATCTCTTATGCCAAGAAATCCACAAAGATAGGGGTTTTGTCAATAAAAAAATTTAACTTAAAACAACAATGTGACCAAGTTTTAACCTGTTATAATGTCTATTTTTATAAAATTATGCATTCTGCTCCTCTTACCTCTTATTATTCTCATCTTAAGCAAAGGCTTACAAGTAGAAAGGCTGCTCTTTGCTGCATATATATTTAGCCTCTGTCTTGGCAGTTACTGCTGTACCCATGAGTTTTCCTTGTGTCTAAAGTTAGGACTTTTTTTTATTATAAGCAGCTTTATCCTCTTAATCTTATTTAATATTGTTCTCCTAAAAAAAATCCATTATCGTTTGTCTCTAATTCTTTCTTTAC
>JAMOPG010000240.1 GCA_027064715.1 Desulfobacterales bacterium
TGAAGCTGATATAATTTTAAAAAATGGCCAAATAATCAATGTGTTCACATCATTAGTTAAATAACCTTATATCCTTTCAAGAAAAACCGTTGGCAAAGTTCAAAATTTTTTGCCTTTTATGATATAAGTTGTTACAATCCTTAAACCATTTTTTTTAATCTATTGCCTTTGATTTTAGAAATATGTAAGTTGCAAAAAAACATTGGTCCTTAAATTAAACTCTAGGAGATTATAAATGGACAAGCTTGTTACAACAATAAGAGAGTATTTTTTTAAAAAAAGATGCCAAAGACTATATGAGCTTAAGAATAAAGAGTGTTGTATTATCTATCTTGACATAAGACATTTTTCTTATCTTGGCTTTAGATATGGCTATGTTGTCACGCATAAGATTCTGGAAATAGTTGAAAAAAGAATTATTTCAGTCACTAGTTCCACTGATTATGTAGAGCACATATATGCCGATGATTTTATAATAATAGCAGAAGGACCTAAAGGAAAAGGGAATGAATTTATTTCTAAGTTAAAAGAAGAATTAGAAAAGCCTATTTTAATAGAAGAATACGATCTCACTTTGAAACTATATTATACTATCACATATGTACACTACCCCACTGATTTTGACGACATACATGAAGCAATATTATATCTTACAATGTTAAATAATTATGTAAAAAAGATAGATACTAAAGATCTATACCATCCATCAAATATAGATTTGCCTTTTTGTGGCACTTTAAAAAAATTTACTGATATTATGTTGGGTCCTGACTTTAGTAATTATCTAATACCTTGTTTTCAAGGAATATTTGATCTAAATACTAATAAAATTTATGGTTATGAGATACTAACAAGACTAAAATATCATAATGAGATTTGGGAGGCAAACCAATTTATGGAGATTTTAAATCTTTTTCATGTAAGCCTCTATTCTGATGAAGTTATTATGAAAAAGGCAATTGAATATAAATGCGAAACCCAAGATGAAAAAATTTATTTTTTTAATATAAATCCACAATATTTTTATCAATATATGGATATCTTAGAAAATTTATTTGAGGAATATAAAGATAAATTAAAAACCAATCAAATCGGTATTGAGTTTACAGAAGTTTATGAAATAAGCAATTTTCAAGAAGTGAATAGCACAATAAAACGTTTTAAAAACAAATATGGAGTTTTGTTTGCAATAGATGATTTTGGCACAGGATATTCCAACTTAAATGTCTTTACAACACTCAACGTTGATTTGCTAAAAATAGACAAAAAGTTTATAGATCAGGTGTCTGAGGCACCATTTGTGGGCTATATATTAAGGTCTATTTCAGAGTTGTCAATTTACAAAAATATTGGAATTATTGGAGAAGGTATTGATTCTCCCAAAAAGCTTAGGCTAATAAATAAGCTCGGGATTGATTATGCTCAAGGATTTTACCTGCAAAAACCATTTATTCCTGAAAAATTTTTAGATAAATAACATAATATAGATTTGGAGGTAAATTTATGATTGTTGCAGTGGACTCACACATGCATGGAGATATCTTGATTCAAAAAGACAAAAACTTTCCAACACTTTATTATGAAAAAAAGATTAGTGGAATAATATGGTCATATAATGAAGAAATAAAAAAAATAGAGGACTATATAGATTATTGGAATTTTTTGAAAAATGTAACATACAAAATATCCAATAACTCATGTCCATTTTTTTACAAGATTGGAATTCATCCAAGAACTATCTGCGAAGAATTGAAAGAAAAAAGATCCTTTCCAGATAAAATAAAAAAGGCATTAGAACAACATTTAAAAGACAAAAGATGTTTGGGGATTGGAGAGATAGGACTCGAAACAGAAGATAAAACAGAAGAGGAAATCTTTATATCTCATCTTAAGTGGTGTGAAAACTATCTACCATATGATAAAAGGATTGGAATCCATACTCCTAGAAAAAATAAAAAAGCAATTACAAAAAAAATTATTGACATATTGAGTAACTTTAAATCCCTTTTATTTCAAGTGATAATTGATCATGTGGAACTAAACACCATTGATTTAGTGAAAGAACTAAATACATATATTGGAATGACATTACAAATTGGGAAAAGTAAAGGCTCAGATATAAAAAAGCTAGTATCTGATGATCTTTATCCAGTAGACAAAATACTTTTGAATAGTGATAGTGCAAGAGAAATCTCAACACCTTATATAGATTTTATCAAAAATGATCTATTAGAGAAAAACATAAAAGAAAAACTTATTAAAGAAAATGCAATACAGTTTTATGATATTAAAATTTAAGTTAACAAATTCTTGAAAAATAAATCCTTAAAAGATATGATCAAAAAAGTCAAAAAAACAACGTGTTATGTTAGGGGTTTTTCTGAAGGATTTTGGAAGTGTGTTGTTACACTTCCGTGTTGTGTCAACTTAAACAAGAGAGCTGTATTATGAAAGAATTTATAGAAAAGATCATTAAAGAGATTGTTGAAAGGCCAGAAGAAGTAAAAATCAGAGAAAATCTAGAAAATCCAAGGATGCCCTTATTAGAGGTCTCTGTGGCAAAAGAGGATATTGGAAAGATCATTGGGAAAAAGGGGAGAATGATTGAAGCATTGAGGATCCTGCTTGCAGCAGTCTCTAGAAAACAGAAAAAACAGTATCAATTAATAGTGTTGGATCAGGAGTAAATGGGGACAAAAAAAATCATTGTATTGGGCACTGCTTCTCAGGTGCCCAGTACAAACAGAAACCATATAGCAGTTTTTATAAGGTGGGATGAAGAAGATATATTGATTGATCCTGGAGAGGGGACGCAGAGACAGATGATTAGATTTGGTGTCCCCATAAACAAAATAAAAAAAATTCTTATTACCCATTTTCATGGAGACCACTGTCTCGGACTTCCAGGTGTTATACAAAGACTTTCATTAAATAAGGTAAAACATCCTATTGAGATATTTTATCCTAAACAAGGAGAGGTCTTCTTACACAATTTAATAAACAGTGCTATCTTCCATAATAATCTTGAATTAATATTTAAACCTATTGAAGATGATGGAGAGATCCCATGTAATGGACAAATAAAAATTCATGCATTTAAACTGGATCATGGTGTTGAAACCTTTGGATATAAGATATCTGATCCAACTAGATGGAATATAATTCCTACAAAACTCCCCATTGATTTCAAAAAAGAGCTAATTGGTGAGTTAAAGAAAAACAAGTTTATTGAATATAAAGGTCAAAAAATATATCTTCATGAAGTAGCTGTATCCAAAAAAAGTCAAGTTATTGGATATTGTTTGGATACAAAGGTGTGCGAAAATGCATATAAAATAGCTAAAGATGTAGATATACTTATTTGTGAATCCACATATCTTTCACAAGATGAAGAACTCGCACTAAATTACAAGCACTTAACAGCAACTCAAGCTGCTACAATTGCCAAAGATGCCAATGCCAATAAATTGATTCTCCTCCACTATTCTCAAAGATATCCCAATCACCAACTATTTGAGGAGGAGGCAAAGAAAATACATGAAAATGTCAGTGCTGCATTTGATGGAATGAAAATAGATCTTCCTCACATAAAAAGAGAGATAGATAAAACTTAAGTTTGATTCATTTTTAGTATTTTATATATATTTAATCCCAGCCATTCAAAGACCATCCGTGGAGATACATTACTTTTTAACATAAAAAGTCCCTGTTCTAAAAAAAAAGATATTTGCCACACTTTTTGGGAGGTAAGATTTTTTTTAAAAAAATTAAGATTCCCATGGTGTTGCTCATCACTTACTGCATCAACAAGCATTGCTTGCAGGCCAATAATAATCTGTTCCACTTCCTTTATTTCCATTTTTTTCTCACTGAGTTTAAAGAGTCCAGATCCTGTTTCCCAAAATCGCACTAAGTGAGAAATAACATCAGATAAGTCTTTTTCAATTTGAGTCCTTTGCCACTTAAGTGTCAAAACTACACTTCTAGAGACAATAGTTGGAAGAAGGTTGCCCTTTTGTGGAACCATGAGCACAAAAAGATTTCTATCTTTTGGTTCTTCTAATATCTTAAGTAAAGAATTTGCTGCATTTAGTGTCAAATTCTGGGCCTCATAGAATAAAAATACTTTATATTTTCCTTCTCTAGGAGGGATGTTTTTTTCTCTAATTATGTCTCTAACTAATTCTATCCCTATTGAAGATTCATCTCCATCAAATAAAAAAACATCAGGAAATCTTAAGTTTAATATATCATCACAGGTTCTGCATTCAAGGCATGGACCTTTATCATTAAAACAATTAACACAACATGCCCAATATTTCCCAAATAAGGCCCTCTCCTCCTTAAGCCCCCCTTCAAACACAATCACCCGTTGGGGACTTTTTTTCATCTTATTTAAAATGAACACAATGCGGGAATTTTTCCCCAACTGTTCTTTGAAATCCACTTTAAGAAATCCCAGATATATTTTAAAGAAAAGGCAGGACAGAACCTGCCTTAAATTTTAACTATTTGAATATGGTCTGACTTCTCTCTGGCCCAACAGAGATTATGCCTACTGGAACATTTAGTTGATCTTCAATGAAGTTTATATAATCTTTTGCCTCTTTTGGCAGATCTGAAAAAGTTTTTACTTTAGAGATATCTGCTGTCCATCCAGGTAAGGTCTCATATATTGGTTCCACTAAACTGAGGCCATTTTCATGTTGGGGAGGATAATATATTGTCTCTGAATTATATCTATATGCAGTGCATACTTTTAACTCTTGTAGACCTGAGAGCACATCTAATTTAGTCAATGCAAATTTTGTTATGCTATTAAGTCTAACAGATTCTCTTAACAGCACAAGATCCAGCCAGCCACACCTTCTTTTTCTTCCTGTTGTAGCACCAAATTCACTGCCTTTTTGTTGGATGTGATCTCCAATTTCATCTGTTAATTCTGTAGGAAATGGACCACTTCCCACCCTGGTAGTATAGCTCTTTACCACTCCAATAATCTCATCAATCACCTTTATGCCACATCCTGCACCTGCACACACATTTGATGCAACTGTGTTGGAGGAGGTCACAAATGGATATGTACCATGGTCAATATCTAAATGGGTCCCTTGAGCACCCTCAAAAAGTATCTTCTTCCCACCTCTTATGGCATTTTCGATCTCAGAAGAAATATCCGCTAAATAGGGCTTTATTGTCTCAAGATAAGGAGCAATCTTTTCAAAGACCTCTTCTGCTGACATAGGTTCAGAGTCAAAATAATTTTTGAACAAAACATTTTTTTCTTTTAAGGCATTTTCCAATTTTTTCTTTAAATGATCAAAGTCCAAACAGTCACCAGCCCTTATTCCCACCCTAGCGACTTTGTCTTCATAAGCAGGACCTATTCCCCTTCCTGTTGTGCCTATTTTTTCTTTTCCAGACTTCTTTTCTTCCCTCAATTTATCCAATAGCTTGTGATATGGCATAATAAGATGTGTCTTATAACTTATCTTGAGTCTGTCAGGTCCAACAGGGATATTAGCCTTTTTTAATCCTTCCAGTTCTTCGCAAAAGGTCTCTGGATCTAAAACTACCCCATTTCCAATTAGACATATCTTTTCTTTGTGAAGAATACCAGATGGCACGAGATGTAAAATTATCTTTTTCCCTTGCACCACTAAAGTATGCCCCGCATTTGCTCCACCTTGATATCTCACTATTACATCTGCCTGACTGCTCAAAAGATCAACTATCTTCCCCTTGCCTTCATCTCCCCATAGACTCCCTACAATAACTTGGTTTTTATTCATTTTTTCAAATCCCTTCAATTTTTTTTGTGGTTTTTCTTTGGGTTAAAAAAAATAATTTTTCCCTTTTCTTTTTTTTTCTTCTCCTTATTCTCACTGGGGACCGCAGGTGCTGAGATAGAATTAACCTGCATGGGAAACTTTCTATTAAACCTCTTTTCTACCTTGGTTAACTCCAACCATTTTATGTTGAAAAGTTGATTTTTCCACCTCACTGCCTGGATTAATGAGAGTATGATTACAGCCTTTTCCCATCTTTTCGTTGGTTCAAACTTCTGCACCATGGTAAAATATTTATTCCACAAACAAGTCAAAGAGGCCTCATCGAGATTAAGTAACTTATCAGCAATCTTTTCAAGTAATCTTTCCAACTTATTGCCCTCTTTTTGAAATCATTTCAAAAATTACATACTCACACAACCCAATGACTTATCTTAACCATTAATTATAAATCATTCAAGCCTTGAATTAAATGAAATAATGGCTGTAATTAAATTTATTAGTTCTTTTTTAAAATTAAATTAGTAAAATAGGCTCAAAAAAAATTTGATTTATTAAATTATGCAGGTTAAAGTTTCTGTTCACAATATTCAAAACAAGGGAGTATTGGGTTATGGAAAAAATCAAAAAGATGTATTATTCTATTTTAAAAGACCCATTTCCAAGGGAAATGCATATTATTGTTGGAAATCAGGAACTTGTATACAAGAAAAAGACATGGGTAATAGATGAAGAAAAAGGGCTGAGATACGGAGAGAACCCAGATCAACCAGCTGCCCTTTATGAATTTTACCAAGGCAGATTGGAACTTGGAGGAATTGATTTTAGAAGGCCATCAAAAAATTATCAACTTGTTTCTTCTATTAGTGAAAAAGACATGATACAATCTGGCAAACATCCTGGAAAGATCAATCTCACAGACGTAGATAATGGAATAAATATATTGCAATATTTAACTTCAAAAAAAAGCTGTGTAATTTTAAAACACAACAATCCCTGCGGTGTTGCATGGTCAAATAAGGGCATTGAAGATGCCATTGAAAAGGCCTATTTTAGCGATAGGATAGCTGCATTTGGTGGCACTTTAGTGACAAATTCTCCAATTACTAAAGCTGCTGCTGAATTTATCAGCAAATACTATTTTGAAGTTATTGCAGCCCCAGAATATGAACAAGGCTCTGTTGAACTATTAAAGAAAAGAAAAAACTTAAGAATATTAAGGATCGCAGGTCTTGCTGAACTAGAAAAACTGGTGAATGAACCTTTTTTAGATATAAAGTCTCTAGTAGATGGGGGTCTTATTCTACAGTTTTCTTTTAGAAATAAGATTCTTTCCAAAGATGATTTCTTACCTGCAGAGGCCACAAGAGATGGAAAGACAATAATTGCAAGGACGCCTACAGAGAAAGAATTCGAAGATCTCATATTTGCTTGGGCTGTTGAGGCAGGAGTTACCTCAAATTCAGTACTTTTTGCAAAAGATGGGGTTACCGTGGCCATAGGGACAGGAGAACAAGATAGGGTTGGATGCGTTGACCTCACAATCCATAAGGCATATGTTAAATATGCAGACAGGCTTGCATATGAAAAGATTTCCATGTCATTTTATGAACTCAGGCAAAAAGCAAGACAAGATAATAAATTTAAAGAGATCCTTGAGGAAATAAACCACAAAGTGGAACAGGATAAAGCGGGGCTTCCTGGTTCTGTTATGGTCTCTGATGGATTTTTCCCATTTAGAGATGGAGTTGATCTTGCAATTGAGCAAGGGGTTACTGCAATTGCACAGCCTGGTGGATCCATCAATGATTTTGAGGTCATTGAAGCAGTGAATGAGGCCACGCCACAAGTTGCCATGGTATTCACTGGACAAAGGTCATTTAAACATTAAAATATTTTTAGACAAAGGCAGGAGGGATAATTCCCCTCCACATAAAAAAATAAAAAGATATAATAAGACAAATGGAACAAACACTTAAGCCTGGCTTAGTAGTGGAATATCTTCATTCGAATAAAATAAATATTGGAGCAGTTCTTACAACAGAAAAACATCTAACTCTGATTACTCCCAATAATAGGACTGTAAAGTTATCAAAAAGTCGTTTTCTACCCTGGGTTGGTCCTCGCTTAAACATAGACTCGTCAAGGGAAGAAATCTTACATACTATTAACCAATTAGATGAAAAAAGAGAACAGATAAAAAATGAAATAGATACAGAGGAGTTGTGGGATCTAATAAAGGACGAAGTTGAAGAATTTGATATAGTGTGGCTTGCAGAACTTATATGGCAAAAGATTGACCCTGATTTGGTTGCAGCACTGGGAAGAGCAATAATCCATGATAAACTCCATTTTAAATTTCAAAAACCTCATTTTAAAGTGTTCGCCCCCTCAGTGGTAGAAGAAAAAATTTTTCAATTGACAAAAAAAGAAAAGGAAAAAGAATTATTTAAAAAAGGAAAAGAATTTTTCACTATACTTTGGCAGAAAAGACAAGATGCATCAATTGTCCTGCCAAAGCTTGAGCCAGATATAGAAGAAGACCTAAAATCACTTCTGAAAACTGGGATTCAGAGTCCTGAAAACAAGGCCTTTTACAAAAAGTGGAAACAAATAGCACCTGATGTGCCTGAAATCCCGCACCTTCCTTTAGTACTTGCACAAACATGGGGAATCCTACCTAAACATTATAATTATCTCTTGGATCAAGCTGATTACAAGTGGGGAAATGAATGGTCACAGAAATATATAAATGAGATCGAAAAAATTATACAGACCTTTAGTAAAAGTATCTCAAAGCCAGAGAAGATCCCTTTTGTTTCTATAGATTCTCCTTCAACAAGGGATATTGATGACGCATTTTTTATAAAAAAGATAGGCTCAAATAAATATAAACTCTATCTGGCATTTGCCTATCCAGTTCTTGGATGGGAATTTGAAAATGAGTTAGATAAAGAAGTGGCCCATAGGGCTTCAAGTTTGTATCTTCCAGAAGGATCAACACATATGCTCCCAGAAGAGCTGGGATTAGATCTATTTAGCCTTCATGCCAAAAAAGAAAAACCAGCATTAATTGTAGAAATAGATTTAACAGAAGAGGGAGAAATAGTAAATTATGATATAAGGTGGTCATGGATAATAGTACATCAAAATCTCACATATAAAGAGGTTGATGAATTAATCTTAAAAGGATCCGAAGAATATTTAAATTTGGCACACTCTATTGCAAAGAGTTTGCGAAAAAAACGAATACACAAAGGAGCCATTATAATTGAGAGATCTGAACCAATAATAATATTAACACCTTTAAACAATGACTACAATATTGAGTTATTAGAACCAGTAAGTTATAAAGAATCACAATTAATTGTCACTGAATTCATGATACTTGCAAACTCTATTATAGCAAAGTGGGCAAGAGAAAACAACGTACCGCTCCTATTTAGAACCCAAGACGTGTCAATACCAGAAGAAGCCAAAGGTGTATGGACAGACCCTGTTAAGATATATGGAATTATAAAGCTACTGGCAGCAACCAATATAGAAACAAATCCTAAACCACATGCAAGTCTTGGTGTAGATGAATATGCACCTATGACTTCACCATTAAGACGTTACATTGATTTTTTAAATGTTGCCCAACTCCATAAAGTATTTTGTGGTAACTCTTACTTTGACAGAGAAAAATTGGAGTCTTTGATCCCATATTTAAGCACAAGGATCCAGGAGGCAAACAAAATACAAAAATATAGAGTTAGATATTGGAAGTTGGTCTATTTAAAAAGATATAGTAAGAAAAAACATTGGTATGGGATGGTGGTGGATGAAGATGAGCATCTTGTAACCTTTGTACTTCCCATGGAACAACTTATTATTAAGGTCCCTAAGAACCTGATAAGAGGAGATATTTATCTTGGAAAAACATTTAGGCTTTGGTTTAATAAAATTGACCCATTAAATAACATAATAAAAGTTCAAAAAGCAGAGGAGGTAAAATGGAAAGAATAATCAGTGAAATCATGTTGTTAGGGATTGCTTATCTTTTTGGATCATTTCCAACAGGACTAGTTATAGCAAAGGCTAAGGCCGATGTAGATTTAAGGGAGGTAGGTAGTGGTAACATAGGTGCCACAAATGTGGCCAGGACGTGTGGACTGAACTATGGAATCGCAACTTTTGTAATTGACATGTTAAAGTCTATTATCCCTGTAATTATTGCATTAAAGATCTCTCCGAATGCAATATTTATTAGTTTAACAGCACTTGCTGCTATTTTGGGACATACAAATTCTTTGTTTCTAAATTTTAAAGGTGGTAAAGGTGTTGCCACTACTATTGGAGCATATCTTGTAATAAATCCATGGGGAACAATAGTTGCCCTAGTGCTAATGTTTATAATAATACTTATAAGAGGATATGTTTCTCTTGGATCTATTTTCTTTGTTTTGATTATGCCCCTGTTTATGTTATTTCAAAAAGGCTTTATTTACTTTTTATTCAGTATTATAGTAATGCTAATTGTGCTCCATAAACACAGAGAAAATATCTTCCGTCTACTTGAAGGGGAAGAGAATTCATGGAAAAAGTCTTAGGTGAATTCTTATTTAAAGGAATAGATAATAGTCCCTGTGAGGAGGAACAACTTATTACAGGGACTGAAGCCCCTTTTTTAAAGACAGAAAATTTAAGAATAATTACAGATTATGATCAACTGGCAACAGGATTATATATTGGAGAAAAAATAAATCATCCCCTTTTTCAAATAACTAAAATTTGTTTTGATGTTCAAAAAGATTATGTTCAAAAAAATATAACATTAAAAACACTTAAACAAACATCTATTACTCAACACAAAAAATATATCTTGTGGAGATCAGGGTTTTCACTTGCAGTGATTACTCTTAGTGATCGCGGTTTTTTAGGTGAGAGGATTGATGAAAGTGGACCTGTTATTGAAAACCTTATAAAAAAGACATTGCCTATATCTTATATAATTAGATCCATAATTCCTGATGATATTTATACACTAAAAGGATTAATGAGTGATTTAATCTTTATAGACAAAATAGATCTCATTATAACAACAGGTGGAACAGGAGTAACAGAGAGGGATATAACCCCTGATGTAGTGGAGGATCTAATTGAAAAAAGGCTTTGGGGTTTTGAACATGCCATGTTTCAGGAAGGACTAAAAAACACACCCCATGCAATAATATCTCGTGCAGTTTGCGGTATAACATATTCTTCCTTGATTATAAACCTACCTGGGAGCAAAAAAGCGGTTCAAGAAAACTTGGCAGCAATATTACCTGCCTTAAACCACACATTAGAAAAAATCAAAAATGACCCCAGTGAGTGCGCACGAAACTAACAACAACTCTCTGGACTTACAGAAATTTCTTGAAAGTATTGTTGTGAAGGTCTGTCTTTTTAGAATAATATTATTTATTATAATCAGCCTCCCCTTAGCTCTATTAAATTTAGAAGATTTTACTGTGAAAAATTTAATATTATCTTTGCTTTCACAAAAACAAATCCTCGTATTTATAATTTCAGGGCTTTTTTTTACTCTATTTATTTTGATATCATGGCGTTTTATTAAAGACATAATCTTGTTTTTTAAGATTCAGCTCATATGTGATACTATTCTTGGACTATATTTTATGTGGATCACAGGAGGAATAACTTCAAATGCATCATTTATACTTGTATGTATACTATTTTTATATGGCAGATTGTTGGGTATTAAAACTGCTTATTACAATTTTTTATTAATTTTATCCTCAATAATTATTATGACTTTTCTACAAATAAAAAATCCTGGTCAATTTTTTTTAAAAAAGATTGATATACAACAATCCCTCTATTTCATTATTTTACAAACATCAGCATTGAGTTTGGTAATGTTATTAATAAAAGTGGGACAAAGCAGAGAAAACATACTACTTACAGAAATAGCTAAACAAAAAAGGTTTATTGATGAAGCTGAAGCTATAAAAACAAAAATTTTTGATTGGATTGGAACAGCAATAATAGTACTTGATAAATATGGTACAATAAAAAGCATTAATAAACATTGCGCTAATCTCTTAAAAATATCAATCCCAAACATTCTAGGGAAAAAATTACAAGAGGTATTTCCCATGTTTTATAGGTTATGGAACACATGGAATAAAAATGATTCAAAAAGACATGAAGTGGATTTTGGTTCCAGAATACTTGGAGTTACTTTATCCCCGATTCCAGAACAGCAGGGATCATTAATAATTTTTACTGACATAACAAAAATCAAAGAAATGGAACAAAAGATTGCACAAATGGAGAGACTCTCTCTTATTGGAGAGCTATCAGCAGGACTGGCCCATGAAATAAAAAATCCATTGTCTGGGATTAAGGGTGCTTTGCAACTTCTGGGAAGTGATAAGTTAGATGAAAAACAAAGAAAAAGACTGAAAAATGTAATAATGAGAGATATAGGAAGATTAGATAAATTATTAAAGGACTTTTTATACTTTGCAAAACCCAAGACACCTGAGAAACAAAAGATTTCGCTTGATGACTTTTTAAACAAGCTGATTTATAATGTCAGACTTACTTATCCTGATTTAAAAATTTATATAACTCCCTCAGCCTATGGAAAATATGTGGATTGGGATGAAGATCAATTAAAACAAGTAATGCTAAATCTTATATTAAATTCTATAGAAGCTATGAATGGTTCTCAAGAAAAAAAACTTGTTATAGGTTTTGGAAGAGACAGAGACAAAAAGGAATTTATTTTTATACAGGATATAGGATGTGGAATTGATGAATCAAAGAAAGACCAACTCTTTTATCCCTTTTTTACAACTAAGGTAGATGGAACTGGACTGGGTTTGTCCATTGCCCAAAGACTCTGTAGTGAAAACAACTCATGGATTGAGCTAAAAAACAGGGAAAAAAGAGGCGTAATTGCAAAGATTTACCTGTCAAATAAAGGAGAATAAAAATTGTTTATAGCAGATCTACATGTACATTCTAGATATTCCAGGGCAACCAGCAAGTCTTTAACTATCTCAAAACTTGCTGCATGGGCCCAAATAAAAGGCATTTCTGTCCTTGCCACAGGGGATTTTACGCATCCTGGCTGGATGAAGGAAATAGAGGAAAATTTGGAACAGATGGAAAATGGATTGCTTAGATTAAAAAAGAAGGCCCCTTTAAATAAAGAAATAGAGTTTCCCTTAGATGTTTCTTTATATTCCAATGTCTATTTTATGCTCTGTACTGAGATCAGCTCTATTTATAAAAAAGGCGGCAAAGTGAGAAAGATTCACAACCTTGTGTTTATGCCAACCATTGAAAAGGCAAAAGAATTTAACAAAAAATTAGAAAATATAGGGAACCTCTCCTCTGATGGCAGGCCTATTTTAGGTCTGCCATGTGATGAATTATTAGATATGGTATTAAATACAGATCCCAAGGCATTTTTAGTCCCAGCCCATATATGGACTCCATGGTTCTCCCTTTTTGGTGCCAATTCTGGCTTTGATTCTATTGAAGAATGTTTTGGTTCTTTGAGTAAAGAGATCTTTGCTTTAGAGACTGGACTTTCTTCAGATCCCAAAATGAACTGGTTGTGGAGTGCCCTTGATAGGTATTATCTTATTTCGAATTCAGATGCACATTCTGGAGAAAAGCTTGGCAGAGAAGCAAATTTATTCAAAGGTGAGGTGTCTTATTTTAATATATATGACTCATTAAAATACAAAACAGGAAATTTTCTCGGAACAATAGAATTTTTCCCTGAAGAAGGTAAGTATCATTTAGATGGACATAGAAAATGCGGGGTTGTATTAGACCCCATTGAAGCTATGAAACTAAAAAATATATGCCCTGTCTGTAATAAGCCACTCACTATAGGGGTATTGCACAGGATATATTCTCTATGCGACAGAAAGGTTCCACAAAAACCTCCTCATGCACCAGATTTTTATTCTTTAATACCATTAAATGAAATTCTCTCAGAAATAACAGGTAAAGGCCCTTCAACAAAGACTGTATATAACATCTATGCACAGCTTATAAAAGAGTATGGGAGTGAACTAAAGATCCTTTTTGAAGTACCTATAGAAGATATAAAAAAGACATCTTCTAAACTCGCAGAAGCAATATCCATTATGAGAGAAGGAAAGGTAAAAAAGATACCTGGATTTGATGGGCAATATGGGAAAATATATATTCTTGAAAAAAAAGAACACAAAGAAAAAAAACATTCATATGAACAAATTAATATTATTCAAAAACGAAACAAAGATAAACTAAATTTTGATTATATATCTTATAATGATGATCAACTTATGGCAATAAAAACAAAAAATACGCCTACTTTGGTTATTGCAGGACCTGGAACAGGAAAAACAAGGACATTAATAGGACGAACACTATATTTAATAAATGAGCAAAATATCTTGCCTCCTAAAATCTTGTTATTAAGTTTTACAATAGCTGCAGCAAATGAAATAAAACAGAGAATTTCACAACTTGTTAAAGATACTCTTCCTAATGTATCAACATTACATAGTCTTGGATATGAACTCATAAAAGAGATAAAAGGAGAGATACCTTTTATATTAGATGAAAACATAGCCAAAAAGATCTTTTTAAATGGATCAAAAGAAACGGCTAAATGGAATAGATATGTATATGAAAGGGAAAAACTACTTAGTATCACTGATATTGAGCTTCATAAAAGATATACAAAAGAAAAACATAGACTAAAAGTTTATGATTATATAGACATAATAGAATTTCTAATAGATTTTTATAAGAAGAATCCTGCGCCATGGGAACACATACTTGTAGATGAAATACAGGATCTATCTCCTCTACAACTGCAAGCAATAAAATCCATATGTAAGGATGGTAAAGGATTGTTTTTAATTGGAGATCCTGACCAGGCCATATACTCCTTTAGAGGTGGATGTTCAAATATTTTAGAAAAACTAAAAGGGCTCTATCCTAAGCTAAATATATTAACATTGAAAAAGAACTATAGGAGTTCAAAAAACATAATAGAATTTTCATCACCTTTAATAAAATTTGGGATAAAGACAACAGGGATAAAGGATAGCCTTGGCAAGATATATCTATATCATGCTCAAACACAGGAAATGGAGGCAAATTTTATAGCAAAAAAGATCAAAGAACTCATTGGTGGTACATCGCATTTAGAAACAGATCTTGGTAAAAAGGGGGATCTTTCTCCATCAGATATCGCCATATTGGTTAGATTTAAGGCTATGATCCCTTATATAAAAAAGGCTTTGAACAAATTTGGAATCCCTACATCTTATCCAGAACAGAACAATTTTTTTGAGGATCCCAACATAGAAAAATTTTTGACTATCATCACCCAGCGATTAAGTTATGAAAAATCACCTATTGATGATGTGGATATAAACAATATATCAGCAATCAAACAAAAACTCATTGACCTCTCAATTTTTGACGAGTTTTTCTTTTTAAGTGAAAATTTTAAAAAACTGGAAAAAGAATTCAAGGACAAAAAAGATTGGAAAGATTTAATTAGCTGGATATCATTAGAAAAAGAATATGAATCTATAAAACAAATTTCCCAAAAGGTGGTTATCACTACCCTTCACGGAGCAAAAGGCCTTGAATTTGAGGCAGTTTTTATTCCTGGATTGGAAGAAAACATTCTTCCATTTAAAAGGGAGGTTTTTTCAAATATTACCTTAAATGATTATCAAGACGAAGATATTGAGGAGGAAAAAAGGCTCTTTTATGTTGGTATTACCAGGGCAAAGACATATCTCTTTTTATCTTATGCAAAACAGCGGACAATTTATGGGAAGAGATATCAATTTAATCCTTCACCTTTTTTGAAAATTCTCCCCTTGAGCCTGGCCACCAAGGTCAAGACAACTTTAAAAAGAGTAAAAAAAATAGAAAGTCTTAGTCTTATAAAAAAATAAAATAAGATGAAAGGTTCTTTTACAAGGTAGCACTTTAAATGGGGGACTAAACTTAAGCCTCCTATTTATTTATTGCTTACCTAAGAAAATAACATGGCTTTCACTAATAACTGACGTTACCATTTTTTTTATTTGACACAAAGGGAAAAAATTGTAAGACTTTTAGCCCCATTTAACAAGTATTTATTTAAGTATGTAAGATAGTTATGGAAAAAGTTACAATTATCTGGTTTTCTAAATCAAAAAATACCTTTAAAAAGCTCTATCTAAAGAAATCCACGTGTTATTTCCTGATAGGGATTTTGTCTATCTTTTTTATTTCTTACTTGGTCTTTGGAGGATATATTTTATATCAACATAACTATTTAAACAAGGCAAAAAAAAAGATAGCAACTCTAGATAGTGATTTGAAACAACTATTGAAGGTTCAACAAGCTTTGAAACAAAAGGAAAAAAAGGTAAAAGAACTTAATCAAAAATTGGCAAAAGCAAGAGAAGATTTAAAAAAGATGTATGAGATGGAGATAAAGATAAAAAAATTTCTAGGGCTCGACCAAGAAAAGATTAAAAATGATAATTTCTCTCATCAAGGAGGTTTTCAATTCAGTAAATTTTTAAATAAAAATATCACAGAATACTCTGAAATAGACGAAATAGAAAGTTTGAATTTTACAGTGGATATTTTAAATTATTCCAGCAAGATAAAAGAGGTTATGGAAGAGCTAACTGACATTTTACAACAACGGCATGAAATCTTATCGCAAATACCATCTATCTTACCAGTAAAAGGCGATAAGCTCTGGATTTCATGTGGCTTTGGATGGAGGATAAATCCCTTTACCCAAAAAAAGGAATTTCATGATGCACTGGATATAGCTGGACCATGGAAGACGCCAATTATTGCTCCTGCAGATGGAGTTGTAGTTAAGGTAAGTCACAATTGGATAGCTGGTAACTATATAGAGATAAAACATACAGATCAGATAAGAACCAAATTTTGTCATTTGTACAAACCCACAGTAAAAAAAGGTCAAAAAGTAAAGAGAGGGGATGTGATAGGTTACATGGGTAATACTGGAGTAAGTACAGGAACCCATCTTCACTATAAAATTACTGTTAATGGAAAGAGTGTAAATCCAATATATTACATATTTGATAGCAGACTGGCAAATTTAACCTTGAGGTAATAATGGTGTTTTCCAAAAAAGAGAAGAAACAGTTAGATGAATCAGCCCCCACGTTGATTGGAGCAAGTTGTTCTTTAGAGGGAAATATAAAGGCAGGTGAAAGTGTATGCGTTGAAGGAAAGATTGTTGGACATATAGATAGTGAACAAAATGTCTATATTAACAAGGATGCAGTGGTAGAAGGAGATATAATTGCACAAAATGTAGTTATTCACGGTAAAATTATTGGTAATGTAACAGCCAAAGAAGCTATTGTGATAGGTTCCACTGGAAAGGTTATTGGAGATGTGAATACTAAATTATTTTCAGTGGAAACTGGTGGGGTCTTACATGGCAGATGCTTCATGGAAACACAAATAAACAACCCAGAAGAACACAGTAAAATGAAAAGCCTTTTTGAAAAATTTTCTAATATAACCAATAAAAAGGCTAAACCTATTGCTAATGATATAACAACAGTGGGACATAGCCTTTCTGAAAATCTTATAACAAGTGAGGAAGAAGATGATATTGTGGAAGTGACAAAATCTGCTGATGACTCATAATATTTTAAAATGAACCATTTTAAAATTTCCCTCCTAACTGCACCCTATAAAACTTATACATATACGAATCCAGAATATTTAGAGGAAAATTGCATAAGAGTGGGTGCCAGAGTAGTTGTCCCTCTAAGAAACAGATATGTAATAGGTATTGTTTTAGATAAAAATAAGATCTCTTTACAAAATAAAGTACCAGAAATTAAACCTATAAATTTAGTTTTGGATAGAAATTCCATTTTTACAAAAAAACATTTAAGATGTATCACCTATCTGGCAAATCATTTATTGATTTATCCAGGTAAAATACTATCCTATATATTACCTGCGCCACTTAAATCTATGAAATGTTATTTTTATGATCAGGATGGAACAAAATATCCTCTTTTACATATCTTAAATAATAAAACTTTATTAATAGATTTGATAAAAAAATGGATAAATAATAATATTGAAATAGTGCAACCTATTAAACAAGTTGAGTTGTTGAAGTTAAATACAACACCTCCCTGGCCTGTAAAAAAAAATGCAAAAAAACAGCTTGAGTTACTTGAATATTTAAATACACATGGCCCACAATATAGACATGTAATTTATGAAAAATTTGCCAGTAAGGTCTCAAATGCATTGTCAAAATTAAAAAGCAGGGGTCTGATTAAAAGCTTTTTTAAAGAATCAAAATATTTTTACATAAATAATAAAACAAATCCCTTGAATTACGAATTGACCATTGATCAAAAAAAGGTGTTAAAGGATTTAATATCCTTAATAGAAACTCACACTTTCAATGTATCTCTTCTTTATGGAGTTACTGGAAGTGGGAAGACACTTATATATATTGAACTCATAAAAAAATGTATAGAACAGGGAAGGAGCACTATTTTGTTGATTCCAGAAGTAGCATTAGGAGAATCTCTTCTAAAAACTGTAAAAGAAAATTTGTTAGATGTGCCCATATATTTTTATCATGGATATTTGCCTAGATCTGTAAGGGCAAAGATTTTTCAAGAAATCTCTAATCAAGATAGACCAATAATTGTTGTGGGCACCAGGTCAGCCATTTTTTTACCTGTAAAAAATATTGGTCTTATAGTATTAGATGAAGAACACGACCAATCTTATAAACAAGAGGAAAGGATAAGATATCACACAAAAATAGTGGCCTATAGACTTGCTAAAGAGTTTGATTCCTTACTTTTAATGGGATCTGCAACACCAGATATAAATAGCTTTTATGCTGCACAACAAAACAAGATCAACCTATTTAAGATGGAAAACAGGGTTAAGGGTCGATCATTGCCCAAGATCCATATAATAGATATCAATAAGAATCCCCTTAAGTTTGGACCTTTTTCCAAACAGGCCTATGAGAAGATAAAAGAACATCTAGAGCAGGGAAATCAAGTAATCATTCTCATAAATAGAAGGGGATTTGCTCCTATAGTATTTTGCACTTCTTGCAGAGAAGTATTAAGATGCAAAAATTGTTCTGTATCCATGACCCTTCACAAAAAGATAGAGAGGGTAGTGTGCCACTATTGTGGTTACTCAGAACCATTTCCATCTCCATGCCCCCTTTGTGGATCCACCAGTTATTTGCCTTTAGATCATGGTACAGAACAGGTGGAAGAGTATATTGCTACACACTTTGGATGGAAATATGATATATTACGATTAGACAGAGACACCTACAAAAAAGAGTCCAAAGAACAGGATCTAATTGAGCTATTTGCAAAGGGTAAATATCAGATAATGGTAGGAACTCAGATGTGTAGCAAAGGGCATAATTTCCCACAGGTTACATTGGTTGTAGTTGTCAATGGGGATATTGGCCTAAATCTACCTGATTATAGGGCTACAGAGAGGACTTTTCAGCTTATAATGCAAGTAGCAGGAAGATCAGGCAGGGGTGAAAAGCCAGGAGAGGTCTATATCCAGACAAGAAATCCAAGTCACTATTGTTGGACATATCTAGTAAACAATGATTATTTGAATTTTTTTAAATATGAGCTTGAACTCAGAAGACTCAGAAATTACCCTCCATTTTCCAAGATAGGCCTGATTAAAATAACCTATCCCAAAGATTATGTAGAAGGTGAGAGGAAAATAAAGGAGATAAAAGAAGTTTTAAACCAAATATCTATACCCAATTGCCATATACTTGGTCCTGCACCAGCACCTATATTTATTATGAACAATAAAAAAAGATATCACTGTCTAGTAAAAGGTAAAAACTGGAAAATGGTAAGAGCAGTTTGCCAAGAAATCTTCTATAAATGTTCCCACCTTCCCCAAAAAATAAACATTTCTTTAGACCTAGATCCTTATAATATGTTATAGTGAGTTTATTTTTGTTTAACCCTCTTCTTTATCCGTTCATATTCTTCTGTATATTCAGGAAGTTGTTTTTCAACAAAGATTCCCCTTGGGATCAAATCAGGATTTTGTTTAATCTTTTTAGAACCTAAAAGGGCAGTATTATCTCTAAAAAACTTAAGCATATCAACAGGACCACCTAGGTTGTTTCTTCTTCCAAAATGGGTAGGGCATTGAGTCAATATCTCCACTACTGAAAACCCTTTATGTGTAATAGCCTTTTTTATATATTCTTTGATCTCATTAAAGTGATATGTAGTGGTGCGTGCCACAAATGTAGCACCTGCAGCGATGGCAAGATTTACAGTGTCAAAAGAAGGATCCACATTTGAATAAGGTGCTGTTGTTGCCTTTATTTCTTTCCCAGATAAAGGTGAAAATTGTCCACCTGTCATTCCATAAATTCTGTTATTCATAACAATGGCTGTTAAATCTATGTTTCTTCTGCATGCATGTATAAAGTGATTGCCTCCAATGGCCAGAGCATCACCATCTCCCATTGGAACAATAACATAGAGATTTGGGCGACTTAATTTTACTCCAGTTGCAAATGCTAAGGCCCTGCCATGCAATGTGTGAAGGGAATGAAAGTCCACATAACCAGAAATCCTTGAAGAACATCCAATTCCAGAAACCATAACAATCTCATTTTTTGAAATACCAAGCTCAGCAATTGCCCTTAACATATTATTTAATATTATACCATGGCCGCAACCAGGACACCATATATGTGGGAAAAATCTCTTTCTAATATAATCTTTTATTGAATAACCCACTTAAACACCCCTCCCCATTATAAGCCTTGTAATATTTTTTACATCTGTTGGAGTGATGAATATACCATCTACTCTATTAACCAGATATACTCTTTCTGGATAATCAACACATTTTTTTACTTCATTTACTGTTTGTCCCATATTCATCTCTACTACAAATATATAATCCGCATCTTCACATTTCTCTCTAACTATTGAGCGTGGGAACGGCCATAAAGTATTTAGCTCCAAAAGCCCCCATCTCTCTCCTTTTCTCCTTTTAGATCTAACTGTATGAAGTGCAGTTCTGGCAGAAGATCCATAAGAGATTAAAATCACCTCAGCATCGTCTAAATAATACTCTTTTGTGCGAGCTATATCATTTACATTCACCTCTATCTTGTCCACTAAATGATGAAGCAGACCATGTACTATCTTGGGATCAGTTGTTGGGAAGCCCCACATGTCATGAAACAAACCTGTAACATTATATCTGTGTTTCCCACCAAAATCTGACATTGGTAGTCTACCATCTTCTCTTGGAAGATATGGATGGTAATCAACACCTTCTGGAACTGAAGTTCTGAGCCTTTCAATAACTGGAATTTCTCCTGGTTCTGGAAATATTACCTTTTCTCTTAAATGTGCAATAATTTCATCAAATAACAAAATAACTGGAACCCTGTAGGTTTCTGAAAGGTTAAAGGCATCAACAGTAATGTAAAAGACATCTTGATGATTAGATGCTGTTAGGACGATAATTGAGTGATCCCCGTGTCTTCCCCATCTTGCTTGATACACATCTTGTTGGGCACCCTGCGTTGGAAGTCCTGTGGAAGGCCCAAATCTCTGGATATCCACTACCACACATGGTATCTCAGCCATAATTGCAAAGCCAAGAGCTTCTTGCATAAGAGAAAAACCAGGTCCACTGGTGGCTGTCATACTCTTTCTACCTGTCAAAGAGGCCCCTATTATTGCGCACATTGATGCAATTTCATCCTCCATTTGTATAAAACATCCACCTAATTCTGGAAGTCTTTTTGCCATATATTCTAATATCTCAGATGATGGTGTGATGGGATAGCCAGCAAAAAACTCTAAACCTGCATAAAGGGCAGCCTCAGCACACACCTCATTGCCTTGCATAAACTTAAGCTGCTTGTTTTTCATCCTCCTTCTCCACTAAAACTTCTATTGCCAAATCAGGACATCTATATTCACAAACCCTACATCCAGTGCATTTTTCTGGATACCTTACAACCACCTTTTCTTCATCATCTAACTGAAGAACCTTTTTGGGACAAAATTCTACACAAATCCCACATCCTTTGCACCACTCTCTTATAATTTTATGCTCTATCTTTTTCATAAAACTACCCTTATGGATTTGTGAAGGAATTACATCTTCCATCCCCACCATAATATATATTGTTAAATTGTTCGCTCACATCTAATAGATAATATTTATCTTTTGAGACCTTTTTCAAAAAAGTAGGGTCAGTTGTGTACAAATATCCTAACAATTGATTCTCTGGTATAATAACATAAAGATCTGGTTCTAAGTACTCAAGACGATTAAAAATTTCATCAAAATGTTTTTTGTCTTTTATTTGTTTCCATTTTCTGTGTAGCTGAATTTTAGAGGATTTATCTTTAATTATAAAACAAATAGCAGAAGGATTATATACTGGACCAGAATAATAGACAAAATAGTCTTGCCATCTTGTTTTAAGGTAAGATATATCTATCTTTTTACCCACTACATAAGGTGGAACAATATAAGAGTTTTTTAGTGCACAGGCACAAAAGAAAATGCTTAAAAACAAAAGCCATTTCCTCATAACCACACCTCCTATTGTTTGGTTACAAAGATAAATCATGGATAATTATTTTGCAATATAAAACCTCCTACATTCTTTTAAAAATACTCCTTACTCCTCACATTATTTTTGAGAGATATTTAATATGGATGTAGTTGAGATGTGGATTGAATAGGATGGGCAGAGGCAATTATAATAAAAAAGACATCAGCCTAAACACTGATGTCTTTTTTATCCTATTTTTTACAACTAATTTAGTTTATTGATATGATAAGCAAGTCTTGAAATCCTTCTTGCTGCATTCTTTTTATGAATAACTCCCCTATTTGCAGCCTTATCCAGCAAAGAAGTGGCTGTCCTAAATGCTACTACTGCAGCCTCTTTATCTTTTGCTTCAATGGCCAACCTTACTTTTTTGACAGCCTTTTTAACTCTACTTTTCCACGCCCTATTTCTCGCCCTTCTTTTTAAAGATTGTCTATGTCTTTTTAGTGCTTGCTTTGTGTTAGCCAAGACCCCAACCTCCTACATTATATTTTCTACTATTTTTTTTTCAAACGCAAGACAAATTGTCTATTTAAAATTATTAGCTCTGTCAAGCACAAAACGCATTAGAGACATTTTATTTTTTACGTTCCCTCTTCCCAGGAATTTAAGTAAGCTATCTGTTCATCAGTAAGTTCATCTATTTCAATACCCATAGCCTTAAGCTGAAGTCCTGCTATTTCATCGTCTAACTCTTTAGGGAGTTGGATTACTTTTATTGGCAACTTACCTCTATTTTTCACACCATATTCACAAGCAAGTGCCTGTCCACAAAAAGAGGTAGACATTACCTCACTTGGATGTCCTTCAGCTGCAGCTAAGTTTACCAGTCTTCCTTCCCCAAGTACAAAGATCTTCTTTCCATCTAGCACATATTCGTCCATAAATGGCCTTATCCGTCTTGTGGAAGATGATGCATCTTTTAGTGCAGCAATATCTATCTCAACATCAAAGTGACCTGAATTACATATCACTGCACCATTTTTCATAAGCTTCATGTGTTCTAGACGAATCACATGCTTGTTTCCTGTTACAGTACAAAATATATCTCCTATCTTTGCAGCTTCCTTTATGGGCATTACCCTGTAACCGTCATACACTGCTTGCAGTGCCCTGAAATTATCTACCTCACAAACAACCACATTGGCACCTAACCCCCTGGCCCTTAAGGCTACCCCTTTACCACAACTTCCATATCCACAAACAACAAATGTCTTACCTGCAATAAGTATATTTGTAGCCCTTAAGATCCCATCTATGGTGGATTGTCCTGTACCATAATAATTATCAACAAGGTGTTTTGTCATATTGTCATTCACTGCAATCATTGGATATTTAAGGGCACCATCCTTTTCCATGGCTTTAAGCCTAATAATTCCTGTTGTTGTCTCCTCACATCCACAGATAATATCTGGAATTAATTCTTTGTAATTTTTATGTATTTCAGATACTAAATCACATCCATCATCAATGGTAATATGGGGCTTCTGTGCTATCACATAACCAATATATCTGTAATAATCTTCTTTGGTCTCTCCCTTGTATGCCCAGACCTTTACACCTTCTTCTGCCAATGCTGCTGCAACATCATCTTGAGTGGATAAGGGATTACATCCAGTTATCGCAACATCTGCACCACCTGCAATCAAAGTCCTGACGAGAACTCCAGTCTCTTTAGTCACATGAAGGGCCATACCTATTTTTATTCCTTCAAAAGGTCTTTCCTTTTCAAATTTCTTTCTTATCTCCATCAAGGCTCCCATATGAAGCTCTGCAAGTTCAAGATTTTTTCGTCCCTGCTCTGCCAAAGAGAGATCTTTTACTTCAAAAAATTCACCTCTATCCATCTATTCCTCCTGCTATAACTTTGCATGATTTTTTACTGAAAACCTGTTAATGTAGAAGATTTAAAAAAAAATACAAAAATTTGCAAATGGAAAATTTTGATTTTAGATTTAACCTTGACCAAACCATGCTTTGTTATTAGGCAAAGGCAATTTTAAAAATAAGTGTAACACATTTTATTAAGATGAAAATTAAAATAAAAAAAAAGGTATTTTTAATAAATTCTCCTAATATTATAGAAGATTTTTTAGATAGTGTTGCAGAAGATGATGACTTAAACGAAGACAAAATCCCCTATTGGTCTGAACTCTGGCCATCTTCTTTAATGCTTGGCAAATTTATTTTAACTCATCCTCATATCTTTAGAGAAAAACGGTGTTTAGATCTTGGCTGTGGACTTGGACTTGTATCAATGGCATTAAAACTTTCACAGGCCATTGTATATTCACAGGATATAATGTTTGAATCCCTTGTTTTTCTAAAAAACAATTTTTCTAAAAACAAAATTCCCTATCCTGTATGTATTCAGGGCGACTGGAGATATCCATGTTTTAAAAAAAATAGTTTAGACATAATTGTTGCATCAGATGTTTTATATGAAAGAAGATTTCATGTGCCAATACTTACATTTATTAATTATACTTTAAAACAAAGTGGAGCAGTTTATATAACAACACCCAAAAGAGAAGGGGCATGGGATTTTTTTAAAAAGGCAACTAGTTATAATTTAACTTCCTATCTTATTAAAAAAAATTCTATATATCTAAATAAAATAACTACTCAAATATATTTGTGGAAATTTATTCCTACAAATGTGTTATCTTTATCTTAAAGTCCATAATATGAGTTAGCTTTATTAATATCTATAATTTTTTCCCATATTATAAGGGCAAAACAACATAATTTATAGGCGGTGTTTTGTTGGTTTTTAAGATATAGGAACGAAAGAGGAGGCTAATTTGCTCTTATGACTGAACTTAAAAAAATATCTAATTGAAATTAAATGTATATTCATCCATTGAGGTTACAGAAATTTAATTTTTGGAGTTTTTTAAGTAAAATAGAGAAATAATCTTTGCTTATTTCAAAATAAAAAGGGATTTCTACCAATTGACAAAGCCTTTTATACTATATATAGCTTTAATCAAAAGTTTACGTTCGTTGGTTAAATTTAGGAGGTTAATGTTTTTTATTTATTTTTTAAGGAGGACAAGATGTCTCAAAATGCCTTAAAAATAGGCAGAGAGGAGAAAAAGACTACCTTTATGCAAAAGGTAATGGAGATTTTGCCTGAAGGTGGAAATTTAAATCTCTGCCTTACATGTGGAGCATGTTCCTCTGGGTGTCCAGCCTCTGGAATTGAAGGAATGGATCCCAGAAAATTTTTGAGAATGGCTGCTTTGGGTTTAGATGAGGAAGTAACAAAATCTGGATGGGTATGGTGTTGTACCCAGTGTAGGCGTTGTGTTCATGTTTGTCCCATGAACATTGATATCCCGAGATTGGTCTATTATGCAAGGCAGACATGGCCAAGAGATGAGAGACCAAAGGGAATTAGAGGATCATGTGATCTTGCCTTGAAGACCCCTGGAAACAGTGCCATGGGTGCAGGGACAGAGGATTTTAAATTTGTTGTAGAAGATGTATTGGAAGAGGTGAGAGAGACTCAGCCCAAGTTT
>JAMOPG010000241.1 GCA_027064715.1 Desulfobacterales bacterium
TCAGGCAAAATTTCATTCTAACAAGATTACACTTAGTGATATATCTACCTTTCTTACATCTTCAGGCACTAAAGAATTTCAAAAAAGAATGCTTATTACTATCTCTTCTCTTACTGGAAATGCAGAAAAAGCCTTAAGGGAACAAGAAAAGCCTATAGTGGTTTATACCCTTGATGATATTCTGGAAAGCATAAATGAATCCAATTTTGACTGGACAAATCCTGATTACGTTAAGCCAGCTCCTAAGAAAAAAATTCGTTCTTATCAGCGGGAAGCTATAGAATCAGTTTTTAAAGGTTTTAAAAATACTGATAGAGGAAAACTTATAATGCCACCAGGTTCTGGAAAAACTTTTACTGCACTTAAAATAGCAGAAAAAATAGTAGGCAAAGGGGGTAGAGTACTATTTCTATGTCCATCCATAGCCTTGCTTGATCAATCTATTCGTGCCTGGGAAAGGGACAGTGAAATTCCTTTAAGGCTATTTGCTGTTGTATCTGACAGAGGAGTGGGTAAAAATGAGGACAGTCTTGAAAAAGTTACTATACTTCGTATTCCACCTACTACAAATCCTGATGATCTTTTGAAATGTGCTTCCAAGGAGGAATCTGAATCCCTTACTGTAATTTTTTCTACCTATCATTCTTTAGAAGTAATTGAACAAGCACAAGGAATGGGACTTCCTGAATTTGATTTAATTATATGTGATGAAGCACATAGAACTACAGGCGTAAAAGCCACTAAAAAAGAACTCTCTTTTTTTCAAAAAGTTCACTACAACGACTACATAAAAGGTAAAAAAAGACTTTACATGACTGCAACGCCCAGAATTTACGAACCTAACATAAAGGCTAAATTGGAAGAGATGGATATTAACTATTACAGTATGGATGACAGAAATATTTACGGAGAAACCTTTTATGAATACACTTTTAGAAGGGCTGTTGATGAAGGTTATTTGAGTGATTACAAAGTCATAGTGCTTGAAGTTGACGAAAAAGATGCTCAAGAAAAACTTTACGATTATTTTCAAAGATCTAAGGCTCTCAGCGTAGATTATGCTGCAAAAGTTTTGGGAAGCTGGAATGTTCTTCAAGGGAAGATAAAGAACGAAGATAACCAGAATTATCCTCTGGACCTTAAAAGAATAATCATTTTTACAGGTAAAATAGCTGAATCCCGAGCGTTAGCAGAAGAATTTAACAATGTAGCTGATGAATATTTTAAATTTGAAGAGAAAGAATCTTTCAAAAAGATAGAGATAAAACATATAGATGGATCTATGAGTTCAACAGAAAGAAAGAAATTTCTTGATTGGTTGAGAGGCGAAGCATCCAGAGAAGTACGGGTTCTTACAAATGCTAAAGTTCTTACTGAAGGGATAGATGTTCCAGCTTTAGACGCAATTATCTTTATGAGACCTAAAGATAGTGTGGTGGATATAGTCCAGGCTGTTGGAAGAGTCATGCGTAAGGCACAACATAAAGCTTATGGATATGTTGTAATTCCTGTAGTAATTCGTCCAAATCGAAGTGAATCTGAACAAATCGAAAAAACAAGCTATAAAACTGTATGGCAAGTTCTAAATGCCTTAAGATCTTTAGACGAAACCTTTGAAGCTAAAGCTAGACAACTAGTTTTAAAACTAGGCAAACAGGAAACAGGAATAGATCAAAAATTAACAGGGGATAAACCAGATGATGATTCAGTCATCATAATAGCCCAACCTACATTAATTCAATCACAACTTCCTTTCTCAGTAAGAAAAGCTCTGGTAGGCAAGATAGCCAAATCATTAGCATTGGGAAAAAAATATCTTGAAAATTGGGCTAAGGAAGTTTCCGAAATAGCCCAAAGACTCCAAACTCAGGTAGAAATAGCCTTAAAAAAAGAGGAAATAGTAAAGAACAAGTTTGATACTCTTTTATTTGCCTTAAGAGGAGTGATAAATGAAGAGATAACCAAGGAAGATGCAATTTCCATGTTGGTCCAGCACATGTTGACCAAACCAATATTTGAGGCCCTCTTTGAGGATTATGATTTTATTAAAGGAAATCCAGTAGCCCATGGTCTTGAGGAAATTTCTACACACTTTGAAAAATTTATTCAGAGAGAAACTAAAGATCTTGAAAGTTTTTATAGTTCTGTTCGTATCAAAGCGAGTGGTATAGACAAGGAAGAAGAAAGACAGGACTTTTTAAGACAGCTTTATGATAGTTTCTTTAGAATAGCTTTTAAAGACACGGCTGAAAAACTTGGTATAGTTTATACCCCTGTTGAAGTTGTAGATTTTATCATTAAAAGTGTAGATTATTTACTCCGAAAAGAATGGAATTCTAGTCTTGCTGATAATAGGGTTGTAGTTCTTGAGCCTTTTATGGGAACAGGAACCTTCTTAGCAAGACTATTTCAGCATTTACCAGAAGATGAACTCAAAAGAAAATATTTGTCTGGAGAAATTTGGGGTAACGAGATACTTCTCCTTCCTTACTATATTGGGAAGATGAACATTGAAAGCTCCTACTATGATAGGACTGGAGAGTATCGTCCTTTTAAACATTTACTGCTTACCGATTCGTTCCAAATGATGGAACTTATTTACGAAAGCAGAAGATATTCTGAGATATTATTCTTCCCTAAACAATATTCAGAACTCCTCAATGCGCAGAAAAAAGCAAAGGTAAATGTAATAATTTCTAATCCACCGTGGTTTGCATGGCAGGAAAGTGAAAATAAAGGAATAAAAAAAACAGAGTATTTTAATTTAACTAGTAGAATGAAAAAGACTTATGCCAAATATTCTAAAACTACACTAAAAATAGCGTTAAAAGATTCATATATTCTTGCTTTTCGTATGGCTTCAGATAGAATTGAGAAAAAAGGAATTATAGGATTCATAACCAATAATGGATGGCTTGACAACTCTGCAGCAGACGGCATGAGAAAATGTTTTGAAGAGGAATTTGCCAGAGTATATGTTTTTAATCTTAGAGGAAATGCAAGGAAACAGGGTGAAGAATGGAAAAAAGAAGGAGGTAAAATTTTCGGACAAGGTAGTAGAGCAGGGGTTTGTATAGTTTTCTTGATAAAAGATGATGAAAAACTCAAAAAACAAAACGGAAAAGCTGAAATCTATTATTATCAAGTTGAAGATTACCTGAATAGAGAAGAAAAACTCCAAAGGCTTAAAAAGTTTAGTTCAGTAGAAAATGTTCCATGGGAGAAAATAGTTCCAAACGATAGATATGATTGGATAAATCAACGTAAAGAAGAATTCTATCAGTTTCCGGTAATGGGAAACAAAAAGGATAAAAATGCTCAAAAAATTTTTAATATTTATTCTTCAGGTCTGAAAACAAATAGAGATGCTTGGGTTTATAACTTTTCCAGAAAACAATTGAAAAAAAATATAAAAAATATGATAGAAGAATTTAATAAACATATACAAAAGGTAAAAATTGGAAAAATTTCGAAAGATAATATAAATGAAAAAATTGAAAAAGATGAATCAAAAATAAAATGGGATGGAACTCTTAAACAGAAATTGTTTAAAGAAGAAAAAGAAAATAAAAAATATAGTATTGAATCAACAGGTAAGTTTTTTCTGAGCATTTATAGACCTTTTATAAAAATGCATGTATATTTTAGTAAAATTTTTAATAATTCCATTTATCTTCTTCCCCAAATTTTCCCCGAACCTACTACAGAAAATTTAGCAATATGTGTGTCTGGAAAAGGAGCAACTAAAGAGTTCTCAGCTTTTATTACTAATTATATTCCTAACCTTCACTTTATAGATAGTGGACAAATTTTTCCTCTTTTTAGCTACACTCCTCTTGAAAAGAATCAACTATGGCCAAATGTAAATTATAAAATTATTGAACTTTCGGGAAAGTTATATTTAAAAAAAGAAAACATAACCAACTGGGCTTTAGAAGAATTCCGCAAACACTACGGAAAAGAAGTTTCCAAAGAAGATATTTTTTATTACATATATGGTGTTCTCCATTCTCCTGAATATAAAGAAAAATTCAAAGCAGAACTAAAGAAAGATCTTCCAAGAATTCCTTTTGTAAAAGATACCCAAAATTTTTGGACTTTTAGCAAAGCAGGAAGGGAGCTCGCTTATTGGCATCTAAATTATGAGACTGTGGAGCCTTATCCTCTCGAAGTGGAGGTTAATGGGAATACCGATGATTTTGAAACTTACAAAATAACTAAAATGAAATTAAACGAAAAAGAGGGAATCTTTTACTACAATGATTTAATTACTATTAGAGGAATTCCCAGAGAAGCTTTTAATTATCGTGTGAATGGAAAACATCCTTTAAAATGGCTTGTGGAATTTTATCAAGTAAAAGAGAAGGGTAAAACAAAAATAATATGGGACCCAAATGATTGGTTAAAGGAACAAAATAATCCAACATATGTATTAGAGTTGATTGGAAGGTTAGTTAGAGTAAGTCTTGAGACCCAAAAAATAGTGAAAAGTTTACCGGAATTAGGGGAATAAGCTATTTTAAGATCAAAAATTAAGAAAAGTTTTAGGATATAAAAGGGTAACAACCTAATGAATAGACAATTAAATTATGGAATAGAAAATTCTTATGGTATGTTTTTAAAATTACTTTATGAGGGACATAAAGTAGGTGAAGATTATCATCCATATGATTGTTTTAATTTTTTTGTTACCGCCTGGCACTTATATAATGATTGGTTACCCAGGGATCCAAAACGTCCTAAATTTGCCCTCGAAAAGATAGGCAGAACACCAAAAAATATGAAGGAGTTATTGCTTGCATTTAAAGATTTAACTAATGGAAGTAAACATATGATTCTCAAGGAAAGCGGATTTAAAAAAAGGAAAGTTTCACAAGTTTATTCTCCTATTATTGCAGACTGGCAAGCTTATTTTACTAATACCCCTCAAATATACATCCAGGTAGGAGAATCAATTTATTCAATGTGGGATATCAGGTATCTAACAACCCATTATTTCACATGGTTATTTGATGACAATATTCCATTCGACAAGTTTCCTGAAGTTATAACGGAACATTTAAAAAGATGTGCGATGCGAAAATGATATTGCATAACGAATAGGTGCACTTCACTACCCACGGAGTAAGATGAAATTTAGGATTGATTAAATGTTGGGAGCAATTGCTGGAGATATAATTGGATCTATATACGAAGGAAATCCTATTAAAACAAAACAATTTCCTTTATTTAGTCCTCACTGTAGATTTACAGACGATACTGTGTTAACAGTTGCTATAGCAAAAGCCATATTGGAGGGGCGTGAGTATATTTATACTATCAGAGAACTTGGAAGAAAATATATAAATGCAG
>JAMOPG010000242.1 GCA_027064715.1 Desulfobacterales bacterium
GTGGCTAATCGAGACCATAACGCAGCTCTAAATATTTTGAGACTGGGGCTACAGTCTCTCCGAGCACCTTGTTAAGGTGTACGGTAGAAGCCTCGTCCTTTAGGACGAGGAGTAGTCACTTAGAAAGCAAAAAACATATGGAACAAACTTTTGAAGTGCTCTACAAGGATAAAAATGCAAGACTTGGAAAACTTCATACTTATCATGGTGTGATTACCACACCTATTTTCATGCCTGTGGGTACCAGAGGCTCTGTTAAGGCCTTATCTGCCCATGATGTTGAAGAGATAGGGGCAGAGATAATACTTGGTAATACATACCATCTATATCTAAGGCCTGGAGATGAATTGATTAGGGATCTGGGAGGACTCCATAAATTTTGTGGATGGCATAAGCCAATTTTGACTGATAGTGGAGGATTTCAAGTATTTAGTTTATCTCCTTTAAGGGAAATCAGTGATGAAGGTGTGATATTTCGCTCACACATAGATGGCTCAAAACACCTTTTTTCTCCTAAAAAAGTAATAGAGATTCAGGAAAATCTGGGATCAGATATAATGATGGTACTAGATGAATGTGTTCCATTTGGAGCTGATTATCAATATACAAAAAATTCTGTTAAGCTAACCACAAAGTGGGCTAAGCAATGTTACCAATCAAAAACAAAGGACAACCAACTTCTCTTTGGTATAGTACAGGGAGGATTTTATCCAGATTTGAGAAGACAAAGTGCAATGGAGCTTCTTGAAATCCCCTTTGACGGGTATGCAATTGGCGGGCTTAGTGTTGGAGAGCCCAAAGATATAATGTTTCAAATCCTTGAACAAACATTGCCTTATCTACCTGATGATAAGCCAAGATATTTAATGGGAGTTGGGAAACCAATGGATATCTTAAATGCAATTGAGCTTGGGGTAGATATGTTTGATTGTGTTTTGCCCACTAGAAATGCAAGAAATGGCACTTTATATACATCACTAGGCAAGATAAATATAAAAAGACAGGAGTATAAAAAGGATAAATCTCCTTTAGATCCAAATTGTAATTGTTATACCTGCCAAAATTTTTCAAAGGCCTATTTGAGACATTTATATACTACTAAAGAACTTCTATCTTATAGACTCAATACTATCCATAATTTGGCATTTTATTTAAATTTAATAAAAGAGGCTAGATACCACATAAGACATGGAACATACACTTCATTTAAAAATAGTATGAAGGAAATTTTAGATGATTAAAGTGTGCATATAGTATAAGGAAAGGGGAAATAGATTCCCCTTATCCTTATTGTGTCTTTTGAATAGTCACATCTTTTTTTAATTTCATAGCTATGGGAATAAAATCTTTTTGCATCTTTTTAAAATCGTTCATTTTAATATCTTTGAGTGCCACAGGTAATACATCATCCATATGCTTTACAGGAATTATTTCAAGATCTTTTAGGATTGAGTGGGGTACTTCTTTTAGATCTTTTTCATTTTCTTTTGGAATAATCACCTTAGTTACAAGTCCCCTGTGGGCAGCTAGGAGCTTTTCCCTTAATCCACCAATGGGCAATACTCTTCCCCTCAATGTAATTTCTCCAGTCATGGCAACTTCATTACTTACAGGAATATCTAGTAATGCTGAAACAATTGCTGTGGCCATTGTTATACCAGCAGATGGTCCATCTTTTGGCGTTGCACCCTCAGGAACATGTATATGCAGATCAATGTCTTTGTAAAAATCAGGTCTCAGTCCAAATATCTCTGATCTAGATCTCACATAACTGAGGGCTGCTTTAGCTGATTCTTGCATTACTTCTCCTAACTTTCCAGTAATCTCTATCTTTCCACTTCCATGCATAATTGCTACTTCTATCATAAGAAGCTCTCCACCCAACTCAGTCCAAGCAAGTCCTGTGGCAACGCCAACCTGAGCATTTTCTTCTTTTTCACCATATCTAAACTTGGGAACACCTAAATATGTGGCAATTGAATTCTTGTTAATTGCAATTGTGGTATCCAAATCATTGGACTCAACCAATCTTTTTGCCACTTTTCTGCAAATTGAAGCGATCTCCCTTTCAAGATTTCTTACTCCAGCCTCTTTTGTATATCTTCTAATGATTTCAAGAATAGCGCCCTCAGAGATTTTTATATTGTGTTCCTTTAAACCATGTCTTTCCCTTTGTTTTGGAATAAGAAAATATTTTGCTATATTTAGTTTTTCATTTTCTAAATATCCTGGCAGGTGAATAATTTCCATTCTGTCTCTTAATGCCCATGGGATTGTCTGTAATGTATTTGCAGTGGTTATGAAAAACACATTAGAAAGATCATAGTTTATATCCAGATAGTGGTCATTGAATGCATAATTTTGCTCTGGATCCAAGACCTCTAATAGGGCAGCAGATGGATCACCTCTAAAATCTGTAGACATTTTATCTATTTCATCTAAACACATAACTGGATTGTTGTATTTTTTCTTGCGAAGTGAAAGTATAATCTTTCCAGGTAGTGCTCCAACATATGTTCGTCTATGTCCCCTAATTTCTGCTTCATCTCTCACTCCACCCAAGGAAATCCTTATAAAATCCCTGTTCATTGCCCTAGCTATGGATTTAGATAATGAGGTTTTACCAACCCCAGGTGGGCCAACAAAGCACAAAATTGGACCTTTCATCTTGTCAACTAGCTTTTGAACAGCCAGATATTCAAGGATCCTCTCTTTGGGTTTTTCAAGTCCATAATGATCTTCATTTAAGATCTTTTCTGCCTCAGAAATATCAATATCCACAGGTTTTAATTCATTCCACGGAAGCTCTAAGATACAGTCAATATAATTTCTAACAACAGTATATTCTGCAGAAGAAGGTGGAATATGACGTAGTTTTTTCACCTCAGATAAGGCCTTTTCTCTGGCTTCTTCTGGCATGTTTTTTTCTTCAAGCATTTTTATTAACTTTTCTACCTCTTCTTCAGGATCATGTTCTAATCCCATTTCCTTATGAATGGCCTTTAGCTGTTCATTTAAATAGTAGTTTCTATGAGTTGTCTCAATTTGTTGTTTTACACGCTCGTTTATTCTTGATTCTATTTCCAAATACTCTATCTCACTAATAAGTAGTCCATAAACAGCCTCAAGGCGTTTAAGGGGGTCTAGTTGTTCAAGGATCTCTTGTTTTTTTTCAAATCCGGCACGAAGATGAGGAATTATTGAATCAGCCAATGCTCCTGGCTTGTCTACACTCAAGATCAATTTAAGTGAATCAGATGAAAGCCTTTTAGATGCCTTTGCATATTTGGGAAGTGTCTCTTTTACCAATCTAATAAGTGCCTCAGATTCTTGATTAAACACTTCCTGTTCATCTAGGGGTAAAATCTCAACAATGGGAAACTTCCCTTCTTTGTCAAATAGAGGTTCTTCACCTCGCCACCTTGCCCTTTTTATGCCTTCAAATAAGGCCTTTACAGTACCATCAGGTAGCCTTAAAAGTTGAAGTATCCTAGCAGCAACACCAACATTATATATCTCATCCTTTTTAGGAATTTCTATCTCTGGATCTTTTTGAGTAACAAGGAATATCTCTTTATCATATTCATTTAATGCCTTTTCTACAGCCTTTATTGAACACTTTCTGCCAACATACAATGGGACTAGAGCTCCTGGGAATAATACAACCTCTCTTAATGTCATTAAAGGAAGTTTGCTATGTTTTACCTCCTTGTCCATGGGGTGATGAAAATCTCTCATCTAAATTTCCTCCTGAAAATAATTATTTGTCAGTGGGATAAAGTTAGGCCTTCATAAGATTTTTTATATTAGAGACTTTCCCTACACCTAAAAAACAGGCATAGGGAAAGGATATTATGCGGTCTTTATTTGCTTATCATTGTGGTAGAAAAGAAGTGGCTCTTTCCCCTCTTCAATTACAGAGGTATTTATGATGCACTCTTTTACCCCTTTGATAGAGGGCAGCTTATACATAATATCTAACATTACATTTTCCATAATATTTCTCAGCCCTCTAGCACCAGTATTTCTCTCAAGGGCCTTTTTGGCAATTGTTCTCAACGCACCCTGAGTAAATGTAAGTTTTACACCTTCTATTTCAAAAAGTTTCTGATACTGCTTTACTAATGCATTTTTTGGTTCTGTTAAAATTCTTATAAGTTCCTTTTCCTTTAATTCATCTAACGCAGCAATAACTGGAACTCTACCAACAAATTCTGGGATCATACCAAATTTTATCAGGTCATGGGGCTGACATTCTTTAAGTATCTCGCCAATGGTTCTATCCCTCTTGGACACAAGTTGTGCCCCAAACCCCATTGACTTACCCTTTAATCTCCTCTCTATTATTTTTTCTAAGCCTATGAAGGCACCACCCATTATAAATAAAATATTAGTTGTATCTAATTTTATATATTCCTGCTGAGGATGTTTTCTCCCTCCCTTTGGAGGAAGGTTTGCCACTGTTCCTTCAATTATCTTTAAAAGTGCCTGCTGTACCCCTTCTCCTGATACATCTCTAGTTATAGAGGCACTGTCAGACTTTCTGGAGATCTTATCAATCTCATCTATATAAACTATTCCCTTAGATGCAGCCTCAATATCGTATTCTGCATTCTGTAATAATTGAACTAAAATATTTTCAACATCTTCTCCAACATATCCTGCTTCTGTTAAAGTAGTAGCATCAGCTATTGCAAAAGGAACCTTTAAGATATTTGCCAGAGTTTTTGCCAGCAAGGTCTTTCCAGAACCAGTGGGTCCAATTAGAAGTATATTACTCTTATCAATAAATACATCTGAGCTGCCACTGCTTTCTTGATAATAAATCCTTTTGTAGTGGTTATATACAGCCACTGCCAAGATCTTTTTTGCTTCCTCTTGCCCAATCACATACTCGTCAAGTACCCGTTTTATTTCTTGAGGAGGGACAAGTCCTCCTTCCTCCACCTCTTCATATACTCTGTCCTGGATTAAGATTTTATTACAAAGGGCAACGCATTCATCACAAATAAATACATTTGGCCCTGCAATAAGTCTTTTCACTTGGTTTTGATCCTTTCCACAAAAGGAACATCTAAATTGATAATCATCTTTCTTTTTTGCCATAAAATCACCTTAACTAATTGGATTTATTTTTTCTGCTAGTTAATATCTCATCAATAATGCCATATTCAAGGGCCTCTTGGGGACCCATAAAATAATCTCTGTCAGTATCCTGTTCTATCTTTTTTATGTCTTGCTTGGTATGTTTCGCTAATATATCATTTAACATCCCTTTTAATCTAATAATCTCTTTTGCATGTCTGTCAATGTCAGTTGCCTGACCTTGAACCCCTCCCATTGGCTGATGGAGCATTATCCTGCTATGGGGCAAAGCAAATCTCATACCTTCAGACCCTGCAGCGAGCAATACCGCAGCCATACTTGCTGCCTGTCCCAGGCACAGGGTGGCCACTGGTGCAGAAATATATTGCATAGTGTCATAAATTGCGAGCCCAGCTGTAACTGAGCCACCTGGTGAATTTATATAAAAATTTATCTCTTTTTCTGGATCTTCTGATTCTAGAAATAAAAGTTGCGCACATATGAGATTAGCAACATGATCGTCTATTGGTGTCCCAAGAAGGACAATCCTATCTTTTAAGAGTCTAGAGAATATATCATATGCCCTTTCTCCCCGACCTGTTGTCTCAATTACAATTGGTACCATATCCCACCTCTTTGTTTATGTTATTTTTATTCTACAAAATACGATTTTTTATATATACTGAATATATGAGTTTGCCAAGAGATTAATGAGAAGAATCTAAAAAGATAAGGGGAGAAAAGATCTTCTCCCCCAATTTTTACAATGAACACCAGGTCACCTAATTATAGGCAGGGCTCACATTATTCTTCTGATTTTTCAGCGTGTACTTGTGATTCTTGTTCATTGGGTTTTTCCATATCTTCTTTGTTTTGTTCATTTTCAGGCTCTTCATATTCTACTTCTGCATATTCATACACCTTTTCCATGGCCTTATCTGCTAAGATACTGTCTCTTAAGGCATACATTAGATTATTTTTAATATAAAATTCCCTCAATGTCTGGGGATCAATTCCCATTTCATAGGCAGTGAAAAAGATCTTTCGTTCAACTTCTTCCTCTGTTACTGTAATTTCTTCCCTTTCAGCGATCTCTAAAAGCACTAATTGCGCTTTAACAATCGCTTCTGCCTCTTCTTTAAATTTTTGTTTTAGTTCTTCCTCTGTCCCTAATATATCAGGATTTTTCCCTTGTCTCTCAACCTTTTCTCTTTCTCTATCTATTATGATCTTAAGTTGTCTTTCCACCAATGTCTCTGGAAGCACTACATCTACTTTTTCTACAATTTGATCTAACAATTTTTTCTGTGCAAGGGATTTCTCCATATCCTCCATTTCTTGTTTTAGCCTTTCCTTAACTCTTTCTTTTAATTCATCTAAAGACTTGAATGCAAATTTTTCAGCAAATTTATCATCCAATTTAGGTAATACTTTTTCTTTGATGTTATGAAGCTCTACCTCAACTCTAACAGTCTTTCCTGCAAGATCTTTATTTATAAAATCTTCAGGGAAGGTTATTTCTCCTTGATTTTTCCCACCAGGCACAAGGTCAGCAATGAGCTTTTCAAAATCTTCTAAGGCATCCCCAACCCCATAGTAAAATTCAAAAAAGTCCTTACTCATATCTTTTAAAAGCTTATCCCCATCATAGAATTTAAAACTCACCACAACCTTATCCCCTTTTTGGGGCTTTCTATCTTCTTTTATTACTTCATATTGGGCAAATCGTTCCCTCAGACTCTCCAACGCACGGTTTAACTGCTCTTCAGTGATCTCAACCTTTTTCTGTTTTACCTTTAGACCATGATATTCTGGAAGGTCAATTTTGGGTTTTATTTCAAAGCTAAAGGTATAAGAAAAATCTGATCCCCTTTCAAAGTCATTAACACTATCAAGATGTAGGCCAGATACAGGGGTCACACCCATTTCTCCCAAAATTTCATTAAAATGCACATTTAATAGATCTATTTCAGCCTGCCCATATACCTCTCTTTTAAATCTTTGCTCTACAATGTTTGATGGAACCTTGCCTTTTCTAAATCCAGGTAACTTTAAATCCTTTTTAAATATAGAAACTGCTGCATTTATTGCTGCATCAATTTCCTCTGCTGGGACTTTTACTGTGACTTTTCTTTTAACTGGAGATAATTCTTCCACAGTGTATTCCATCTAAATATTCCTCCTGCGTATCTAAATAAGATTTTCGTGCAAAAATATAAAAAAAGACTTTTCAGAGACCTTCTCTGAAAAGTCTTTTTTGTATGCGAGAGGGGAGACTCGAACTCCCACGGTCATAAATCTGACCACTGGATCCTAAGTCCAGTGCGTCTACCAATTCCGCCACTCTCGCTGACTTGGTCTCTCTGCACAAACAAATAATATCCATTTAATTCTATGTCAACTCTAAAAACTTTTTATCAGCAATTCTCGGTGAGGGAAAAGTTGGTTAAATATTAACTTCATTTTGGGGAGATATAAAATTACTTGACATGATTTTCCCTCACCTACAATTGCCAATTTGCCTAAAAAATCTTTGACAGAAAGATTGGAATGAGATAAATAGCGTGCGGATTTGTAACAAATTTCACAAGGTGGATAAATCCTTAAAATCAGGAGGGCGTTTTTATGATAGAATTAAACGTTACATTTTTTATCCAGTTGGTCAATTTTCTTATACTTCTTGCTGTATTAAATGTGATCCTCTACAGGCCAATTAGGGGTATTTTGCAGCAAAGAAGGGAAAGGCTTGCTGGGTATCTCTCTGAAATAGAGAGATTTACCAAGGCAGCAGATGAGAAATTGAAAGGTTATGAAGAAGAGTTAGCCAAGGCAAGGTCAGAAGGTTCCAAGATAAGAAACGAATTTAAGGCGCTTGGTACAAAAGAAGAGCAGAAAATATTGGCCGAAGCAAAGAAGGAGGCTCAAAAGAGGCTTGAAGAAGTGAGGGCTGATTTGAATGCTCAAGTGGAAAAGGCAAAGAAGGAGTTATATGGTCAAGTTGAACAATATGCTAATATGGTGGCTGAAAAGGTCTTGGCCTAGTTTAAATATTAACCCACTATGATTGTAAGGAGGTAGGTTTTGAAAGGTATAATGAGAATTATGAGTATGTTGCTGCCTCTAGTTGTGATCCCAGTCTTGGTTTTTGCTGGGGGTCATGGGGGCGAAGGAAGTGAGGCAGCAGCATGGAAGGATTTTTTCTGGCGTTGTGTTAATTTTGCTCTTTTTCTTGGTATAATATACAAACTAGCAGGGAGCAAAATTAAGAGCTTTTTTGGTGGTAGAACACAAGATATTCAGGAGAAGTTTGCATCCTTGGAGAGTAGGAAGCAAGAGGCTGAAAAGAAGTTAAGAGAGGTAGAGCAGAGGATAGCAAACCTTGAAAATGAAAGGCAGGCGATTTTGGAAGAAGCCAAAAAACAGGGAGAAGCACTTAAAGAAGCAATAATTGAAAAGGCGAAAAAGGATGCTGAGGAGATCAGGAAGCAGGCAGAAATTAAGGCAAAGCAAGAGTTTGATTTGGCCGTTGAGGCAATTAAGGCTGAAATGGCAGACAAGATTATAGAGTCTGCTGAAAAAATAATTTTAAGTAGGCTAGGGGTTAAGGAACAGGAAAGTTTAATTGATAAATATCTAACAAAGGTGGTGCTCAATTGAGACAGGAAATAATAGCAAAAAGGTATTCCCGTGCGCTTTTTTCCATTGGCCAGGAGGAGGGTTTAAAGGCCTTAAAGAAATATGGAGAGGAGCTGGGGGCCATTGCAGGGCTTGTTGAAAAGGAGCCCATGCTACTGAGAATTTTTAAAAACCCACTTATCAGGGTTGAGGACAAAAAGGCTCTGATGGAAAATATTGCCAAAAAAATTGGGGCCTCCACGGTGATAAAAAATTTCCTTATGCTCCTGGCCGAGAAGAAACGTCTTCCTTATGTCTTAGACATTAAAAATTACTATCAAAGATTATTGGATCGCTATGAAGGAATAATTCGTGGTCAGTTAGTAACTGCTATTGAGTTGGATAAGAATAAGAGATCCAAGATTGCGAAGAAGTTGGAAAAACAGGTTGGTAAAAAGTGTATTTTAGACTTTGTGGTGGATAAAGAAATCTTAGGTGGCGTTGTGTTAAAGGTTGGGGATAAGGTTTATGATGCCAGTTTAAGGGCACAATTAAATATATTGAAAGAAAAAATAAAAAGGGGTGAATAGTGGCCATGCAAATAAGAGCAGAAGAAATTACAAGGATCATTAAAGATCAGATCAAAAATTATCAAGAAAAAATGGAAATGTCAGAGACCGGGGTGGTACTCTCTGTGGGTGATGGTATTGCCAGGGTGTATGGACTTGAGAATTGTATGTCCATGGAGCTTCTGGAATTCCCTGGTAATGTTTACGGTCTCGCCTTAAACCTTGAAGAAGACAACGTTGGTGTGGCCCTTTTAGGTGATGACACACACATTAAGGAAGGAGACATTGTTAAGAGAACAGGAAGGGTATTTTCAGTGCCAGTTGGTGACGCAGTTGTTGGAAGGGTAATTGACCCAGTTGGAAATCCATTAGATGGTCTTGGTCCAGTATCCATGAAAGAGACTAGGCTAGTGGAGATAAAGGCACCTGGTATTATTGTGAGAAAGCCAGTTCATGAGCCTATGTACACAGGGCTTAAGGCTATTGATGCAATGACTCCAATTGGTAGGGGCCAGCGTGAGTTGATCATTGGTGACAGACAGATTGGTAAAACTGCAATTTGTATTGATGCAATCTTGGCACAAAAAGAGAGTGATGTTTATTGTTTTTATGTGGCAATAGGCCAGAAGAGATCAACAGTTGCCTTGGTTGCTGAGACACTTAGAAAATATGGGGCAATGGAATACACTACAATCATTGCAGCAACAGCATCAGATCCAGCAGCCCTTCAGTTTATTGCCCCATATAGTGGATGTACAATGGCTGAATATTTTAGAGACAGTGGAAGACATGCATTGATTATTTATGATGATTTATCCAAGCAAGCTGTGGCATACAGGCAGATGTCCTTACTTTTAAGACGTCCTCCAGGCCGTGAGGCATATCCTGGAGACATCTTCTATTTACATTCAAGACTGCTTGAAAGGGCTGCCAAATTAAAGGAAGAACATGGTGGTGGATCTTTAACAGCTCTTCCAATTATTGAGACACAGGCTGGTGACGTATCAGCTTATATTCCAACTAACGTGATTTCCATTACAGATGGTCAGGTATATCTAGAGCCTG
This sequence comes from Desulfobacterales bacterium, assembly GCA_027064715.1. Classification (GTDB taxonomy): domain Bacteria; phylum Desulfobacterota; class Desulfovibrionia; order Desulfovibrionales; family Desulfothermaceae; genus Desulfothermus. The sequence continues at coordinate 10,335 of JAMOPG010000242.1, forward strand.
ATCTGTTTTATGCAGGTGTTAGACCCGCAATAAATGTCGGTCTCTCAGTATCCAGAGTTGGTGGAGCTGCACAGGTTAAGGCTATGAAAAAGGTTGCTGGAACATTACGTCTAGATCTAGCCCAATATAGAGAACTTGCAGCATTTGCACAATTTGGATCTGATTTAGATAAGGCAACTATGCAGAGGTTGGAACGTGGTAAGAGAATGGTGGAACTCTTGAAGCAGCCACAATATCAGCCAATGCCAGTTCAGGAACAGGTGGTGGTCTTGTATGCTGGTACACAGGGTTATTTAGATGATATCCCAGTGGAAGCCATTTCTAAATTTGAACGTGAGTTCTTAGAATTCATGAGAAATTCTAAAGGAGACATATTGCAAACTATTAAAGAAACAAATGACTTAGATGATGCTACAGAGGAGAAGTTAAAAGCTGCTCTAGAGGAATTTAAAAAGACATTTCAGCCATAACCATAAAAAAGGGGAAAATCCATGCCTTCATTGAAGGATGTAAAAAAGAAGATAGAGTCTGTTGAGAAGACCAAGCAGATCACCAAAGCAATGAACATGGTTGCGTCTGCAAAGTTGCGGAGGGCTCAGGAGCGAATAGAAAGATTTAGGCCTTATGCTGATAAATATTATGAAATCCTCAAAGACTTGTCCAAGGGAGTAGATTCAAGTGTTCATCCCTTATTGGAACCTAGGCCAGAGATAAAGACTTCATGTATTATATTGATCACATCAGAAAGGGGACTTTGTGGTGCTTTTAATGTAAATTTAATAAATAAGGCCACAAAACTTGTACAAGAAAAACAGGCTAAAGGTATAGCGGTTAAGATGATTGGGGTTGGGAGAAAGGCTGCTCAGGCTGCAAGGAAGATTGAAGGGGTTGAAGTAATGAATTCCTATGTAGGGGTTATGGATAGGTTCGATTTTACCTTGGCAAACCAGATTGGTAAGGAAATAATTAAGGCATATGAGGATCATATGTTAGATGAGGTCATTTTGGTATATGGTCAGCTTGTAACCTTGCTGAGACAAGATCCTGTGGCCCTGCAGCTTTTACCAGTAGTGCAGCCTGAGGGAGAAAAAGAAGAAAAATCTGAGCCCAAGGCTTTATATATGTACGAGCCATCAGTAGAAGGCCTACTTGGTGAATTACTACCTCGCTTTGTAAAGGTACAGATTTATAGAGGGTTACTTGACACATCAGCCAGTGAACATGCTGCAAGAATGACTGCCATGGATACGGCAGCTAAGAATTGTGAGGAAATGATAGATAAATTAACTTTGGCATATAACAAGGCAAGACAAGCTGCAATCACCGCTGAATTACTTGATATAGTAGGCGGTGCAGAAGCATTAAAAGGTTAAATAAGGGGGAAGTAATGAGTGAAAATATAGGAAAGATTGTTCAAGTATTGGGCGCAGTTATTGACGTTGAGTTTGACGAAGGCAAATTGCCCAATATTTTAAATGCATTAAGGGTATTAGATCCCAATAAAAGTGAAGATGAACAATTAATAGTTGAGGTAGCACAGCAGTTAGGTGATAATGTGGTAAGATGTGTGGCAATGGATACAACAGATGGTTTAGTTCGTGGAATGAAGGTGCTAGATACAGGGAAGCCAATAGTCACCCCAGTTGGAAAGCCTTCACTGGGTAGGATTTTGAACGTTGTTGGCCGTCCTGTGGACGAGATGGGACCAGTTGAGGCTGAAGAATATTGGCCAATTCACAGGCCTGCACCTTCTTTTCAAGAGCAGTCCACCAAGATTGAGTTACTTGAAACAGGGATCAAGGTTGTTGATCTGCTCATCCCATTTCCAAAAGGTGGAAAAATGGGATTGTTTGGTGGTGCTGGTGTTGGTAAGACAGTTATTCTCATGGAGATGATCAACAACATTGCAAAACAGCACGGTGGAAAGTCTGTTTTTGCAGGGGTTGGTGAGAGGACAAGGGAAGGAAATGATCTGTACCTTGAGATGAAGGAAGCAGGGGTTTTACCAAATGCTGCATTGGTTTATGGACAGATGAATGAGCCACCAGGAGCAAGGGCCAGGGTTGCGCTCACAGCTCTTACTGTGGCAGAATACTTCAGAGATGTGGAAGGAGAAGACGTTCTCCTCTTTATTGATAATATTTTTAGGTTTACGCAGGCTAACATGGAGGTTTCAGCATTACTTGGTCGTATGCCGTCTGCAGTTGGTTATCAGCCAACATTGGCAACAGACCTTGGTGCATTAGAGGAAAGGATTACATCTACTGATAAGGGTTCCATTACATCAGTTCAGGCTATTTACGTACCTGCTGATGACTTGACTGACCCTGCACCAGCAACAACATTTTCTCATTTGGATGGAACATTAGTTCTCTCAAGACAGATTGCTGAGCTTGGTATTTATCCTGCAGTTGATCCTCTTGATTCAACATCAAGGATTTTGGATCCAAATGTATTGGGAGAAGAACACTACCAAACTGCAAGAGATGTCCAGAGGATCTTGCAGAGATATAAAGATTTACAAGATATTATTGCAATCTTAGGTATGGAAGAGTTGTCAGATGAAGATAAATTGATTGTTTCAAGGGCAAGAAAGATTCAGAGATTTTTGTCTCAGCCATTCCATGTTGCAGAACAATTTACAGGTAGGCCAGGTGTCTATGTAAAATTAGAAGACACAATCAGAGGTTTTAGAGAGATCATTGATGGTAAACATGATGATCTTCCAGAAAACGCCTTTTACATGGTTGGTACAATAGAGGATGCTATAGAGAAGGCAAAATCAATGTAAAAAAGTAGGTAATAGCTATGGCAAGTCAAATAAAATTAGAAATAGTCACCCCTGATAGGGTGGTTTTAAGTGAAGAAGTGGATTATGTGGGCGTCCCTGGAGTGATGGGACAATTTGGTGTGTTAAAAAATCACATACCATATTTAGCCGCCCTCTCTATAGGTACCTTGTATTATAAAAAAGGGTCTGAAACAAAATATGTGTTTGTTTCAGGTGGATTTGCAGAAGTAAATGGTGATACAATCACAATTTTGGCTGAATCTGCAGAAAGGGCAGAAGAGATAGATGTGGAGAGGGCCAAAAAGGCAAAAGAGAGGGCAGAGAAGAGGCTACAGCAACAAAAAGAAGATATAGATTTTGCTAGAGCCAAGGCTGCTCTGCAAAGGGCATTGGTAAGACTCCAGACAAGGCATAGAGCAGGTCTTTAGCTAGGCCCATAAAAAATTAAAGCAAAAAAGGCGCCTTTTTAAGGCGCCTTTTTTTGTGGTTGCCATTATAGAAATTTGAGATTATGATATATTTTAATTTTGCGGATATCTAATATCTATTTTGGGAGAAAAAGACATGAATCAAGATGTTAGTATTCGTTGTTGTGGTCTTGTTCTTGCTGCGGGGAAAGGCACAAGAATGCACTCTAACATCCCAAAAGTGCTTCACAAAATCTTGGGTGAGCCTATTTTATGGTACGTATATAATGGTTTAAAAAATTTATTTGATGATAAGGACATATACTTTGTGTTAGGTCATGGAGCAGAGATAATTGAAAAAGAATTTAGCTTTGTGAAAGAAAATATTATTTATCAAAAAGAACAATTGGGGACAGGTCATGCCCTCCAATGTGCATATGAGACTTTGGTTAAAAGAGGCTATGAATACGTCCTGATAGTAAATGGGGATGTCCCTTTAACAAATGTTCATAAGGTGCAAACTTTTTTAAAAAATTCATTTAGTGAAAAGAAGATATTATCGTTTATGACCATTGTGCTTGATAATCCCACAGGATATGGAAGGGTTGTGAGGGATCATTCAAATAAGGTAAAAAAGATTGTTGAACAAAAAGATATATCTAATGAAACTATAGCATCTATTAAGGAAGTTAATGCTGGAATTTATGTTATAAATTTACCAAAGATCAAAAATTATCTGTTTAGGTTGCAAAACAATAATAACCAAAAGGAGTATTATTTACCAGACCTTGTGCAGCTTTTAATAAAAGATGGTCATGAGGTTTTTGCATTTAATGTAGGGAAGGGTTCAGAATTTTTAGGGATTAATACTCCAAGGGATCTTATTTTTTATGACGATCTTTTTCAAAGAGAGATTGTAAATTATTTTATTGACAAAGGCGTAGTTATTTATAATTCTAATGTAGTAAGAATAGGTCCAAAGGTTAAAATTGATCCTGGGGTACAAATTTGTGGTCCTGTAGAGATATACGGAGAAAGTGTTATTAAAAAAGGGGTATGTATATCTTCACACGTTTTTATTAAGGATTCACTTATTGAACAAGGGGCAGTGGTATTAAATTTTTCACATGTTGAGGGCGGAAAGATTGGGCCTAATTCGAAGGTTGGTCCGTATGCTAGGTTAAGGCCAGAAACAATATTAGAGCAAGATGTAAAGGTGGGGAACTTTGTTGAAGTGAAAAAATCCTATCTTGCCAAAGGGGTAAAGGCTTCCCATTTGAGCTATTTAGGAGATAGTGAGATTGGGGAGGATACAAATATTGGCGCAGGTACAATTACCTGTAATTATGATGGAAAGAATAAACACAAAACAATTATAGGCAAACAAGTGTTTGTGGGGAGTAATACAGCACTAGTTGCGCCTGTGAAGATTGGAGATGGAGCGTTAATTGGTGCAGGTTCCACTATAACAAAAGATGTACCTGAAAATGCTTTAGCAGTTGCCAGGGAAAGACAAAAAAATCTAAAAAAAAGAATGTAGATATTAGATGGATATTCTTGATCAATTGGAGCAGAAAATAGAATTCTTGATCAAGAAAGTAAAAGAGTTGGAGGAGGAAAATACCTTATTAAAACAAGAGCTGGAGAAAGAAAAAGAGACCAAAAAAGAGGTTTCAAAAAGGATAGATAGGTTGTTGCAAAAGTTAGAGGATATAGATATAAATTAATTGATGCCAAGTTATCGTTTATCAATTTTAGGACAAGAGGTAGCTTTTCGGGCAAATGTTGATGAGACCCGAATATTGGAAGCAAAAAAGGTAGTTGTAGATAGATATAATAAGATAAACACCATAGGCACAAGGCTAACCAATGAGAAACTTTTAATCTTGGTAGCCTTGGGACTAGCTGACGATTTTTTACAATTAAGCCAGAAGTTGCAAAAGACAGAAGAGACTATTAAGCAACTTCTGGATAAAATAGATAGAGAAATAAGATAACAGCTGAACTCCCTGGGGGATATCGTGATTGGAAGAACCATTTTTGAGCCAACACAAAAATAAAAGGGAGCCGCTTCTTGTAACCTGTTGTGCATGCCCTGGCCTCCTATTTCAGGAGGTTGTGGGAAGCCTGATGGTTACTAGTGGCGCCCACCTGGCTATGCCAGGTTCAAAATGGCTTCCAACACGTATCCTCTGGGGAAGAGATATTATCCTGCCTTTTTTGCTTTCCAAAAAGTGGTCTCATAAAAAGCCCGCATTTTCATTAACATCAGATCTCTATTGATCTGAAAAAATATAATAAGGAGTCTGTTATGGATTATGGGATTGTTTTGGGGATACTTTTATTTCTTGCTGGTTTTCTAATAGGATTTTTGGTAAAAAAATATGATATAAAACAGAAAATAGAAGAAGCAGAAAAAGAGGCCAAAAAGATATTAAAGGATGCAGAAAGGGAAGGTGAGGCAAAAGTAAAGGAATACCTTTTACAAGCAAAAGATGAAATATTGCAGCAAAAAAGGGACATGGAGAGGGTATTTAAGGAACAGGAAAATAGCCTTAAAAAAATGGAGATGAGGCTTCATCATAAAGAGGAGAAAATAGAACGAAAACAAGACGAGCTTGCCAAAAAAGAGGCTGAATTAAACGCTCTTGAGAAAAAACTTTCCAGGGCTGAAAATGAAGTTCTTCAGAAAAAAGAAGAGGTTGAGAATATTCTAGAGGAACAAAGAAAAAAACTTGAAGAAATAGCGGGGTTAACTAGAGAAAAGGCAAAAGAGCTGCTATTTAAAGAGATAGAGGAGACTACTAAGTATGAAGCTTCAAAGATGATCCGACAGATAGAGGAAGAGGCAAAAGAGCTGGCAGACAGAAAGGCAAAGGAGATTATTGCCACAGCTATTCAGAAATATTCTGGAGAATATGTAATAGATAATACTGTAAGTGTGGTTGAGTTGCCAAATGAGGAGATGAAAGGGAGGATAATAGGAAGAGAAGGAAGAAATATAAGGGCCTTTGAAGCAGCTACTGGCGTTGATTTGATAATTGACGATACCCCAGAGATCGTGGTCTTATCTGCCTTTAATCCCTTGAGGCGTGAAAAGGCCAAGATGGTCTTAGAAAGGCTCATTGCAGATGGTCGTATTCATCCTGCAAGAATAGAAGATGTGGTTCAAAAGGTTGAAAAGGAAATGGAGATAAGACTGAGGGAGATAGGAGAACAGGCCACTTTTGATGTTGGGGTGCATGGTATCCATCCAGAACTGGTGAAATTACTTGGTCATCTCTATTTTAGGACCAGTTTTTCTCAAAATGTATTGAGTCATTCCATAGAGGTTGCTTTTTTATGTGGTATTATGGCTGCTGAATTAAAATTAGATGTAAAACAGGCCAAAAGGGCAGGTTTGCTTCATGACATTGGTAAGGCAGTAGACCATGAAATAGAGGGTCCACATGCATTAATTGGGGCAGATCTGGCAAAAAGATATGGGGAATCAGATGAGGTGGTTCATGCAATTGCTGCTCATCATGAAGACATACCCCCAAATAGTATTTTGGCTGTCTTGGTGCAGGCAGCAGACAGTCTGTCTGGTGCAAGGCCAGGGGCAAGAAAAGAACTTTTAGAAAATTATGTAAAGAGACTAGAAGAATTGGAAAATATAGCTCTATCTTTTGATGGAGTAGCAAAGGCATATGCAATACAAGCAGGGAGAGAGTTAAGGGTGATTGTAAATTGTGATAAAGTGGATGAAAATGAGACATATATGCTCTGTAAAGAAATAGCTAAGGCCATTGAAGAGAAGCTTACATATCCAGGGCAGATAAAGGTCACATGTATAAGGGAAAAACGAGCAGTTGAATATGCTAGATAATGTTTCTTTTCACAAAAAATAAGAGGAGCAAATGATATGGAAATAGATGTAAAAGCACAACTTGAATTAATAAAAAGGGGTACAGTTGAGATAATAGAAGAAGAGGAACTTGTAAAGAAATTACAAAAGGGAAGACCACTTAGGGTCAAGGCAGGTTTTGACCCAACTGCGCCAGATCTTCATTTAGGTCATACTGTTTTGATTCAAAAATTAAAACACTTTCAAGATCTTGGTCATGAGGTAATGTTTTTAATAGGGGATTTTACAGGAATGATAGGAGATCCCACAGGAAAATCAGAGACCAGGCCTCCTTTGACAAGGGAGCAGGTATTAAAAAATGCTGAGACTTATAAGAGACAAATCTTTAAAATATTAGATCCAGACAAGACCAAGATAATGTTTAATTCCCAGTGGATGGATAAATTCACGGCCTATGATTTTATTCGCCTCTGTTCTAGATATACTGTTGCAAGAATGCTTGAGAGAGACGATTTTAGTAAAAGATTTAAAGAAAATCGGCCAATTGCTATACATGAGTTTATATATCCTTTGGTACAAGGTTATGATTCTGTGGCAATGAAGGCAGATGTAGAATTAGGGGGGACTGATCAGAAATTTAATCTCCTTGTGGGGCGGACTTTGCAAAAACAAGAAGGTATGGAACCACAGGTGATAATTACCATGCCCCTTTTAGAGGGTCTAGATGGTGTAAATAAGATGAGTAAATCCTTAGGAAATTATGTTGGCATTGAAGAGCCTCCTTTTGAGATGTTTGGGAAACTAATGTCCATATCTGATGAATTAATGTTTAGATATTATGAACTCCTGTCTGACAAAGACATGGCGAGCATAGAACGAATGAAGATTGAAATAAAAGAAGGTAAGCTTCATCCTAAAAAGGCAAAAGAAGACCTTGCATTTGAAATAACAGCTAGATTTCATGGAATTGAGGCTGCAAAAAAGGCACAAGAGGAATTTAATAGGGTATTTTCAAAACACAACCTTCCATCTGATATGCCCGAGGTCTTAGTGGAAAGGGAAAAATATCCCTTAATTGATATACTTGTTGATCAAAATATTTGTAAATCAAAAAGTGAGGTAAAAAGGTTGTGCAAGCAGAATGCAATTTCTCTAAACGGGGAAAAGATAACTGATCCCAATATATTGATCAAAAAGGGAGAACATATTGTAAAGGTGGGTAAAAGGAGATTTCTAAAGATTATTGGGAGATGATTGAGATGAATAAATTTAGATTGTTTTGCAAGATGATAAAGATAGAGCACTCACTTTTTGCGCTTCCCTTTGCATATATAGGGCTATTTTTGGCTAACAATAAGTGGCCTGGGATAAAACCTTTTGTGTTGGTAACCATTGCTATGGTGGCGGTTCGTTCATATGCCATGGCAATGAACAGGATAATAGATCTAAAATTTGATAGGAAAAATCCCAGAACTTCAGATAGGCCTTTAGTCACAGGTGAGTTGACTTTGACCCATGCCTATTTATTTTCAATATTTTTTGCAATAATCTTTGTTCTCTCATGCTTTTTTTTAAATAAACTTTGCTTTTACCTTTCCTTTTTTGCATTAGTTTGGGCAGGGTTATACAGTTTTACAAAGAGGTTTACTACGCTTTGCCATTTCTGGCTTGGATCAGTTCTGGCTATGGCTCCTTTAGGTGGTTGGCTGGCAATAAATCCATCATTTCATCCTGCAGACGTTTTATTTGCCTTTGGGGTTTTGTTTTGGGTTGCAGGGTTTGATATCCTTTATGCTATTCAAGATATAGATTTTGACAAAAGCCATGGTCTTTTTTCTGTGCCCTCTCGGCTTGGAGTTTCTCCAGCACTCTGGATCTCCACAATGTGTCATGTTATAACATTAATATTTTTCTTCTTAGGAGGGTGGGTAGCCCATTTGGGAGCAATTTATTTTTTAGGTCTTACTCTTGTCTCAGCAATATTGATTGCAGAACATGTTGTTGTATCTGAAAAAAGACTTGATAAGATCAATGTGGCATTTTTTCAAATGAATGCCTTTGTATCAATAATAATATTTTTTTCAGTGATCTTGGATTTGTTTATTTCCAGATAAAAGGATTTGTTATGGAACATGTTGAATATTTAAATGATTATTTGGTTCATGTAAAATTAGAACAAAAAGACATTTATATATTAGGCACTGCACATGTATCCAAAGAGAGCGTAAAACAGGTGAGAGAGTGTATAGAAGATATCAGGCCTGATAGTGTGTGTGTTGAGCTCTGCCAGTCCCGTTTTGATTCTATATTTAATGAAAAAAAGTGGAAAGATATGGATATTGTGAAGGTGGTAAAGGAAAACAAGGCCTTTTATCTGCTTATGCAACTTATGCTCTCTTCATTTTATAAAAAGATTGGAGATAAGTTAGGGGTTCAACCTGGTTCGGATATGATAGAAGGGGTCAGGGCTGCTCAAGATATTGGTGCTGAGGTGGTGCTTGCAGATAGAGATGTCAATATAACCTTGAAAAGGGTATGGGGTTATTTGAGCTTTTTTAAAAAAATGAAATTGATCTGGCTAATTTTTGGTGGTATCTTTTCCAGTGAAGAGATAACAGAAAAAGATATTGAAAAATTAAAACAAAGGGATCAGTTACAAATAGCCCTAGAAGAAGTAGCCAAACATTTACCAGAGGTAAAAGAGAGATTGATCGATGAAAGGGATATATATCTTGCAGAAAAGATCAAGTCAGCTCCAGGAAAAAAAATTGTAGCCGTGGTAGGTGCAGGACATGTGAAAGGTATATTGGAAAATCTATCTAAAAACCATGATCTATCAAATCTCGTCCGTGTGCCTCCAAAAAGTAAGATTGCTCAAGCTATAAAATGGGCTATTCCAATATTGATATTAGGTCTTTTGGTGATGGGGTTTGTAAAAGGTGGCAGACAGTTTTCAATTGAGTCCTTATCAATTTGGTTTGGCATAAATGGTACTTTGTCTGCATTAGGTGCCGCCTTGGCACTTGCACATCCCATAACCATATTATCTGCTTTTCTAGCTGCTCCAATTACAAGTCTAAATCCGATGATTGCAGCAGGTTGGGTTGCTGGTCTTGTTCAGGCCTGGATAAGAAAACCAAAAGTTGCAGATATAGAAAAACTTCCTGAAGAAATTCTTTCATTCAAAGGGTTTTTGACAAATCCGGTAACAAAGATCTTGCTTGTTGTGGCACTTTCCAACCTGGGCAGTGCAATAGGCACTTTTTTAGCTGGAAGTTTGATTGCCAGTAAATTGTTTACATAAGCACATGTTTAGATGGAACAATGCATAAAAAGTCACCTGCAAAAATAACATCTCCTTGCTTTTTGACTTCTACTCTTACTATATTTTTTTTATCTTGCTTTTGAGTGATCTTGGCTTCAGCTACAACTTTATCTCCCACAACACACGGCTTTAAAAATTTCACTTCTGCCTTGGCTAATACTACATTTGGGTGATTTACTGCAAGCATTGCTGCATAGTCTGCAAGTCCAAATATGGTTCCACCATGAATTAGACCGTACTCATCAGCAGAGAAGTCCTCAGTCAAAACAAGCTCAACTTCTGCTCTTCCATCCATTACCTTTTTGGGTGTTCCCCAGAGTTTTTTATTTATCCTTTTATGAGTATTGATATTCATGTGTGTTCCTTTAGCCTGAGCACTTATGTTGAATAGAAAAGATGTCGCTATAATTATACTCTATAATGACAACCAATGCTTTTGGGATTTCTGTTTGCAGCATCTGTTATAATAATTGCACATTGACATGCATGAAATAGATCAATTAAGTTTTTACTAATTGGTGTATTTTTGTAGAATTCATACAGTCTTTTATTTAAGTTGGTTAGATCTTCTTTGGCACGTTTGAGCCTTGCTGTGGTTCTGATTATTCCTACATAATTCCACATTGTATGTTTGATAGTGGACCAGTCCTGTGCAATTAAGGCTGGATCCTCATTGCGTTGTGTACCTGGATTGCACCAATCAGGGATGCTGTCTATAAGTCTTCTGTAAAGCCTTGTTCTTTTGTTTAGTTTTGAATGGATATAATTTGCAGCACTATGGCCCCATGTAAGGCCTTCTAAAAGTGAGGTGCTTGCTAATCTGTTCGCTCCATGTACTCCAGTACATGAACACTCTCCAATAGCATAGAGTCTATTCAACGTTGTTCTTCCATATAGATCCACAAGAACTCCCCCACAAAAGAAATGAGCAGCTGGCACCACTGGAATGGGCTCTTTGGTCATATCCACTCCAAGCTCAAGGCATTTTTTATATATGGTGGGAAATCTTTTTGGTATGTCTTTTTTTACATAGTCAGCAGCATCCAAATATACAAATTCATCTCCTGTTTTTAGCATCTCCTCAACAATGGCCCTGGTCACAATGTCCCTTGGGGCAAGATCTCCTCTTGGATCATATTCTTCCATAAAAGGGGTTCCATCTATTCTTACAAATTTTGCACCTTCACCCCTTAATGCCTCACTTATCAAAAATTTTTGCCCTCCTCTTTGATAAAGAGAAGTGGGATGAAACTGAATAAACTCACAATTCATCACCTTTGCGCCACTTCTATGAGCCATCACAAGTCCAGATCCTATTGCAGAAGGAGAATTGGTGGTGTGTAAATAGATCTGGCCTATACCGCCTGTAGCAAGTATTGTGTAATCAGCAAACACAGTTTCAACAATATCTAATTGTTCATTATATATGTAAGCCCCCACGCATTGATTATTTAATTGGTATTTAAATTCCATTTTTTTTGAATGATGGTGTGACGTAATTAAATCAATAGCTGTTCTTTTAGTAAGTATTGTAATATTTGGATGTTCTTTGATTTTTTTTACAAAACTATCTATTATTGCCCTGCCTGTATAATCTCCGCAATAAAGTATCCTTTTTAAAGAATGTCCACCTTCCTTAGTAAGTTTTAAAACACCATTTTCATCTCTTTCAAATGGCACATTGAGCTCTTGAATAAGGATCTTTTCTACTACTTCTGGTCCTTTTTTGCATAAGAAATTTACTGCTTTATGATAATTGTAATTCCATCCTGCAGTTATTATATCCTGTTTTAATTTATAAGTAGAATCATTTTCACCTCTATATACAATTCCCCCTTGCGCTAAAGGGGAATTACCTGTGTCTATACTGTTGCCTGAGGTAATAATGGTAACATCTATTCCCTTGTTTGCAAGGGTCAGTGCTGCTGTACAACCTGCGATACCAGTGCCAATTATAAGAACTGTAGTATAATATCTATTTTTTGTTAGATACATTCTGTCCCTACCGTTGGTTTTTTATAATATTCTCATACTTAAATCAATACATGGAGCATTTTTAGTCAATGCTCCAACTGATATGTAGTTAATAGTTAAATGAGAAAAATTGCTTATATTTTTTAATGTAATTCCACCACTTACTTCTACTTCTATATGATCTGGTATATATTTTAAGCAGTTTTTTACATCTTGAGGGGTCATATTATCAAGTAAAATTCTCTTAATCTTTAAAGAGGAAGCTTCTTTGACTTCTTCTATATTTCTACATTCGACTATTATTGGAGGACATTTATCTTTATATTTTTCTTGAAGCAACTTAACAGCCTTGGTAATAGATCCTGCCCTATCTATATGATTGTCTTTGATCATGAGCATATGGGATAGATCCATTCTATGATTGGAGCCTCCTCCCATTAAAACAGAGTATTTATCAAGGTATCTCATTCCAGGTGTAGTCTTTCGTGTATCAAGGACCTTGATTTTTGATTTTGCCAACTTGTCTACATATTGTTTTGTATAAGTAGCAACACCAAAGGTGTGTCCTAAAAAATTTAAAATTATTCGCTCTGCTTTGAGAATTTCTTTAGTTCTGCCGTATATTTCAACTAATTTTGTATTTTTTTTGATTTTTTCACTATCTAATACAAAGTATGTAACTTTGTTTTTGTTGGATAAGCATTTTAAAATGATGTCAACTAGTGGCAGACATGAAGCAATACAATCCTCTTTTGCAACAATATATGCAGAAGTATAATCTTCATCGCCAAATATACCATTAGAAGTTAAATCTTCTCCATCTTCCACTAAAGCAAGCTTTATTAAATAAATAAGAAGATCCCACCTATTGTCTGTAAAAAAATCAAAGAATATGGGGAACTTTTCTTTTAATTCTGATTTTATTTCATCATATTTTGGGGAGCAAAGCCCCCCAAACTTAATATTATTCAATATCAGTGGCCTCCCCTGGTTTGAGTGATATTAATTTAGTTGAGAGCCCCAAATTGGTTAGCTCTTTTTGAAAATTTTCTGTCGTTTGTTCAAGTATTGGGAATGATCCCCAATGCATTGGAATCACTGACTTACATTTTAAAAGTTTGCATGCAAAAGCTGCTTGTTTTGGATCCATTGTAAATACGCCACCGATTGGCAAAAATGCAAGGTCAATATCAAATAATTCTCCATAGAGTTGCATAGATGCAAAGATTGAAGTATCTCCTGAATGATACATGGTAAAGCCATCAGGAAGTTTGATTATATATCCCACAGGAACTCCAGAGGCAGAAGAGTGGTGAGCTTCCACCATGGTGACCTCAATGCCATTTTCTGACACTGTTCCACCAATATTAAATCCCATACCATTTGCTATCTGAGCCTCAGGTATCCCTTGCTCCTTTAATTTTAATGCAGTTTCCACAATGGCAAAGAGCTTTGCCCCAGTCTTTTTGCAAATTTCTACAGCATCTCCAACATGATCAAAATGATCATGGGTAACAAGAACAAGTTGAATATCCTTTATTTCATCTGGGGATGTGGAACAGGATGGATTGTCTGTAAACCAGGGATCAATTAAAATATTGCCCCATTTTGTGTTGATTTGAAAATTTGCATGGCCATGCCAGATTACCTTTTTCATCTCTTCACCTCCTTACTCTTTTTCCCATCTTTGGGTTAAGTTATTATCTATACCAAGTTGATCTAAAACCCTTGAAGTTAAATGTGTTACAAGATCGTCTATTGTTTTTGGTTTATTATAAAAAGCAGGACACGCAGGCATTATCACACCCCCAGCCCTGGCTATTTTTAACATGTTTTTTATATGTATCTCATTTAAAGGTGTCTCCCTTATAAGTAAAATAAGTTTTCTTTTTTCTTTTAAAGTGACATCTGCGGCCCTGTGTATTAAGTTGTTACCAACACCATTGGCAATGGCTCCTAAGGTTGCCATGGAACAAGGGGCGATCACCATACCAATATTTTTAAAAGAACCACTTGAAATTGGGGCTTCTATTTCATCAGGGGAATATATATATATTCCTTTTTTTTGAAAATAACTAGTGGTGAGGTTGTTTTCCATTTTAATGACCTTTTCCCCTGGCTTTGATATGATTAAATGTATCTCAAAGCCGAGTTGGTGAAGTGATTCAAATACTTTGATACCAAATATTGAGCCACTTGCGCCTGTTATTCCAAGTACAATTCTTTTATTCATTATAATTAATCTTTGAGCACAAGATAGTCTTATTTGTTTAAGAGTAATTCAATACCTCATAGTTGACAAGAGGTTATTTTGTTGGATACGTAATAGGCACACGGGCAATTAGCTCAGTTGGATAGAGCACCAGCCTCCGGAGCTGGAGGTCGCAGGTTCAAATCCTGCATTGCCCGTTAATGGTTTCAGAGTATTGCCAGCCATTTTGCCATGAGGTTGGATGTCGCCTTTGAATATTTATATAAATTTCAACACTTATAAAACTATGTGGGATTAGGATATCCCTACATTTAAGGAAAGAAGTAACGCCTGTTTCATAGAAAAGATCTAAAATGTAAGTGCGAAAGATAATACGATCAAAAAATGAGTAGGAAAACTTGATATTTTTTGAAAATTGAGCAATGAAGTTGTTGTTAACAGGTAATTTTCTTCCTTATATGGAGTGATTGCAAAGTATCTATTTAGGAAATTATCTGTGAACATTCAATTTTTCTAGGAAAAGTTAAGGATTTATCTATAATTAAGAAACTTATAACACAAACTAATATGCAGTTTTCGGAACTTTAGTTAGTTAAGTATCTATAACCAAAATTAATATCTTTAACACGCAATCTGACACATTCCATGAGTCTCATGCCTGTTCCATATAGCAGACCAGCCATTAATTCATGAACTCCTGTGAGTTTGGAAAGAAGTGCATGAACCTCAGCTTTAGTAAGTATTACTGGTAAATTTTGTGTAGGCCTTGGCCTTTGAAAATTACCAAGTTCCAAGGGACGATTTAATACCTCCCTATACACAAATATAAGGGCATTAAGGGCTTGTTTTTGAGTAGCAGGCGATACATTTCTTTTAACTGCCAGATATTCAAGGAATGCTTTGACTTGAACCTCACCCATTTGAGTAATATCTTGGTGATTGT
>JAMOPG010000243.1 GCA_027064715.1 Desulfobacterales bacterium
TTTTCAGTATCTATTCCATAAGTGACTTCATTAAAATTGTTAGGTTTAGAAAGAACAGTTGTTAAAACATTTATTTTAGTTAAACGACTATTACAAGGAGTATAGACTTTTTTTTCAGATTCTTTATGTGAAGGAACACATTTAAAATTTTTTAATTTAGGATAAAACACTGCTTCTTCAAAAAATGGTTGAACATAATTTAAACTTTTACTTACAAACTAAAGTAACTAGAAAAATAAAAGCTTGCTACATCCCCTACCTAAAGGAAGAGGTCTTGCAGGCTTAAATTAGATAAAAAAATACATATAATGTTATTAATGGTTATTTGTTGGCAAAGGTAAAGTAAATCTTTTCGCAAAAGGTCCTTAAAATTCCCTACCTGATATGGTTATTCACCTATTAACATGTTTTGCTCAGGAGTGAAATAAATATGAAGGAGATAGCTAGGTATTATACTATAATAATGATGGATCATGAGAAAAGTATTTCAGCAATAGCTAAGCATCATTGTATTTATAATTGAAATTAATGGACTGTGGGAGACGATTATTGTTACTGGATACCACTTTCTTTGCACCCATTAAGCAGAAGTGCATACGCACTTCTGCTCCTTACACATTGCAAAATCTATCCTCTTATTTATTGTTCCTTGACCCATATTTTACATTCTCACTACCCTACACCAAGATCCCAAACTTTAGATTTTCTACTCCTTTGGTTTTACCTCAAATTTTTGCTTTAATCTCTCCAACACCTTTGGACCAACACCCTTTACCTCTAACAGTTCATCCATATTTTTAATCCCATTTTTACTTTTTATAAAATCTACAATGGCCTTTGCTTTTGCTTCACCAATGCCTTTTACAACAACAAGTTCACTAACTGTTGCATTATTAATATCTAATTTCTGAGTTTCATTAGCATATAAAGAAGGCACATTTAAAAACAAAAAAGAGGCTGTCAAAAAAGCTATCACTGCTCGTAAACAAATCATCCTTTTCATACTTATCCTCCTTTTTTTGTTTGATTTTAAACTAAAAACTACTTTTTTATAACAAACTTAAACCGTGTTTACATATTTCAAAGTTAGTGGGCCTTGTCAATAACTTTATTCAACCTCAAACTTTCCCTCGTCCCACTTTTTATATAAAACCATAACCCAAACTCAACATCCCCTATAGAACCCAAGGCCCAACATCTTTAATTTGACATTTCACTAAATAAGACATAAAAATTTTGAAAAATCAATGTTAGGAGGATAAAATGGTAGAGCAAACACTTTGTATAATCAAGCCTGATGCAACAAAGAGAAATCTAATTGGTAAGATTTTGCAAATGATTGAAGGGGCAGATTTAAAGATCAAGGCCCTTAAAATGCTTCATTTGACAAAAAAACAGGCAGAAGGCTTTTATGAGGTTCATAAGGATAAGCCTTTTTTTGATAGTTTAACGGATTTTATGAGCTCTGGTCCAATAGTAGTTGCTGTATTAGAAGGAGAAAATGCAATACAGAGATATAGAGAACTTATGGGTGCAACCAATCCTGCAAATGCAGAGGAGGGAACCATTAGAAAACTCTTTGCTTTAGATGTTGAGAAAAATTCTGTTCATGGTTCTGACAG
This sequence comes from Desulfobacterales bacterium, assembly GCA_027064715.1. Classification (GTDB taxonomy): domain Bacteria; phylum Desulfobacterota; class Desulfovibrionia; order Desulfovibrionales; family Desulfothermaceae; genus Desulfothermus. The sequence continues at coordinate 1,623 of JAMOPG010000243.1, forward strand.
CCCTGAAAATGCTGCTAAAGAAATTGCTTATTTTTTCAGCAAAATGGAGGTATTATAATTAATGTTAAATATTGGAGTCATTGGAACTGGGAATATGGGGAGCGCTATTTTAAAGGGATGGAGCTCCCTTGAGGGTATCAAGCTATTTGCATATGATATAGATGAACAGAAATTAGATAATATTTGCAACAAGTTAAAAGTTGAAAAAATAACCAATATACCTGATCTCATTCAACAATCCAGCTTTATACTCCTTGCAATAAAACCCAACCAGGTTAAACCCTTATTAGAAAAACATAAAGACTATTTTTTAGATTCTCACACAATTTTATCCATATGTGCTGGAATCAAGATAAAAAAGATAAAAAAATGGTCAGGGGAATCAGCCCGGGTTGTACGTATTATGCCCAACACCCCTGCCTTAGTTGGAAAAGGGCTTTTTGCAATCTGTTTTGAACAAGATACCACTCCATCCCTCAAAGATAAAGTCATAGAACTATTTCAGGCCATTGGTAAGACATTTGAGCTTGAGGAAATATATATGGACGCATACACTGCTCTAATAGGCTCTGGTCCAGCTTATATTATCTATTTTTTAGAGGCCATGGTGGAAGCTGGGGTATCACTTGGTTTTACAAGGGATATGTCCACTGAGATGGTAAAAGGTCTTATCTTTGGCACTGCAAAAATGATTGAAGATATGGACAAAAAATTGTCTGATCTAAGGGAAATGGTCACATCTCCAGGGGGCACAACCATTGCCGCATTAAATCATTTTGACAGAATGGCTGTAAGAGGGGCTATTATTGACGCAATCCACAAGGCTTGTGATAGATCAAAAGAACTTGGATAAAAAGGGGCTACCTAAGCCCCTTTCTTGAAAAAAATGCAAGATACAGAAATTATTTATTATTGTTGTGCATAAAGCTCTTTAACCTTCAGTCTATCTACTTTTTTATTTTTTCCCAGCCACAGCCCTTACTTGATGTATATCTGTATGCCCCATAAGTACCTTTATAATACCATCTTGCTTTAATGTTAACATGCCTTGTTCTATTGCAACTTTTCTAATATCCTCTGTTGGGGCCCTTTTTTTTATGAGGGTCTTTATTTCATCTGAATTAATCAAAAGCTCGTGGATCCCCATCCTGCCTTTATATCCATTTACACAACTGCTGCACCCTTTTGCTCTGTATAAAGTAAAGTCATGTTCTTTTACCCATATATCCCAAGCATCTTCTCCAAACTCACGCCTTAATTCATCAATTTCTTCCTGACTTGGTTTGTAAGGCTCTTTACACTTACTGCACAGGGTCTTAATAAGCCTCTGAGCAAGTACACACAAAAGGGAATCTGCAAAATTAAATGGATCTAAATCCATATCAAGCAGTCTTGTGATTGTCTCAGGTGCTGAATTAGTATGAAGTGTTGAAAAGACCAAATGTCCAGTTAACGATGCCTCTATTCCAATGTGGGCAGTCTCTTTATCCCTCATCTCTCCAATCATTATCACATCTGGATCAGCACGCAAAAATGCCCTTAATGCAGATGAAAATGTCAGTCCTATTTTTGGATTGATCTGCACCTGTCTTAGCCCTGATTGAGTTATTTCCACAGGATCCTCTGCTGTCCATATCTTTTTTTCTGGTGTATTGATATATCCCAATGCTGAATGCAATGTTGTAGTCTTACCAGATCCAGTTGGGCCCACCACCAAAACAAGACCATACGGTTGTGTAATTTGATTTTTAAATAATTCTAAATTTCTTGGAAGTAATCCCAATTGGTCTAAAGGAATTGGTTTCCCAGATGAAAGCACTCTCAGAACCACATCCTCTTGATTATCTATTGTTGGCACGGTTGCTACCCTGTATTCTACTGTCTTATTTAAATTTGGCAGTTTAATCTTTATCTTTCCATCCTGGGGCAATCTTCTCTCAGCAATATCGAGCTTGGCCATGATCTTTATTCTGGAAACCAGTGGCCTTGCATAATGTAATTTTAATTTTTTAAACTCATGACAAGTACCATCAACTCTCATTCTAATGGATAGATATTTTAAAATTGTGTTTGGCTCAATATGAATATCAGATGCACCCCTTCTCCATGCCTCTACTAGTATTGCATTGACAAGTCTAACAATTTCACTATTTTGTTCTGTTATTTCACTTTCAAGATCATCCAGATATTCTTCATGTTCTGATTCGTCTGCTTCAATCTCTTCATCAAAAGAAAGAAGCTCATTTTCAGCTGAGAGTTCTTTAAAAAAATGGTCTATGTAATTATCAATATCAGCCTTTGTAGCTACTAATGGAATAATGTTAGTAGTACCAAGTATAAACTTTATTTCATCAAGCTTTGAAAGATCAAAAGGATTAGTCATGATGACTTCTATGGAATTTTCCTTTTCCCTAAAAGGTACCCATTCATATTGTTTTAAGAAATTTGGATCTAATTTTCTTTTTTCAAAAAGCTCAAAAGGCGGATTTACATTAGGATCAAATTCCACAAAGGGGACATCATAAAACTTACTTAAAGACTCTAATAACTTTTTTTTAGGAACATTATATTTTTTTATAAGGATCTCATCTAAATCACTGTTCTCTTTCTTTGCAAGTTCCTTTGCCTCAGCAAGTTGTTTTTGGCTTAAGATATTTTCTTTTATTAATAGCTCATATCTAGACCTTGATCTCTCTTTTCTTCTTTCCAACTCATCTAATCTTTCTCTTAATCCAGGATAATCAGGATCTATTTTTTTTAGTTTCCAAAAAAACTCCCTTGCCTGGGTTGTTCTATTTAATTTAAGAAGAGTACATCCCAGTTTATAATATATGAAACAAAGCTCTTTTTTTTCAAAAGAGTCTTTATATATCAAACTATCACTTAAAAAATTCCACAACTCTTCATACTTTTCTAATTTCTCAAAACAAAAAACTATTAGTC
>JAMOPG010000244.1 GCA_027064715.1 Desulfobacterales bacterium
CTGAACTAAATAAACTTTTTAAAGCATCCAATGCCTCTTTATAATTCCCTTTTTCTATAAATTCACTAATAAATTTTTTGGGGCCTAACACTCCTTTTTTATTAGTTGAACCTGTGTTTTCACTATCTAAATCTTCTTTAAAAAAACTAAATAGTAGTGAATCTTCATCTTGAGGGATCCTTTTTAAAACATCTCTAAAATATTCTTCATATTCCCGTAGTTTAATATTCCCACTAACTTTTTTTGAAAAATCTATCACCTTTACAAGTGATAAAAGAGCTGTTTCACAACAATTTTGTGCTTCAAAAAAGTCCTTTCTTTGTATTGCAGATTCAGCTTTTGATTTAAGGCGTTCCAACCAATTTAAATATCCCTGCCAGCTCATTCCATGTGTCCTAAAAAATAAAATCAAGGGGGCCTATTTTTGCCCCCTTTACTTTAGTTTTTAACATTTATTATAACAGATTAAAATTATTTCTTTTCTTTTAACCACGGCATCATATCTCTTAACTTCTCTCCAACTTGTTCAATTAAATGGCTGTGATATTTTTCCCTCAGTGCCTTAAAAGATACCTGACCAGCCTGGTTTTCTAATATCCACTCTTTAGCAAAAGTCCCATCCTGGATCTCTCTTAATATCTGTTTCATATTTTCTTTAACTTCAGGATCTATAACCCTTGGTCCACTTACATAGTCTCCATACTCTGCAGTGTCACTTATGGAATAGTGCATGAGTTTAAAACCGCCCTCATAAAGCAGATCAACAATGAGTTTCATCTCATGTAAGCATTCAAAATATGCTACTTCAGGTTGATATCCAGCTTCCACTAAAGTTTCAAATCCGTACCTGATTAATTGACTCACCCCACCACACAAAACAGCCTGCTCTCCAAATAGATCAGTCTCAGTCTCTTCCTTAAATGTTGTCTTAATAACACCAGCCCTTGTAGCTCCTATTCCTTTTGCATAAGCAAGTGCTATGTCCCATGCCTTACCAGATGCATCCTGATAGACCGCTGCTAAAGATGGCACACCAAACCCTTTTTCATATTCCCTTCTCACTAGATGACCTGGTCCTTTTGGTGCAACCATAATTACATCTACATCAGAAGGAGGCACTATTTGATGAAAGTGCACATTAAATCCATGGCTAAAGCCAAGAACCTTTCCTGACTTTAAATATGGCAAAATATCTTCTTGATACACCTTTGCTTGATATTGATCAGGAATTAATATCTGTATTATATCTGCCTTTTCTGCAGCATCTCTAACACTCATGGGCTCAAAGCCATGCTTTTTGGCAAGCTCATAATTAGGCCCCCCAGGTCTTTGAGCAACAATTACATTAAGGCCAGAATCTCTCAAATTAAGCGCCTGTGCATGTCCTTGTGATCCATACCCGATAATGGCTATTACCTTATCTCTTAATACCTCTAGGTTTGCATCTTTTTCATAATATACTTCCATTGTAATTAGACCTCCTTTTTTAAACAAGTTGCATACTGCGTTTCATTGCAACAACACCTGTTCTTGCTATCTCTTTTATTCCAAATTTTTGCAAAAGATTTATCAAAGCACTTAATTTTTCACTATTTCCTGTTGCTTCAATAGTCATCTCAGTGGAGCTCACATCAACCACTTTACACCGAAATATATCAACAATCCTGAGTATCTCAGCTCTATAGTGGTCTTGTGCATTTACTTTTAAAAGTACCATCTCCCTCTCTACTCTCTTAACACTATTCATATCAACAACTTTTATCACAGTAATTAATTTCCTAAGCTGTTTTATTATTTGCTCAATTATCTGTTCATCCCCTTCTGTCACTATAGTCATAAGAGATGTACCTTTTTCCAGAGTGGGAGCAACATTTAATGATGTAATATTAAACCCCCTCCCACTAAAAAGACCTGCAACCCTTGAGAGTACACCTGGTTCGTCTTCAACCAATACTGATAATGTATGTCTCATCCTTTGCCACTCCTTTTCCCTTTATCCAAATTACACTAGCAACATTTCACTCAAAGAAGCCCCAGCAGGAACCATTGGATAAACATTTTCCTCTTTCTCCACCACCATATCCACAACACATGTCTTTTTAGAATTTAAGGCCTTCACCAACACCTTTTCTACTTCATCAGGTCTTGTTGCCCTATATCCTTCAGCTCCATAAGCTTCTGCTAATTTCACAAAGTCAGGATTATAAGATAGATGTGTGGCACTATAGTTTTTATGATAAAAAAGTTCCTGCCACTGCCTCACCATGCCTAGATATGAATTGTTTAATATGACAATATTAACAGGTAGATTATACCAAACTGCAGTGGCAAGTTCTTGAATATTCATCTGTATTGAACCATCGCCAGCAATATCAATTACTGTCTTATCTGGATATGCTATCTGGGCCCCTATTGCTGCTGGAAATCCGTAACCCATTGTACCAAGACCACCTGAGGTTAAGAGGGTTCTAGGCTTTAAATATTTAAAATGTTGAGCAGCCCACATCTGATTCTGTCCCACCTCAGTTGTGATAATAGCATCTCCACCAGTTAATTCGTAAAGCTTTTCTATAACAAATTGCGGTTTTATAACCTCATCAGATTTTTTATATGTTAAAGGATGGGACTCATTCCAAGCATCTAACTTATCCCTCCAGGACTGATATCTTTCTGATAGATCTTCTTCCTCCTTTATATACCCTTCAATTTCATTTTTTAATGCAATTAAGGCCTCTTTGCAATCAGCAACAATTGGTATATCAACATTTACATTCTTTCTAATGGATGTGGGGTCTATGTCTATATGAATTATCTTTGCCTTTGGAGCAAAAGAGTCTAACCTTCCTGTAACCCTATCATCAAATCTAATACCAATAGCAATTATCAAATCAGCATGGTTCACGGCCATGTTTGCCACATATGTCCCGTGCATTCCCAACATTCCAAGCCACAAGGGATCATTGCCAGGAAATGCACCAAGTCCCATCAAGGTAGAAGTTACAGGAATCTTTAATTTTCTGGCAAGCCACAAAAGTTCCTCACATCCTGAGGATGAAATCAATCCCCCACCCACAATAATAAGAGGCCTTTTTGACTCAAAGATAAGTCCAGCTGCCTTTTTTATCTGTTTTTGATTTGGATGATAATGAGGGTTATAACTGCGAAGATGCACACTTTTTGGATAACCAGTAAATTCAATAGTAGATGCCATAACATCCTTTGGCAAATCTACTAATACAGGCCCTGGTCTACCTGATCTTGCAATGTAAAAGGCCTCTTTGATGATTCTAGGAAGCTGGGTCTCATCTTTTACAAGATAATTGTGCTTGGTACATGGCCTGGTTATACCCACTATATCCACTTCTTGAAATGCATCATTGCCAATGAGTGCCCTTGGCACCTGTCCAGTAAAGACCACAATGGGTATAGAATCCATATATGCTGTTGCTATTCCAGTAACTGTATTCGTTGCACCTGGTCCAGAGGTAACTAGTGCCACACCTACCCTTCCTGTTGCTCTCGCATAACCATCAGCTGCATGAACAGCTCCTTGTTCATGCCTCACCAAAACATGTTTAAAGGGATAATTAGGAAGTTCATGATAGATATCTAAAACAGCGCCACCAGGGAATCCAAAAATTACTTCAACACCTTCGTCTTTTAAACACTCAAGAAGAATTTTAGCTCCTTTCATCTTCATTCTTTTTGGTCCTCCTCCATTTTCCTATACTTTTCTAAAATCACCTGAATTTTTGTCTTACCAGCTAACTTTAACTTCTTAATCCTTTTTAAGTTCAGCTCATCCTGTGGAGTTAAATAGGGTTTGCTTTCCAACTTCTCTACCTCTTTTTCATATTCAAGATGTTGCTCCCACAATCTTTTGAGCTCTTCATCCTTTTCTCCATACTTGGCAATAAGCTCCAACTCATACTGCTCCATCACATGGCCTCCTGGATAGTTAAAAAAATCTCTTTATTATTTTCGTTAGGTCTGTATTTTTTTTTATTTTAATATCTATTATCTTTTTTCTAGTTTTTTGTCCACTCACAATCTCTATGTCTTTCTTTTTTACATTGAATATCTCTGCTAAAAATTTAATTAGTTCCTCATTAGCCTTATTGTCTTTAGCTGGTGCCTTGATTTTTAGTTTTAAACAATTATCGTGTGTACCATCAACTATATTTCTCTTTGCACCTGGCTGTACCCAGATTTTTAATCTAACTAGATCAGGCCTTATTTTCTCTAAAAATTCCTTTTCCATGTTTATCTCAAATAAAAGGCTAATTGATATAAACTGTCAACAACAAAAATCTTTAAAAACTCAATACCAAGCAAAACAACAATGGGAGACAGATCTAACCCACCAATGAAAACAAAAGGAATCCATTTTCTTATTCTATAATAAACAGGTTCTGTCAAAGAATATAACACCCTTACGATGGGATTATATGGATCAGGTCTTACCCATGAAAGTATTGCTGATATTATGACTATCCAAAAATATATACTAAAAATACTATCCAAAATAAAGGCAAATGCCTTAATGAAATTTGAAATAATGAACATATAATCCTCCTGTTTTAAATAAAAGTTATTCCCTCAACCAATCAACCACCTCTTTATAACTTTCAATATTGAAAATCCCATTTAAGTTAGGATTCTTATATGAAACAAAATCCACTGGTACATTCTGTGCTGTTTTTTCATCTACCTCTGAATCCCCTATAAAAAACACCTCATCTGGTTCCATATCCCACTCTTTTAAAATCAAAAATATACTTTCTGGATGAGGTTTTGGATTTTTTACTATACTTGCTGTAACAACTGGATCAAAATAGTTGTTTAAATTATATTTAGATAATATAAATGGCATTGTAGTAGTTCTATTTGTATTAATTGCACATTTTTTACCATGTTTTTTCAAAAGCTCTAATAAATCAATGAGAGATTCTTCTAACTCTATTAAATGTAACACTTCAATATAAGGAATCTTTTCCCCAATCTCAAGTGCCTTTTCAAACAATTCTTCTGGAACAATGTACTTTATAGAGTCATAAACAGTAAAAGAATGCACAACATCTTCCTGCTCCTTATTCATGGGAGGCAGATTGAGTTCCTTTAATATTAAATTATAAAATTTAACATTTGCCTTCTTTGAATCAATAATCACTCCATCACAATCAAATATAACCCCTTTTTTTTGCTCTATAAAATCTACAAACCCTGTTTTCATCTTCATTCTCCCACAAAAATTACTTTATAACTCTTGTCTAACCATTCCATATCTGGGATTGACCTCTTTTTAAATAAATATTTATATCCATAGTCAGAGGAAATAAATCCCTCATTATTTGTATCTTTAAATTCTATTCCAAAATCCATCCACATATCAAATAAGTCCCTTTGAGTTGTAACCAACATATGTTTTTCATTATCTATGACGAGAAAAAAATAAGGGAGTATCTTTTCAAATGGCAAAATTTGATAAATGTTATCTACTAATTTAGACTTAGATGGAGACTTATCCACCTCTATCAACCTATTTTCTCCTAAAATATCTCGCAATTTTTGCAAGCCTTTATAAAAATCCTCATCTAGCTTGGTTAATTCTAAGAGTTTTTCCTCTAAAAACCATAAAAGTAGGAAGGTCAATTGGGCTTTTAATGGATAATTAATTAATGGCTTTGAATTTTCTCCTTTTTTGATTTCCCTTTTGATCTTGCTAGGAACTTCTTCCTGTTGCTCAAGAATCTTCATAAAAAAATTGCCTTGAATCTCAAGGGGATCTTTAAAATAGTTTGTATAGATTGCAAAATCTTTTAGGTATTTTTCACAGCTAATCTTGTCTAAGGGAAATTTTTCAGGCCTGATATAACTAGGATTGGTATTGGAAATATCCAACCCTGGATCTATCAAAAATACCTTACCCATTATAAACTCAGGAACAAATTTTTCATGCAAAAAAGGGAAAAATACCTTTTTCATATTTTATTAACTCCAAATTATTTCTTAAGCCAAAAACTCAACTTGCCATAGCAAAAAATAAGTATTATCCTCAAAATAAATGAAATGCAATTCAAAAAGCATAGTTAAAAATTGTATAGTTAAAGGGGGTCTTTATGTTTGGCATTGGAATGACTGAGCTTCTCATTCTTCTGTTAATAGCCCTGGTAGTTTTTGGCGCCAATAAGCTACCTGAAATTGGAGCTGGCCTGGGAAAGGCTATCAAAAACTTCAAAAAAGCAGCAATTGAACCTGATGAAATCGACATAACCGAAAAAAAAGAAAAAATCTCTGAAAGTAAAGAAAAAGAAGCCTAAACCTACTTTAATACATTATTTAAAAACCCATGGCCGCCATGTGTGGTGGCCTTCAAAAAAATTATTAATTACCATCTTCCGTTGCAACTTTTATATTATATTCAAATCCTCTATTTTCAAACAAATTGGTAAGAAGCTCTATAACTCTATTATAATTAGAAGTTACAATATCAAACTCCCCATAAACCCCTTTATTAAAGTTTATTGAAATCAATTTTACAGAGCACAATAATTCTTTTTTGTTTTTTAATTCATTATAAAATTTAAAAAGACCTGAAATAGTAGCCCATGGACCCACATTAACATATATTTTTTTAAAAAATCGTTGTTTTAAATTAGATTGATTAAAATAATAAGACCACAATTTCTCCCATAATGAAAAAAGCGATTTTGCAGTAGTGGACCATCTAAGATTATTAAATTCCAAAGTTCCAGAATATATATGTGTTTTATATTTTTTTAAACTTAATTTTATGGATTCAGAGGAATTTGACCTTTGAACATTACTCAATATAGTCAAATTAGTTAAAATCTCATTATCTTCCACATCAAAATTTTCTGTCTCTATATTACACTTAATTGTTCCTAGATCAAAATAAATACCAAGATTGATTAATGTCTTTTTTAAGGAATCTATATCTAATGTTAATTTAAGTATCAAAGTTGGAATGTTATTTAATGTCCCTTCTTCTGTGCTATAAGCTAACACATATCTAAAAGGATCATTTTTAAAAAATAAAAAAAGGACATCCTTTCTTTGCTTTGAAATTTCATGGGGCAATATATCCAAAGATTGTCTACAAATCCCTTTTGCTATTACCATCTTCTTCAAAGTTGCATTTAGATTAAATTCACTCTCTGTACAATTTTTTTCTATTACTGTAACATATGAATAACCTTTTAATGGATAGATACTTATAGCTATAGTAGTTATTATAAAAAATTTTAAAAAATTACTCATTGAGCTCAAATTCATTAATACTTTCCTTTTGCATTGGAGAATATTTTTTCTTTAGTATTACAAGTTTTCCTTTTTTTATGAGTTCAATTACCCTCTTAAAATTCAAATAAAAACTGCTGTGTTCTGTCAATTTAAGAGAATTTTTTATTCCATCAAATATAGAGTTTGCTTGTAAAATTAAAGGATTTTTACCTGCCCTTTTTTTGATAAGTTCTTTATTTTTTTCTGTTAAATAAAGTGCCATTCCATTTTGGAGAAATGTATCATATTCTATAAGAGAAGGAGAAAAAAAGAGTTTACCATCTGATGTATATAGATATACATAAAAAAAAGGAAAAAACTTGTCTGTATTTACCTCTATCAATACTCCACTATAAGAAGACAAAAAATCCATTGACACTTGCTTTGGATGGATAGATTTTGGTGTAGATAATAAATATTGCTGAGTAATCATGTTTTGTAAAATAGAAGGTGTTAATTTACATTCAAGTATAATCTTATAATAATTTTTATCTAATTTTATTAAAGACAATACATCATTGTCATTTAATTCATCCCATATTTGTATGGCGGATTTTTTATGCAATAAATCCTTTACCTTGTGTTCTTTATCCAAATTTATATTTAATATTGTATTATATATTTTATTTAAAAGTATGATTCGTCGATTTTTGATTATTATATCCTTGTCAATAAATTCATTACATTTTACGTCTATCTCTGAATATATTTTATAATCTGTCCAATCTATCCACATACTATTGTCTGAAGTTAGATATTGTAACCAGTGGTAATCTTGTGAATAACTATAGCTACAAAAAAATAAAACAAAAATAATAAGGATAAATACTTTTCTAATCTTCATTTAAAAAGCTCTCTACTTGTTTCAAGGCATCATCTTTTAAACAATTTTTGAGCCAATATATATCCTGCTCTTTTTTAAACCAGGTCACCTGTCTTTTTGCATATTTTTTAGTGTTGTAAAACCACTTATCTATTGCATCATTTAAAGACAACTTTCCTCTAACATAGTCTAAAAGTTCCTTACATCCAATAGATGTCCAAACAGGGGCAGAAGTATCTGAACACATCTCCCATGCCCTTTTTACCTCTTCAATTCCCCCCATCTCTATCATTTTATCTATTCTTTTTCTTAATCTCTCTTCTAATATATCTTTCTCCATCCATATACCCAATTTTAAATAATCATACTTAGGTGTATCTGTGGGATAATTCTTATGATACCAGGTTAGATTTTTTTTTGTGGCTTCATAAACCTCCAAGGCCCTTGTTATACGTTGTTTATCCTTTGGGTGTATCTTCTTGGCATAATCTGGATCTATTTTTTCAAGGCGTTTATACATATTAAGGGGGCCATAGGTATTGTATTCATCTATTATTTTTTTTCTTATATTAACAGGTATTTTAGGTATATTGGCAAGTCCAAACAAAATGGCCTTAAGATAAAGACCTGTACCTCCAACCAATATGGGCAATTTTCCCCTATTTTTTACCTCCAAAATCTTATTATGTGCAAGTTCAGCAAATTCACCAGCATTTATTTTACTTTTAAGATCTAAAAATCCATAGAGGTGATGGTTGCATATCTTCTTTTCTTCTTCTAATGGTTGGGCAGTGATAATTGGAAATCCCGCATATACCTGTCTTGAATCAAAATTTATGATCTCTCCCTTAAAGTATTTAGCAATCTCTAAAGCCAACTGATTTTTACCTGTTCCAGTAGCACCTACTATGCATACTATCTTCATGGATATATAACAACTCACATTGAAAGCCAATTTATTTCAGATTAAATTTTTCTTTTAATTTTAACCAAACAGGTTCTGGAACAAGCCCTTGTACATCACCTCCTGCGCTTACAGTTTCTTTTATAATTGAAGAGCTGGTAAAAAGCCATTTATAATCTGTCATCATAAAAAGTGTGTGGACATCTCTGTTGAGGCGTCTGTTCATAAGCGCCATCTGAAATTCATATTCAAAATCAGAAATGGCCCTAAGCCCCCTTAATATTACCTTTGCTCCTTTTCTTTCAACATAATCAACCAAAAGACCACTAAATGACTCAACCACTACCCGTGGCTTGTTTTCAAAAACCGCCTTTGCCATTTCTATCCTTTCTTCCAAACTAAACAAAGGAGTTTTAGGAGTATCAATTGCTATGGCTACCACCACAGTATCAAATATGTCTAAAGCCCTTCTAATAATACTTATGTGTCCATTGGTCAAAGGATCAAATGTACCAGGATAAATTGCTATTTTGTTGTTACTACCCATATTAGTACCCTCGTCTGTCCATAATTTTTATTTATTAAAAGTTCTAACCCATCAATATCCTTATCAAAAACAAATTCTCTTTCTACCTCTGCTACGATAAATCCATTTGGAATCACCCACTTATTTTGAACAATCTTTTTTAATGAGGGAATAACTGATCCCTTTCTATATGGTGGATCAATAAAACATAGATGGAACATATATGGAGGATTTTTCTTTAACACGTTAGTAACATCCTTTGCAACAATATGATACCTCTTCGCATCAACTCCAAATAATTCAAGGTTCTTTTTTAGATATAACACAGCATTTTTATCCTTTTCCACAAACCAAACTCTACTTGCCCCCCTACTTAGACACTCAAACCCAAGACTTCCTGTGCCTGCATAAAGATCAATTGCCCTACAACCATCAAATTCCACGCCTTTAGAGACTAACATTGAAAAAATGGCCTGCCTTACCTTATATGTTGCAGGTCTAAAGCCTTTTTCCATCTGTGATGGAACTCTTAATTTTCTTCCTTTGTACTCACCACTAATGATTCTCACAGATCTTACCCCACCAACTCAGGACCATGTTCATAAAATTCATATGCTAAAAATAGCTCCTCATTCAATCCTTCATTTATCACCTCGTCTAACCAACTTCTTACCAAATCTCTTACATCTCTCACCTTTACGTTAGGACTTTTTATACAAACAGAAATCCCACAATGACTTATTCGGGGTTTATCAGGTATACCTAACTCCTTTAATCTACGAAAAAAAGCAACATATTCATTTCTAATCCTTTTATCAAGCCCTTTAAGTTCCTTCATATTCGTATCTGGACAAATTATACCATAAAAGTTTTCTTTTAAAATTGCTATACTATCATAGATTCTCAATTTACTTCTTAAAAATTTTAAAAAATTCTCCTCTATCCAATTCTTCCACTTATCCCCAAAATTTAAAACTATTTCTTCAAATTGATAAAGATAAATAATGAGTATAGAAAAATTGCTATTGTGTCTAATAATCCTGTTTATCTCAGATTCTAATACAAAAAAGAAACCCACATTGGATAATATATCTGCCTTTTTTACTAAACCATCTGTCAAGGATTGGATCTTTTCTAAATAATTAAACCCACGAATCACTCTCCACTTAAGTTCTGGTTCAAAAAAAGGATACTCTATCAAATCATCCACAAATTGTTCAGAAAAATTAATGATCTCATTTTTTTCCTGGTCATTATAGTATAAAATAATATATTTTTGAGATCTTGAATCCTTTTCTCTTTCTCTTATTATCTTAGCAAATTCTAATCCACTAATATTGGTACTTTGTGCAGGGACTAAAGCCACCTGCGCATTTGTTTTATCCAAAATTCCAATGCCTTGCAAATGATTTTGTGCAATTATCACGTCAATTTTTGCCCCTTTCAATATCTGCTTAACAGTTTTAGAAAGTTCATAATCTGAAGAAATAAAAAGAAACTTTTTTTGCCCTGTCATATAAAGATCCTCTTGAGTGCTTATAGATTATTTTCTATAATTTACAATATGAAAATTTTGAGATAAAATACATCTTGCTTAGCAAAAGATATCTTGCCAAATTAGATGGATAGTGTCAAAATGATTATAAAAGATTTTAAAAAACTACCTCAAAATATACAGATTGTAAAAGAAACAAAAAGATACAAAAAATCTTTAAAAGCCCCTAAAGACCATGAAAATAAAACAAATAACAAAAATCTAGATGATGAGGAAAATCTCTTTTTATCAGCAATGGAAGGAGTAATTCCTTTAAAAAAGACTACTAAAGGACGTGATATACTCCCAGAAAAACACAAGACTGAAAATAATTATAAATTTCATAAAACAAATTCTGAATCCAACTATCTAAATAAATTTCTAAAAGGAGAGATAGAATTTGAAATTGAATACACAGATGAGTTTATTCAAGGCAAAGTTAAGGGATTAGATGAAAAGATATTTAGAAAATTAAAAGCAGGGGCATATAGCCCTGAGGCACATCTGGATCTGCATGGTTACACTGTGGATGAGGCCCATATAGCCCTAATTGATTTTATAAAAAGACACTATTTTGAAGGGAAAAGGTGTTTACTCATAATACCAGGTAGGGGAAAAAATTCCCCTATGGGCAGGGGAATATTGAGAGAAAGTCTAAAATGGTGGATCACAAAAGATCCTTTAAAAAGGGTGGTTCTGGCATTTTCCACTGCGCAATCAAGACATGGTGGGAGTGGTGCTGTTTACATTTTGCTTAGAAAATATAAAAAATCTAGGGGCAAGATATTCTGGGAACGATATTAAATCAAGGAGATTTTGAAAATGGGATTCTTTTCTAAAATCAAAAAGCTCTGGAAGAGAAAAGACAAAAAAGAAGAAGTAGTATTAGAAGAAGAAATTAAAGAAGAAGTTCAGGATTCAGAAGAACAAAAGATAGAAAAAGAGATAGAAAAAGATCTTGCAATAGTTAAAAAAGAAGAAATAACAGAAGCAACAAAGTTAGATAAAAAAGAAGATGAATGGAAAGAAAGATTAAAAATCGCTTTGCAAGATGCAGAACCAAGACTGAGTGTTTGGTTAGATATTATTTTAAAAGACGTAAAATATGCTGATAATCTTTTGTGGGAAAGACTATACTTCTTTTTTGAAAACTTGGAGGTACCAAAAGAAGAAGCAGAAGATTTTATTGAGCGGTTTAAGAAATGGCTTAAAGAAATGGAATATAACTCAATAATAGAATTTAGATCTGAATTACAATATAGACTTGCATTGGCCCTTGAGTTAGAAGATGAAGAAGATGAACAAAGTCGCTTATTTATAAAACTATCTGAAGGTCTTTCAAAGACAAAAGAACAATTTACCAAAAGGATAGATGCATTACTAAACAAATCTTCTTCTTTTGATGAAGAATTTTGGGAACAGCTTGAAGAGATATTGATTATGGCAGATGTTGGGTTTAATACTACATTGCGTTTAGTGGATATCTTGCGCACAAAGGTGAGAGAAAAAAACATTCAAACACCTGAAGGGTTGAAAGATCTCTTTAAGCAGGAAATGGCAAATATACTTCCAAAACCCAAAAAGAGGATCAAGCCTGTTCCCCCTGAGGTTATACTAATGCTAGGTGTAAATGGAGTGGGAAAGACCACTACAATAGCAAAGCTTGCCAATAGATATCAAATGCAAGGCCATAAAGTTCTGCTAGCTGCAGCAGATACATTTAGGGCCGCAGCTATTGAACAATTAGAGATCTGGGCAAATAGGGTTGGATGCGGTTTTTATGCCAAGGATTCTGGATCAGACCCTGCCGCAGTTGCTTATGAGGCATTAAATAAGGCAAAAAAAGAAGGTTATGACATCATGTTTGTTGATACTGCAGGCCGTTTACACACCAAGGTAAATTTAATGGAAGAGCTAAAAAAGATAAAAAGGGTGCTCAATAAACTGCACCCTGGTGCTCCACATAGAACCATATTGGTATTGGACGCAACAACAGGGCAAAACGCCATATCTCAGGTAAAGATGTTCAACGAGGATATAGGAGTTGATGAAATAATTTTAACAAAATTAGATGGAACTGCCAAGGGTGGAGTGATATTCGGAATTTCGGTTGAATTTGATATCCCCATCACCTATGTGGGACTTGGAGAAAAGATGGAAGATTTAAGGCCATTTGATCCTCAAAAGTTTGCAGAAGCACTTTTAGAATAAAGTTTAAAACACAAATAAAACGTGTTTGACATTTTTCTATAAGAGGATATAAAACAAAATAAAGATCTTTGCTATATTTAACCTTTGATCCTTTTAAAAGGTATGGAAAAAATAAATTTTTCAACCTCATACAATTTTACACAAAATTCAAGTTACATAGCTCAATATGACAGAAACCAGGACTTAAACCCACAACCAGTGGATGAAAAAAGTAAAAACTCATTAACTTATGGAGTAGCTGAGCAGGAACATACCTCAAACTCCAACCAACAAGATAAAATAAGTCTTTCACGGCACAGTTCCAAAACAAAAGAACAAAAATTATCTCCCCAAGAAAAAATCGAAGTAGAAAAATTGAAAAGGATAGATGCTCATGTAAAGGCCCACGAGCTTGCGCACATTATGGCAGGAGGGCCTTATATTAGGGGAGGAGCCCATTATACATATGTCATTGGTCCTGATGGAAACAGATACGCTGTTGCTGGAGAAGTAAAGATTGACGTGAGTCCTGTTCCAGGAAATCCTGACCAAACAATAAGAAAGGCCGAGACCATTAGAAGGGCAGCGCTGGCTCCTTCTGATCCTTCTCCACAAGATAGGGCAGTGGCTCAAAAAGCAGCCCAAATGGCCATGAAGGCAAGGATTGAAAAATTAAAGAAAGAGTCAGAAAAAATAATGGAGATGGAACACAAAAAAGATGGTCAAACGAATGAAACAGATGAGCAAGATAAACATATTAATATCAATAAACCATACATTGGGATTGCATCATTAAAGCAATTAATAAAACAATCCTCTAACACAATCTCAACAGAAGCTCAGTCAAGTTTTCAAACCATAGTATAAAAAATCCACAACTGGACCACTTGACAATAGAGAAGGCAATAATTACGTGTTAAGGCCATTACTAATTTTAAGCTCAAGGAGTTTATCATGAAACATAGAGTTGAACAAGTGATAAATGAGATTAGACCCAAACTTCAGGCTAATGGGGGAGATGTAGAACTCGTGGAGGTAACTGAAGACAATGTTGTAAAACTAAAATTACAGGGTGCTTGCGCAGGTTGCCCCATGGCCCAAATGACTCTGAAAAATGGAATTGAAAGGATCCTTAAGATGAAGATACCAGAAATAAAGTATGTTGAAGGTGTTTAACACTACCAAGATTAAACTAAGTTAATGGATATTATATTCGGTTTTGTTATTTAAAGGGAGACTATAGGTATGGAAAAAGTTGTAACCAGATTTCCCCCAAGTCCAACCGGACATCTTCATATAGGCGGGGCGAGGACAGCTCTATTTAACTGGCTATTTGCCAGAAATAAAAAAGGAAAATTTATCTTAAGAATAGAAGATACAGACATTCAAAGATCATCTGAGGAGATGACAAAGTCGATTCTAGAGGCCATGGAATGGCTTGGTCTATTGTGGGATGAAGGGCCTTATTTTCAGAGCAAAAGGTTAGATATTTACAATCACCACATTGACCTACTCGTTGAACAGGGAAAGGCCTATTATTGTAAATGCACCAAAGAAGAAGTGGAAGAGATGAGAAAACGGGCTAGAGAAAAAGGAGAAAAGCCAAAGTATGATGGCAGATGTAGAGAACTGGGATTAGGGCCTGGACCTGGAAGGGTTGTTAGATTTAAAACCCCTTTAGAAGGGGAGACAGTATTTAATGACCTTTTAAAAGGCCCCATTGCTGTAAATAATAAAGAGCTGGATGACTTTGTTTTAAGACGAGAAGACGGGATGCCCACATATAACCTAGCAGTTGTTGTAGATGATGCAACAATGGGCATTACTCATATATTAAGAGGTGATGACCACATAAATAACACACCTAAGCAGATACTACTTTATGAGGCATTGGAATATCCCATTCCCCAATTTGGTCACGTGCCCATGATCTTAGGACCTGATAAAAAAAAGCTCAGCAAAAGACATGGTGCAAAGTCAGTCTTAGAATATAGAGAACTTGGATACCTTCCAGAAGCTCTTCTCAATTATCTTGTTAGACTTGGATGGTCATATAAGGACCAGGAAATATTTACCTTGGATGAGATGATAGAAAAATTTTCCATTGAAAGACTGAGTAATTCTGCATGTGTATTTGATCCTGAAAAGCTAAAATGGGTTAATAGCCAGCACATAAAGAAGAAATCTCCAAAAGAGCTGGCCATAATTCTAAAAAATTACCTTGCAAAAGATGGATTTACGGTAAAAGACCTTGGCTATCTGGAAAAAATAGTACCTCTTTTACAGCCTAGATCAACTACAATGGTTGAAATGGCTGAAAAGGCAAGATTCTTTGTTAAAAAAGATCAAGAGATCGAATATCCCAAAGAATTAATTGATAAATTCCTAAAGCCTGATGTGGTAACCCATTTAAAAGAACTAACCAATAGATTCGAAAGATTAAATAATTTTGATCAAAAAACATTGGAAAACGTAGTTGGATCTTATCTAGAACAAAAGAATATAAAATTCAAATTAATAGCTCAACCAATTAGAATATGTATTACAGGCCAGACTACAAGTCCTGGATTATTTGAAACCATGGAGGTATTGGGAAAAGATAGGACCGTAAATAGATTAAAAAGGGCGCTTAGCTTTGCTGAGAAATAGCCTAAAACAAAACATAAAAAATAGGCGGTTTTTAAAGACCGCCTATTTTTTCATTTTTTAGTCTAACAAAACTTAATCCCTGTAAGGTTTTTCAATCCTACCACTTCTAATACATCTTGTACAAACCTTCATTCTTTTTACTGTTCCGTCCTTAAGCTGAACCCTTATCCTTTGGATATTGGGTTTAAAAGTTCTCTTGGTCTTGTTGTTGGCATGGCTAACATTGTTCCCTATTCTTGTCCTCTTTTTACAAATTTCACATACAGCCATTTTCTCCTCCCTTGTTTTTTGCTCCATGAGAAATCAATTGCTGCTATCCAAAGCAAAAGACTTTATCCTTTCTATAAAAAAAATGCAAGTATAACTTTTTTATATCAGCAATTTACTGTAAGGGAGAAATTATAATAAATTTTGACAAAAAGCTTTTGAGCTTGTGTGGTTACTGTCCAAAAACTAATCAACTGCCTACAAAAAAATATTATAGGTATTTATACAATTATGTTTGTTACCCCATAAATCCTAACTCCTCAAACTCACAGAGATTTACTGTTTTTACATTAAATTGCTACTTCACCTTTTTCTGAGGTCCTTATCCTTATGACCTCCTCTACAGGAAGCACAAAAACTTTACCGTCACCAATTTTACCTGTTTTTGCACTGGCACATATAACAGAGATGACCTCATCCACCATTTCATCAGGAACAACTATTTCTATTTTTATTTTTGGCAAAAAATCTACAACGTATTCTGCTCCTCTGTATATCTCTGTATGACCCTTTTGCCGTCCAAATCCTTTGACCTCTGTTATAGTCATGCCTTTAATCCCTATTTCTGTGAGCTTTTCCTTCACATCATCAAGCTTAAAGGGTTTTATTATGGCCTCTATTTTTTTCATGAAATCCTCCTGTAAGTTTAATAGCGTATAATCATCCCTTTGATTCTATCTTTATTTATTAATTGAAAAATCAAAGGTAAAGTTACCTTGGATAGATAACACAGTGTAGTATGCATGATCAAAGAAATAGAGATATTAAAAAAAGAAGAGATATCCCTTTGGTGGGGATTTAAAAAAAAAATACTCTTTTGTTTTTTTGCTGTTTCAAGATATTTTGCAATACAACCATAGTATATATTTTAACCACAGTCTAAAAAAATAAATAAAAGGGGAGTTTTTTACCTCCCCTCTTATTTTAAAAAACCAGATATCTATCGCACTCTTCAATCATTTCTGCGTTTCTTGCTTGTGTGACAAATTGTTTAAAGCCAACACCTGAAACTTCTTTGCCCTCCAGCCCATATGCCCTGAAGCTTACATCACATACATACAACTTGGCGCAATCAACAAGTTCTTTAAACCTTTCTTCTTGGGTTAGCAAAACACCTTTTCCAGTGAAAAATATCTGAACTTCAATTCCTTTTTTGTGAGCTGCCTTGGCTGTATTTATCACATAATCTAAATAATCAGTCCCTCTAACCATAATTCCCAACTTTGCCATAATTTTACCCCTATTTTTTAAATTACCACCAACAAATTACCTTGTCATGGGCAAAAACTTCATCAATAAATTTATCCCAATCAACATCTCCTTCATATAACACAAATATATCTTTATCATCACCTGATATCATTTCTATAAATTTATTCACAGTCTCATCTGGTGGAGATTTTAGCACATGTAATACCTTCACATACCACCTCCTTAAAATGGGATTACAATATCAGCTTCCTTTAACATATTCCCTATTTCGTCAAAAGTTGCATATTTAAAACCATATTTTTCCACATTTGCCTTGTTATTAGAATATCTCTCTCCTTCCATCTCATCGAAAAATTCCATGTTTTCCTTATAGGCTTCAAACATATCCACCTCATGATCTAATACCACCATGGTAACAGCAGGTATTTCCAAAAGTGCACCTAGACTAGAGCGAAGTGCTTCATATTGTTGTTCTTTGTCCCTCACTATTATAACAAGTTTATTCATTTTCTACCCCCAGATTATAATGGGACACAGAAGTTTTGTTCCCAGAGGCATATTTCCCCCTGGAAGCTCCAATTTCCATTTTAAATTTACTTGACCCTAATCAAATACCTAGTAAATCCACCTGGATCATCCTCATACCCTAAAAATTCATATCCATGCTTTTTACAAAAATCAGGTATATCATTCTTAGATCCTGGATCTGTTCCCAAAACCTCTAAAACTTCCCCTGACTTCATATCCTTTAGAGTCTTTTTTGTTTTTAACATGGGCATTGGACAACTAAGTCCCCTTGCATCCAAGGTCTTGGTTACTTCTACTTCTGGTAATGCCATAATTATACCTCCTTGTTTTTTTATCTATGTTTATAGTGCCAACCACATATAAAGCAATAACAAACAATGTTTTCCTGTTTATTTCACATTTTTCTCAAAAAAACAAGGGAAATATAGATAAGTTCAACAATAGTGAGCATTAACATAACTCTTAAAATAAACTACTGTATGCTATATTTTATGATTTGGAGGCGATAATAATGCCAATATCAAAAATTGCAATTACAATTGACAAAGAATTGGTTGAAGAAATTGATTTATTGGTGAAGGCAAATGTGTTTCCAAATAGAAGCAGGACTATTGATGAAAAATTGCCACTATCTCTCCTGAAAAAGTTGATTTAATAATAAAGGGTTAAATGAAATAATTAATGACTAACAACAGGGTGCTTAACCTTCATTTTTTTGTAGATCTTTGGTTTTGCTCTAAGCTGGTAGATACTCCATGGCGTTAGCCCTCATAGTGAATCAAAGTCAATAGAACAACCTCAAAATAAGGTTTGCTAAAAGCTGGATAGAAAAATTTTTAAAGAAAGACATCTATGAAATTAATGCACTTTTTCATATCCATTTCCATTATAGTTAACAATATATTAAAAGCTTTTATAAATCCTTGCCAAGGGATGGCCTGGTGCCTTTATCTCTAAATCATTAAAATAACCATATGGAGACATAACTGCTTCATACCCTGCATCATTTAATCTTTTTAACGCATTAACAAATAACCTTTTGGCCAGATCTGGGTCTGCTTTTTCTTCTCCTAAATGAGAAAAAGAATGTAGTATTATCTTTTTGGTATTCCATTTGCGTGCTAGCCATTTTGCATTTTTCACGAGTTTTGTCTCTGCAGAACTCCCCTTTTCTACATCTTTTGGTTCCACATGCACAAAAACCACAACAACGTTTTCATATTTTTCTGCTTTAGCATCAGTAGCATTTTCAAGGGTTTTAATAGAAGGATTCCATCCAAATAATTCACAATACCAGAGAATAAGTCTCAATTTTTTCTCCTTGTTATAACTTATTTTTTTAGTAATTTATTCCTCATCCAATTATTAAAAGGCAGGATTAACCCTGCCTTTTAATTTACCAGCGAACAAGTGCTGCCATTCCATCCATCTCTTTAAGTAAAATCTCTTCTGCCTCTCCCCTTACAAATTCAATTTCAGCCCCATAGGTCAAAGCAAGATCGTATATGCATTCTTTTAATCTCACAGGTTTAGGATCACTACATACAATTTTAGCAGTATCCTGTGAAGCTGCGACAAATCCATCTTTTTCACATCGCCATATTGTTATATCTAATGACCATGGTATAACCCACTTTCTTACTCTACCCATCTGGAGTGCATTTAAAACAGGATCTATACCCCAAAGCCCAGGCTGCTCTTTAATTTGTTGCAAAAGCCTTTTTTCATATTCTCTTTCAATATCATATATTACAGGCTCTGTATATTTCCAAATATTCTGAGGAGAGGCCTCTTTTATCTCTGGTTTTAGCGGCAATTTAGCAGCTATCTTGTTTTGCATCCTTGTTGATAAATAGGTTTCAAAATAACTCAATTGCCACCGCTCGCCAATAAAAACTAACCTTTCAATTGAATCAGCAGTCACAATTTTCTCGAGCAGTCTTGCCATCTTCCCATACAATTTGGACATCCAGGTAGATACCTTAGCAGCTTCCCTTTCTTTAATTGAAAGTTTATCAAATCGTCCACCCCTTTTTTGTATCCTATGCTCAATCTCTTCACTTATTTGTTTACTTAATCTATGAAGCTCTTCCCAATCCTTTCCACTAATTTCTTTGAACAACTCTTCATCCTCTGTTACTTCACCTAAATATACCTCTAAAAAGCGCCATTTTTGGGGATTTAATACCAAGATTCCTGTTTTTTCATATTCATCCATAGCAAAAAGTAATGGAGTAATATAAGGTCGACCATATGCTATCTCAACTCCTTGATTTCTAAAATCCAATAATGGTAATTCAATATTCAGTTCAAATCTTTCATATTGTAGCTCATCTTTTTCCTTATAGGCAAAACATACAAGAGTTTTTCCACTAGGTAGTAGAATTTCCAAATTTTTTGATAGATCTTTTATCAGTGATTCATTAAGATTTTCATTTCCTTTGTTATTTTCAACGAGCTCTTTAAGTGCCTTTTTTACTCTTTTTAACCATGCTTTTTCAGCATTTTCTGGTTTTGAAGGATCTACGTCAATATAAAGAGATAACACATCCTTTTTGGGAACCTCTTCCCACTCAATTATCTTTTTTAATTTTTTCTCTATACTTAACATAACTCCCTCCTCCTATAAAAAGACCATAATCATCAATTGGCTAACTAAAATTTATAAATAATTAATGTATTATATTAGTCAATGAACTCAAAAATAAAAAGGACCCCTTTTGTAACATATAAGTGCTCTGTTAATAAAAAATTTAGAAATACACTACTGTAACGGATTTTACTCAGTTAGGTTTGTATATTATAACTGCATCATCTTTGCCTGAAGCTCTTAATTTTGTAAGCTTTTTTGCCTTGCATGGATTTATATCAATGTCTGTACCTCTGTTGTGTTCTCCAATGATCATCCCTTTATAAATAGGAGCCCCAAAAACAACAAACAACCTACCCCTTGGTTCCAGATGATAAAGTGCATAAGCAACACAAGAACCCTAAATATCCTTTGCATAGTCTTTATAACATTCAAACATATTCTTTTTAATACAAAAAAATATAATTTTAAGCTATAGCTTGTGCAATTTATCATTTTTACTTTCAATTTTTTCTTGACAAGCCTTCATTATTTTTCATAAGTTTGTCCGCCGACAATTGAAATTGTCCATTGGTTCTTTTGAATTAGAAATTTTGATGC
>JAMOPG010000245.1 GCA_027064715.1 Desulfobacterales bacterium
TTTTTTTGCATCATATTTTTTTACTAGTTCTTTTAGCTGTCCCCAAAATTCTATTCGAATCATAGTTAATTATTCTTTTATTTTCTTTGCTAGTTCCCACAACTTGTCCTTTTCTTCTTGAGGCAATGAATAAAAATCAATATTTTTTTCTTTTGCAATCTCAAGCATTTTATTAAATCTTGTAAGAAATTTGTTTATTGATCTTTGCAGGGCAGAATTTGCCTTTATGTTGTGTCTTCTTCCATATTCAACGAGTGAAAACAAGAGATCTCCAAATTCTTCTTCCATATCTTGGTTAGAATTTCTTTTTGCTTCTAAAAATTCTTGTAATTCTTTTTTTAATGCTTCTTCTTGTTCTAGATTGTTATTCCATGTAAATCCTAATTTTTCTGCTTTAGAATGGATCCTATATGCCCTTATAAGAGGGGGAAGGGATTTTGGTATAGAATCTAAAGGATTTTTATCTTTATGATTTTTTTCTGTTCTTTTAATCTTTTCCCAATTATATAAGATTTCTTTTTCCTCTGATATTTTCACATCTCCAAAGACATGGGGATGTCTATTCTTCATTTTTATCACATTTTTTTTAAAAACATCGTTTATTTTTATCTTGTTTTCCTTTTCTAATAGATAAGTAATAAAAAAGAGTAAAAAATATACATCTCCTAGTTCTTCTTCTATCTCATCGTTACTGCCATTTCTTATTGCCTCTACCAATTCAAAGATCTCTTCAATTAAATATTCGCAAAGGGTATCAGGGGTCTGTTTTTTGTCCCATGGACAACCATTGGGACCAAGTAAGATTGAGATAACTTGAAATACTTCCTTTGGATCAAATTTCATAAAAATACTCCTGGAATAAAATTTATTAAGTCACAGACTATTTATTTAATTCTGGATGCCTTAGTTTATAAAGAACAGACTTTTCCCATTTATCTTTCAGTCTGTGGGATCTTTCTTTAAATTCTTTTTTTATATCTTCAGGGACCAAATAGATAAGTCTATCTGCGATCTTCATAACATAAGGAGAGAGCTTAGATTCTGTTAAAATAGGACTTTTAGGATCTAAAGAAAATGTTAAAACAAAAATGATCATGCTAGATAAGAGCACACCCTTAATAAATCCAAAGACACCGCCACCTAGATTATCTAGCCATCCAAGGGACATGGATTTAAGCATCTCCCTTATAAGGGCCCCAATTAAAAACAGGACAACAACTGTTGATAAAAAGAGTATTGCAAATGCTATTATGCCTGAAATTTCTTTATCATGGACAATTTTGACAATATAGGGTGTTAGATCTTGATGATATTTTGAAGAAAGGATAAAGGCCAAAACAATTCCCACAATGCCCATTACCTCTTTTACAATTCCCCTCATAAGACCCCTGATAAAGGTTAGGGATAAGATGATGATTATTATTATATCCAGTTTGTTCATAAATCACCTCTTCTTAATTGGAATTTTTTCTAAATGATTCACAAATTATCACCACTTTGTCAAAAGAAAAAAACTATTATTTTTCCCATTAAACTTGATCTTCCCTAACTTGACACCGTTACAATAGATGTTTAATTGTTTACAACTCTAGAGCTTAAATAAAATTTTATAAGGAGATAGCCATGAAATATGAGATAAGATTGGTAAAGATAGTAACAGGCGATTTGGTAGTGGGAAAATGGGATGAGAAAGAGGGAAAATTAAAGGATCCTGCAGTGATACAGACCATCCCAACACAGCAAGGAATCCAGATGGCAATTATGCCCTTTGGTTTTCCATTTGATTCAGAGATAGAAGGAGAGATCTCAAAGGATCATATAGTATACTTTTTTAAGCAGATTCCAGAGGAATTGGAGAGCAAATATTTAGAAGCAAGCAGTAATATCTCTCTATCTTCAGCATCAGATCTGAAGAATTTGGAAAACTTAATGGGTAATAAACAGGGGAAGAAGATAACTAATATATCTGATTTGCTTAAGCCATAATCTTAAATCCCAGGGTATTTAATTGGCCCTGGGAAAGTAAAAAACATGAAAGAGCTCCTCCCTCTATTTCAAAATCCATCCCATTATCTTGGATGTGAGCTAAATAGTATACACAAGTCAAAGGACATTCCATTAAAATGGTGCCTTGCATTTCCTGATATGTATCCAGTGGGTGTTTCCTATTTTGGACACCAGATACTTTACTCTATCTTAAATAAAAGAAAAGATATATGGGCGCAAAGGGTTTATGCCCCATCTAAACAAGTGGCAGAGGTATTAAAAAAACATAAAGTCCCACTTGCCACACTTGAGGGAGATGATCCTCTGTATGATATGGATATAATTGGTTTTAGTATATGCCATGAGCTTTGTTATACTACTATATTGTATATGCTTGAACTCAGCAATATCCCTTTTTTTTCTAAAGATAGGGATGAAAAATATCCACTTATCATAGCTGGTGGAGAGGGTGTATTCAACCCATGTCCTATTGAACCCTTTTTTGATATGTTTGTTATAGGTGATGGGGAAGAGGTTATTTTGGAAATCTCCGATGTGGTGCTTGATGCAAAAAATAAAAGATTGAACAAAGATGAAACGTTAAAAAGTCTTTCTAAAATTGAGGGTTGTTATGTCCCTTTGTTTGGTAAAAATAAGATAGTAAAAAGAGTCTATAACTCCTTTTCAGAAGGGGATGCACCAATTAAACAGATTGTGCCATTTGGAAAACCAGTTCATGACAGGTTTGTTGTTGAGATTACTAAAGGTTGCACAAGGGGATGTAGATTTTGTTTCGCAGGTATGGTGAATAGGCCTGTGAGGGAAAGGGCTATTGATTCTATTAAAAAGGCCTTTACCCAGGGCATAAAAGAAACAGGTTATGAAGATATAGGATTTTTGTCATTAAGTGTTGGTGATTTTTCTCTGTTGAATGAACTTATTTCTTTTAGTGTTCGTTTTTCATTGGAAAACCATCTCTCTTTATCTTTTCCCTCTCTTAGGGCTGGTAGTTTTCAGGAACAAATGGTAAATTATTTGGGTATGTTAAAAAAGACAGGACTTACCCTTGCACCAGAGGCAGGAACTCAACGGCTAAGAGATGTTATTAATAAAGGGATTACAGAAAAAGAGATATTAGATCATGCAAAATGGGCATTTGATAGGGGTTGGGAACACATTAAACTCTATTTTATGATTGGCCTTCCCACAGAGACAGAAGAAGATTTAAAGGGAATATTTGGTCTATGTCAAAAGATTTTAGATCTTGCCCCCAAAAAAAAGAGAGTTTTTGTCTCAGCCTCAATCTCTCCCTTTGTCCCAAAACCCCATACCCCTTTTCAGTGGGAAAGACAAAATTCCTTGGATGAGATAAAGGGAAAAATAAGATATTTAAAAAGGTTATTTAAGAGAAATAAGAGGCTAAAGCTTTCTTGGCCAATCCTTGAGATGAGTGTAATTGAAGGGGTATTTTCAAGGGGAGATACAGAGCTTTCTGATGCAGTTTTCAATGCATATCTCATAGGGGATGTGTTTACTGGATGGAAGGAGCATTTTGATTATTCTCGATGGACACAGGTATTTAAAAAACTTGAAATTGATATAGATAACTATTTAAAAGAAAGAGATATTTATATTCACCTTCCATGGGATTTTATAGATATAGGAGTTAAGAAAGAATTTTTGCAAAAAGAAAGGGAAAGATCTAGAAAGGCTATCCTCACTCCAGATTGTAGGGGAGGAAAGTGCGCTGGATGTGGAGTTTGTGATTTTAAAGAGATTAAACCAATCTTAAATTCTCCTAAAAAAAGGATAGAACTCAAAGAAGAAAAAATAGAAAAACCAAAAGAACCTATAGAGAAGTTTGGATATATTTTGTGGTTTGAGAAAAAGGATCAGGCGAGATATTTGTCGCAGATAGAGTTGCAAAAGGTTTTAGAAAGGATCTTTAGAAGAGTAGGGCTGCCTTTAGTGTTTTCTCAGGGATATACTCCTCGACCGAAGATCTCCTTTGCAAGGGCGCTTCCTGTCTCAGTTGAAAGTAGATGTGAGCTGGTATTGATTCAGGTAACAAAAAAGTTAGATCCATCTGTGCTAAAGAGCTTAAATTCTCATTCAATACCTGGTATTAATTTTTTTAAACTTGAATTTCGAGACAAAGATTTTTCCATCCCCTATTCAAAACAGGAAAAATATCGGATTGAATTTTTCCAAAGTTTAGATAGAATAAAGTTAGAATCTATAATTAGGAAAATTAATAGTGGTGACATTGTCATATCAAAGAAAGACAAGGAAATAAATTTAAGAGAGATAATTAGCAATATTGAAATCAAAGAAAATTGCGTGGAGATCTTTTTTAATTGGGAAAAAAAATACTTGAATCCATTAATTGTAGTGAATAAACTCTTTCCACAATTAACTAATCGAGACTATGTAGTTATAAAACAAGGACAATTTTTTAAGGATGAGGGAACTTATGAGGGAACTAATAGAGAAAGTTAGAGAACAAATCAGACAGGCAAAGCAGATTGCAGTTTTAACAGGTGCTGGGATCTCTGCAGAAAGTGGGGTGCCAACATTTAGGGGAGCTGATGGGTTGTGGAGAAATAAAGACCCGATGAAACTTGCTAGTATTCAAGGTTTTTTAGAAAATCCTAAAGAAGTTTGGGAATTTTATAACTGGAGAAGAGAGGTGATAGCTAAGGTCACTTATAATAAAGGACACAAGGCACTGGTTGAGCTAGAGAAGAAAAAGGAGAATTTTTTATTAATTACACAAAATGTAGATGGTCTTCACTCTCTAGCAGGTAGCAAAAAGGTATTGGAAATACATGGAAATATCTGGTGGGTCAAGTGCACAAAATGTTATTATAAATATGAAGATAGGACTCCTAATTTGGGAGAGCTACCAACATGTCCTAAATGTGGAGGTCTGCTTAGGCCTGGGGTTGTTTTTTTTGGCGAACCATTGGACAGCGATATTTTAGATAAGTGCTGTAATTTCTTAAAACATACTGATCTTATGTTGATTATAGGCACTTCATCAGTTGTAGAGCCTGCAGCATCTTTGGGTTTTATTGTAAAAAAGGCTGGTGGAGTGTTAGTGGAGATAAATCTGGAACCCACTCCAAATACGAAATTTATGGATTATGCAATTCACGGAAAGGCTGGGGAGATATTGCCTGGGCTGATTGAAGGACTGTAGATGGGGCAATTGATTAAGTTATAGACCAGTGGAGTATAATAGTTGGGTTAAATATAAAAAGATTTAAAAGAGGAGATATTGGGATGATAGGAAAAAAAGGAAGATACATGTTTGCTTCAGAGTCTGTTACTGAAGGACATCCAGATAAAGTTGCTGATAGGATATCTGATGCAATATTGGATGAATTTTTGAAACAAGATCCTGATGCAAGGGTTGCTTGCGAGACATTGGTTACAACAGGACTTTGTTTTGTTGCAGGAGAGATAAGCAGCAAGGGGGTGGTAGATTATCCTGAAGTAGTAAGGGAGACTGTAAGGGAAATTGGTTATAGTAGTTCTGATATGGGTTTTGATTGGCGCACCTGTGCAGTTATCTCTTCAATAGACAAACAATCTCCAGATATTGCCATGGGTGTGAACAGAGAAAGACCAGAAGAACAAGGTGCAGGTGATCAGGGAATGATGTTTGGCTTTGCATGCAAAGAGACTAAGACACTTATGCCCTTACCTATCTTTCTTGCGCATAAACTCAGTAGAAGGCTAACTTATGTAAGGAAAAAAGGGATCTTAGATTTTTTGAGGCCTGATGGAAAAACTCAAGTTGCAATAGAGTATGAGAATGGAAAGCCAATAAGAATAGATAATGTGGTGGTAGCAGCACAGCATGATGAAAATGTAAAATATGAAGATTTAAAGGAGGCTATAATCAAGGAAGTCATTATGCCATCTTTGCCTGAGGATCTAGTGGATGACAATTTGAGGATTTTCATAAATACCACAGGAAGATTTGTAATTGGCGGGCCAATGGGTGATTGTGGAATGACGGGTAGAAAGATCATTCAGGACACATATGGAGGTATGGCATCACATGGTGGTGGTGCATTTTCTGGAAAAGATCCATCAAAAGTGGATAGGTCTGCAGCATATATGGCCAGATATATTGCAAAAAATATAGTGGCAGCAGACCTTGCTGAAATGTGTGAGGTTCAGATAGCCTATGTAATTGGAGTAGCAGAACCAGTATCAGTATTGGTGAATACCAATGGAACAGGAGTTGTTAGTGACGAAGCATTGACAAAGGCAATATTAGAGGTCTTTGATTTAAGGCCATATTTTATTATTGAAAGACTAAAACTAAAAAGACCAATTTATAAAGAAACATCATGTTACGGCCATTTTGGTAGGGAACATCCTGATTTTACGTGGGAGATGACTGATGCTGTAGAAGACTTAAAAACAGCATTAAAATTATAGCAAAAGGAAAAGAGTATGAGTGATTTTTTTCCCAATGGGCTCCCTATATTAATAGGCAGCCTGCCTTTAACAGATCATGACAAGGCAGTTGATCTGGTACTTAAATATTCTCCTTATATCCCCAATTGGGTTCAACTTCCCAAAAATAAATTTGAAGGCATGATATCTCAGTTTTTACCTGGCATGCCTGGATACAGAATAGAAGGGGATAAAGAATTTATAGATCAATCTTCTGAAGATTTTTTGAGTGATCTCACAACATTTTATGAAAATTACTTAAGTATAACCAGTGGGCAAAAGTCTATTGAAGAAAGTTTCCCTATTGAGAAACAGAGGCTGCTAGGGCTTTATCATCTAATTGATAGGCTTAGACAGCTTAAAAACTTAGATGAGATTGTTGCAATAAAGGGCCAGATAACTGGACCAATTACCTTTGCCACAAGTGTTAAAGATAAAGACGGTAGGGCTATTTTTTATGATGAACAGCTGAAAGACATGGCAGTTAAGCACCTATTAATGAGTGCAATGTATCAGGCAAAGGTGCTATCAGAGTTTAATAAAAAGATAATAATATTTTTAGATGAGCCTGCATTAGCTGGATTTGGATCCACTGAATTTTTAAGCATAAGTAGGGATGATGTCCTTTCTGCGTTTTCAGAAATAATCAATGGGCTTCATGAGATGGATGTATTAGTTGGAGTCCATGTGTGTGCAAATACTGATTGGTCTTTGGTGATCGACTCAGGGGCTGATATCTTGAATTTTGATGCATATTCCTATTTTGATAAGTTAATGCTGTATAAAGAAAATCTAAGGGATTTTTTAGAAAATGGGAATTATATTGCATGGGGCATTGTGCCAACAGAGGCTGAGTTAATAGAAAAAGAGAGTTTTGAGTCCCTTTGTAAAATATTTGATGCCCAGATTAAAGAGGCAGCAGAGGCCTTTGGTTGCACAAAAGACAAACTCTTATCCCAAATATTTATTACACCTAGTTGTGGGTGTGGCTCTCTGAGTTTTGAGCTTGCTGAAAAGGTATTGGACTTTAACCTCAGAATGTATGAAAAATATAGGTTAAGCTAATAAGATAGGGGGGCGCTCAGGCTCAAGCAAGCGCCTCCCCCATGCCTGTAACATTATTCCCGTGGCCAAGGGGTGCATTTTCTACAAGGGGCATATCCATTATAAAAAGCCTCAAATAATGAGTGGAAATAGACCTTGTTTTTCCAATAGATCTTTTTTACAGAATTACATGTGGGAACATGAAATCTCTTATCATGTAAATTTCCAATATACAATTGGTTAGCAATATCTAAAGTTAATATCTTTTTCCAAAAACCCCTTCTTTGGATCATGGCCTCTCTTTGTGCTAGTAATAAGATTGCAGCTATATAGGGTTCAATATCTTTATGGGGAAAATAAAAGGCATATCCTTTTTTAATTAGAAATTCATTCAAAAATGTGCCATCAGGAAGATAAACATATGCCACTAATCTTTTGTATCTGTCGTAAGTAAGACCTTTTCTTTTTATAATTACATATTTTCTTCCTATTAATTTGATCAAATATCTTTTCGCCTTTTTGGCAAAGTATTGACTTTTGACATTTGGTTCATGTGAAATTTCAGGGGTATCGATCCCTTTTAATCTTATAACTTTTTTGTTTTTTAAAACAAAGGTGTCTCCATCTATGACCCAAACGACTTTGATGGGTCTTTCAATAAAGGACTCTTTTGAGCTACCTAGGCTAGATACAAAAAATAAAATATAAAGGGACAGGGAGAGAAAAATGATTTTTTTTCCTGTCCCCAACAGTTTATTATAGATCATAAAATGCCTTTAAGATCTGACTTCTTGATGGATGTTTTAATTTTCTTAATGCCTTTGCCTCAATCTGTCTTATCCTTTCCCTGGTTACATTAAAGAGTTTTCCAACCTCTTCCAATGTGTGGTCAGATTTTTCTCCAATACCAAATCTCTTTCTGATTACCTGCTCTTCTCTTGGTGTCAATTCTGAAAGGATTTTATTTATTTGCTCTTCCAGTTTTGAATGAACAATCTTTTCTGCTGGTGCCACTGCCTTTTTATCTTCTATGAAATCACCAAGACTAGAATCTTCTTCATCACCAATAGGTGTTTCAAGGGATATTGGTTCTTTAGCAATCCTTAAAATCTTTTTCACTTTGTCAACAGGATAATCCATCCTTTCAGCAATCTCTTCAGGAAGCGGCTCTCTCCCTAGTTCTTGCACTAAATATCTTGAAGTCCTAATAAGTTTATTAATTGTTTCTATCATGTGCACAGGGATTCTAATGGTTCGGGCTTGATCAGCAATAGCCCTGGTTATTGCCTGTCTTATCCACCATGTGGCATATGTGGAAAATTTATAACCCCTTTGATATTCAAATTTATCCACAGCCTTCATAAGTCCAATATTTCCTTCCTGGATCAGATCTAAAAATTGTAATCCCCGATTTATATATTTTTTTGCAATGCTGACAACAAGACGAAGATTTGCCCTGATAAGCTCCTGTTTTGCCTTGATGGCATATTCATTTCCATGTTTCATTCTCCACAGGATGTCTTCTAACTCATTGACATCGTGGCAGCAATTTTCCTCTAACCGTTTTAAGATTTCTACTTTACTTGTGAGCATTTCTTTGAAGGAAAATAGCTCTTCTATTGTCATTCCCAATTCTTCAGCAGCCACAATAGGCTTGATTTCTCTATTGTCTAGTTTTCTAAATAACTCTTCTATTTCTGCTTGTGTCTTTCCCACTGAAATTATATAAGCAGAATAATCCCGTCTACAATTGTTCATTTGACGCACATAATCTTCAATATGTTCGATTACCTGATCTACTAGTTTTTTTTCTAATTTAATGGCACGTAGCCTTTCTACTATCTCTTGTTTAAATTCTAGAAATCTTTTGGCCAGCGCTGCAGTTCTTTTTTCTAATGTACATAGCTGGTCTAATTTTTTATAAAGATGAGATTTCTTTTTATAAATCTGTTTTATTTCCTCTAAAAGGGTAATAACCCTTTGCCGCTGGTTCATCTCTTCTTCTGTAGGATCATCTTCTTCTATTGTCTTAACCACATCTTTTAGTTTTATTGCACCTTTTTTGAGTTCTTCCCCCACATTGATGAGATATTCAATTGCAACAGGGACTTCGGCGAATGAATAAAGTACTTCAAGTTCTCCTTCTTCAATCTTTTTTGCAATTCTGACCTCACCTTCCCTATCCAAAAGAGGTACAAGGCCCATCTCATAGAGATACATCCTAACAGGGTCTGAGCTTTTAGCAGTTTCTTCAAGATCTTTATCCTCTATATCTTCTATTTCTTCAAAATCCAATTCAATGTTTTTGACCACTTCCATTTTTTTGTTTGTTTTATCATCAATTATGGTAATATCGAGTTGTTGAAACAGTGATATAATTTCTTCTATTTGAGCAGGGTCATTTACATCAGGTGGCAGGGCTTCATTTAATTCGCTAAATGTCAGATAGCCCCTTTCTTTGCCCTTTGCAATAATTGCTTTGATTTGTTGGATTTCTTTTATGCTTTTCATTTTCCCCCCTTTGATTTTAAATTAAGGGAATTTTGAAATCAATTTTTTGCCAATCTATTGATTTCTTTCATAAAAAAATCTATTTTTTCTTGATTTTTTTCCATCTGTGCCTGAATAAGGCCTTCTTTAGCCTCTTTTATAAGTCTTTCTTTTTCTTTTTTTTCTAAAAATTCTTTTATATCTTTCCATAAATAATTGGGATTTATATCCTGGTCTCTAAAAAAAAGAGACTCAATGTAAAACCTTTTTTCCTCTTCATCCAAAACATATAATATCTCATCCTCAGGGTGGCTTACTAATTTTTCAAAGAGATTCTGGGCGAATCTATTCTTCATATGGTTCTGTGCATTTAATTTTCTCAGCTCATCAATATATTCTGGATAGCATATGGCAAACTTTAAGATCTCCTTTTCTCCTATGCCAATCAGGGTTTTATTATCCTGTAATCTCTTTAGAGCTTTGGTCTCATTTTGAATCTTTCCCAGTTCAAATTCTGAGATTCCAAGCTCCTTACTAATCACTGGAAGATAAAAACCTTTTAGAGCAGGATCGTGTAAAGATGCCAAAAACTCTCTACACCATCGTATAACTTCCCTTGGCGAATTATTTAATTTAATCATGTGGGAGCAAAAGACAAGACCCTGTTTTGCATTTTTTATCAGTTTGTCAAGTGCGTCTTTTCCATAACTAATAAGATAGGAATCCACATCTTCACCCTCAGGCAGTTCTACAACAGATACTGTAATACCATATTGCAAAAAGATTTGAGCACTCCTAAATGCAGCCTTATATCCAGCCTCATCTCCATCAAATATTAGAACCACTTTTGGACAAAAGTTGGAGATCTTTTTTACATGATCGGACGTGAGCGCAGTTCCCAATACCCCACATGAATTTCTGTAACCATATTGATAAAGCCTAATAACATCTATATACCCTTCAGTTAGAATTGCAAATTTTTGAGATATAATTTCCCTTTTCGCAACATTGAGTCCATATAGGTTTTCCCCTTTTTTAAATACTTCATTTTCACTGGTATTTAAATATTTTGGATCTTCGTCACCAATAGCCCTTCCACCAAAACCTATACATCTTCCCCTAATATCTAATATAGGGAATATTATCCTATTTCTAAATCTATCGTATACCTTCCCTGTGGACCCTTTTATCAAAACTCCAGAATCAATAAGTGCATCTATTGAGTATCCCTTTTTTAGTAAATAAGACTTTAAATCATTCCATGAGTCCTTGGCATAGCCCAATTGAAACTCTGTAATTATATTTTCATCAATGGCCCTTTTTTTTAGATACTCATAAGCCTGGGGACTATTTTTTAGGGTTGTTTTAAAAAAATTCAGGGCTTCATCATTGATCTCTAAAATGAGCTTTTTTTTAGAAGGCCTTTTTGAGCTAGGTATTTTAGTGTTATCTAATGATATGCCAACTTCTTGTGCAAGCTCTTTTAGCCCTTCATAAAAATCCAGACCATTTATTTTGCAATAAAAATCAATAATATCTCCAGATGCATGGCATCCAAAACAGTGGTAGAGTCCAAGATCTGGATCTATATAAAAAGATGGTTTTGTCTCTTGATGAAATGGGCATGGGGCCCTAAATCTAGAACCCACCCTCTGGAGATTCAAATATCTACTAACAAGGGAGATTACATCTATCCTGTCTTTTATTTCCTGGATAATTTCTCTGCTTATAAAGCCCATACATGGATCTTAATCAATCTCTACAATTGTTACCCCATCTCCGCCCCTATCTTTTGGGGCAAAAGAAAAGGATTTAACATAAGGGTATTTTTTTAAAAAATCTTGCACAAAATTCCTTAAAATACCTTCACCTCTGCCATGCACAATCTCAACACTTGATATCCCCCTATATATAGCCTGATCCAAAAATTTGATTAATTCTGTCTCAGCCTCATCTACCCGATAGCCCCTTAAATCCAATCTCCCCAAAGGAATGTTTTGTGATGTTTGTTTTATGTGATAAACAAAAGAGGAATCCTTGTTTTCTTTTTGGCCAGAGCAGCTAATATCAAAAGGATCTACCCACAGGCTCACACCATTTATATTTACTTTTAACTTTTTCTTTTTTGTATCTATAGCCTCAATAGAGCCAAATTTATTCCATGGGATATATAATATTTCGTCACCCACTTTCAATTGATTTATATCAACTTCTCTTTTTTCCCTCTTTTCATCTATTTCATTTTTAAGTTTTTCCCTTAGTTGTTTTAATTTTTGTTGAGCCAATTTCCTGTGGATCTTTCCTTCTTTGTATGAGATCACTATGTCTCTTAAGGCATTAGAGATATCTTCAATTAATTTTTGGATTTTTGTGTGGTATTTCTCCTTTAGCTTCTTTTTTTCTTCATCTAGCTCTTTTATCTTGTTTTTTAATTTTTCTAATTCCTTTTCTCTTTTTACAGTGATTTCATTTAATTTTTCTATTATTTTTGTTGTCTGTTTATCATTTATAAGTAAATATTTTTCAGCCTTTGACAAGATTTCCTTGGGCATTCCAAATTTTCTGGCCACATCAAGGGCCTGAGAAGTTCCTACCTGGTCATATGCTATCTTATAAAGAGGCCTTTTCGTTATTGGATCAAAAAGGACCATTGCAGCCCTAAGTTGTCTATGACTCAAAGCAAAGACTTTAAGAGATGGAAAGTGGGTAACAGCAAATACAAAACTACCTTTTTCTATGAGACTTTCTATAACAGCCTGTGCAAGTGCAGCTCCTTGAGATGGATCTGTTCCTGTCCCAAATTCATCAAGCAATACCAAAGTGGAGTCATCTATTTTTGGCCATATATTTTTAAGTTTGATAATTTGAGCTGTAAAGGTGCTGAGCCTCTGCTCTATAGACTGTTCATCTCCTAAAAATACAAAGATGTTTTTAAAAAATGGTATGGTGCTATGCTCTTTACATGGAACAGGTAAACCTGCATAGGTCATAAGGGCACACAGCCCCAATGTTTTTAAAGAAACTGTCTTTCCTCCCGAATTTCCTCCTGTAAGGATGAGTCCTTTTTGACCTTCTAATAAGATCAAATCAATTGGCTCAACTTTATCTTTTTTCTGAAGATATAAAAGGGGATGAACTACTCCTTTTATATGTAATTTATCTTCAATGGATAAAATAGATCCATTCAATTCAGAAGCAAAAAGCACCTTTGCCCTGATTAAATCCATTTCAATCATTAAAGAGTAGAGGATCTTTATTTTTTCTAGATCATAGGCAATAAGATTTGTTAAATATTTTAAAATGTTATTTATCTCTTCCCTTTCTTCTTTTTTTAACTCTTGCAATCTATTGTTTAATTCTATTAAAAATATTGGTTCAAAATAACAGGTCTCTCCACTTTGGGAATAGTCATGCACAATTCCTTCTACTTTTCCTTTAAAATTTGACTTAAGGGCAATTACATATCTATCAGAAGATATTGTAAGGTATTCATCCTGAAGCATGCCTGTTAGATTATATTTATCTATATATTCAATTATTTTTTTTCTACATCTCTTTTGAATGGATCGAATGTGTTCCCTGATAGAGCTAAGGGTGGGAGATGCATTGTCTTTTATGTCTCCATTTTTATCAAGACACCTTTGTAGGGCCTGATAGCTCTGTTGAGGCCAGGGAAAATGTTTAAATCTTTCTAAAAGATTTTTAGTCTTATCAAAAGCAATAGAGTCAATAAATTCCTTTAGGCTTTTTGTCTTTTCTAAAAAGACTTTTACTCCAAAAAGTCCATCCTCGTCTAAGATTTTTTTTCTTTTTAAATAATCAAAAACTCCATCTAGTGGAGGAAAATCCAATTCTAATTTGATAATTTCATTTTTATATAACAATGCTTCTGCTAATATATTTAGATTTATTTGTATCTTTTCTTTGTCTGTTTCAGGTCTTAACTCAAGGGCACACTTTTTACCAGCTTCTGATATGCAGAAGCCCGCTATTACTGATAAAATTTTATTAAATTCTAAAAGTTCTATTGTGTTTTTATCCATAGCCTACCTGTGATAATTGAATAGGAATTTGTCAATTGTGCATCTTATCTGTGTCTACCTAACATTTTGGGGAGGATTGTTGTTTAGGAACTATTTGATATTTTTAATTAAAAAATCTGGAGACAAAAGGATTCATCTCCAGATTTTTCTCATTTTTTAGCTATTTTTAAATAAGACCTATTTTTCTCAATTTTTTTATAAGCCTTTTTTTAGCTGCAGCCTCTTTTTTCTTTCTCTTTATACTTGGTTTTTCGTAGTGCTGTCTTTTCTTTAGTTCAGATAGAATTCCCGCCTTTTCGCACTGCTTCTTGAACTTTTTTAAGGCAATCTCAAAACCTTCATTCTCCGACACAATAACATTTGCCACCCAAATCTCACCTCCTTATGCAAATAACTAAAGAAAAAATTATTTACATGAATTTATTTTAATTAGCAAGAGAAAAGAGGTGAATTTTCACACCTCTTTTCTCTTAATATAATTAGGAGTATTTATCCTTTAAATACTCTAACAATGACTTAAAAAATACCAAAGAGACCCCTGTTCCTATGGTGAGGATGACAATGTATAACACACCAAAAAATATGGCATGATCAGGTAGCCACCAAGGTATGTCTTGAGGCAACATTGAATGTATGGTTTCTCCGTGGAGCATAGTAAACTCCTATTTTATAGCTTCTTTTAAAAGTTTTCCTGGTTTAAATTTTACTGCTTTTGAGGGTGGAATTATTATCTCTTCACCAGTTTGTGGATTTCTTCCTTTTCTTTGTTTTCTCTCAACTACTTCAAAGGTTCCAAAACCTGTGATTGTGAGTTTGCTATCTTCCTGAAGGATGCTTTTGATAGCATCTAAACATGCGGTTACTACTTTTTCCGCCTCTGTTTTTTTTAATTCAGCTAGTTCAGCTACTTTTGCAATGAGATCTGCTTTAGTCATTATATATTCCTCCTTAATTAATTTAAAACCATGTACATTATTTTTAGTTGTTGCCCTGAATATTAAAGGAAAATTTAATATTAAAAAAAATCTTATGTCAAGCTATATTCTCTTTTATTTTAAGGCCTCATGCTATTTTTTATATATTGTTTCAGCAAGTTGTAGATATTGTTCAGGAGTTAACATATTGGGTCTTGCGTCTTCTCTTATTTTGTTTTTTTTAAAAAAATCATCTAAATCTGAGTTCCATCTATTTTTTAAGATAGTTTTCAGTTGTTTTCTTGGATTATTAAAGCAGGTTTTTATTGTTTTTTTTAGCTTTTCTTGAGTATTTTTATTTAGCTCAATTTTTTTGGGGATTAATAAAATTACCTGAGAGAGCACCTTTGGCCTTGGGTAAAAACATGTTGGTTTAATGATAATATCAGCCTTCACATCACAAAAGGTCTGAATCCAGGCACTTAATACTCCAAATTTTTTATCTCCTGGTTTTGCGCAGATCTTTTCAGCCACTTCTTTTTGTACCATAAACACCATGAGTTTTCCTCTGCTAAAATGTGCCACAATATCAAATATAAGAGTAGTGGCAATATTGTATGGTAGATTGCCAACTATCTTAGTAAAATATCCATTTGCCCTATGCCATGGAAAAGTTAGGGCATCCATTAAGATAAATTGTGCATCTGGGATATCTTTGTTCAAATCATAAATAAGCCCTTTATCTTTTTCCACAGCAATCAACGATTTTGCCATTTGTGCTAGATACCTTGTCAAGGCGCCCTTTCCTGGACCAATTTCAAGGATAACATCCTCAACCTCAGGTTCTATTAAGTGAATAATCTTTGTTATAATATTTTTATCAATCAAAAAATTTTGACCAAGCTGTTTTTTGGGATATTGGTTCATTAAACTTAAAGAAATTTTATCAATCAAGTACATCAAATTTTTCAAATTTCATAATAAAATTAGCCCTGCCCTGTGTAACTGATCTTAAGTGTGTTGAAAATCCAAACAATTTTCTCAAAGGAGCCAAAGCCTGTATGGTCTTTGCTTGACCCCTTTCAAACATATTTTCGATTTTTCCACCTTTCATGCCTATTAGAGAAATCACATCTCCCACAAATTCTTCTGGAACATAAATCTCCACAAACATAATGGGCTCAAGTAGGATAGGATTTGCTTTGGTTAATGCTTCTTTTAATGCTATACTTGCTGCCATGTGGTAGCCAATCTCGCTGGAATCTTGCCTTAATTCTCCTAAACTTAATATAGAAACCCTTACCCCTTGCACAGGACTTCCTTTTAAAACTCCACTTAACAGCCCATCTTTTATTGCTGTTTCTATTGCCAACACAAATTTTTCAGGAAAAGATTCTGTGTCAATCTCAAATATGATTTTATTGTCTTGGTGTCTATCAATTGGTTCCACTTTTAGTTCCACAAATCCATAGTGCATTTTTTCAGCTAGTTCTTTATAAAATTCAGAAGATGCGGTTGCAGATTTTGAAATTGTTTCTCTGTATACAACTTGAGGATTTCCTGCCCTAAAATCAAGATTGTATTCCCTTTTTAATCTTTGTTGCACCACTTCCAGATGTAGCTCTCCCATCCCCGACAAGATAATCTGCCCTGTATCTTCATCAATTTCCATAAAAAGTGTTGGATCTTCTTTTAGAAATTTTTGTAATACCTCTATTAGTTTTTCTCCTTCCTGAGTATTTTTTGGTTCCAATGCTATGGAAATAACAGATTTATAATCACTAATCTTTTCTAAAATGATCTTGTTCTCTTTTTTACATAAAGTATCACCTGTTCTAACTAATTTCAGACCAGCGGCCCCAACAATTTCCCCTGTCTTAGCCTCATTGATCCTTTCTTTCCTATCTGCATGGAGTCGAAAGAGCCTAGCTATTCGCTCCTCTTTGCCTTGTGTGGAAATATATATTGAGTCTCCAACCTGTATCTTTCCAGAATACACACGAAAAAGTGACAACTGCCTCCCTGTTTCCATAGAAATTTTGAATACCAAAGCAGAAAATGGAGCCTTAGATGATATTGGAAAGATCTTTTTTTTGTTAGAGTCAGGATCAATTCCCTCTATTTGTTTTACCTCTAAGGGCGAGGGGAGATAGTCACATATTGCATCCAGAACTGGTTGCACACCAATATTTTTTAACGCGGATCCAGCAAATACAGGTACTATTTTTAGTCCAATTGTTCCTTCTCTTATGGCTTTTTTAAGCTCTAATGTGTCTATTTCTTCTTCTGCCAGGTATTTTTCTAAGATGGTCTCATCTATCTCAGATATACTTTCTATAAGTCTTTCCCTCCATTTCTCTGCTTCTTGTTTTTGGCCTTCTATTAAATCCCTTTTTTCAAATCTCTCTCCTTCAGTTTCTGGATCAAACCATATAAATTTCATTTCAATTAGATCAATTACGCCTTTTAGTTGGTCCTCTTTTCCCCAAGGAATTACCACTGGAACAGGATTTGCCCCAAGCTTTTTTTTCATCTCTTCTAATACATTCTCAAAATTTGCTCCAATCCTGTCCATTTTATTCACAAAGGCAAGTTTTGGGACTCGATATTTTTCTGATTGTTTCCATACAGTTTCACTTTGGGGCTCTACACCTCCCACGGCACAAAACACACCAATGGCGCCATCTAATACCCTCAATGCACGTTCCACCTCGATTGTAAAATCTACATGCCCTGGGGTATCTATTATGTTTATCTGTTTGTTTTTCCAAAAACAGGTGGTACAGGCTGATGTTATGGTAATTCCCCTTTCTTGTTCTTCTGGCAGATAATCCATTGTGGCTGTGCCTTCATGTACTTCGCCCATTCTGTGAATCTTTTTTGTGTAATAGAGTATCCTCTCTGTGAGTGTGGTCTTTCCAGCATCAATATGAGCTATGATTCCTATATTTCTTATAGAAGTCAAATATTTGTCTTCACCTTTGGCAATATTTT
This sequence comes from Desulfobacterales bacterium, assembly GCA_027064715.1. Taxonomy (GTDB): domain Bacteria; phylum Desulfobacterota; class Desulfovibrionia; order Desulfovibrionales; family Desulfothermaceae; genus Desulfothermus. Next base: position 17,945 of record JAMOPG010000245.1, read on the forward strand.
CCATAACACCCCCTCTGTTGAGCATATTTAGGTGCGCTAAAGACTCAGACTTAGAGATAGAATATTTAAACTTAGTTTAATTGTTTTGCAAGATGTTTTATAATCTATTTAAATGTATAAATATCTGAAGTATCTAAAATAAAAACAAAATAACATAAAATAAACTAATTTTCCCTGACCGAGATTTGCTGTATCTCTAAAAATAGGTTTGACTTTCAGAGAAAAATAGATTAATCAGGGACCGCTTATTTATTTATATCGTGTAAGTGGAGATTTGTAATTCCTTAACCATAAAAAAGGAGGAATTGTGATGAAGAGGGGGGTTTTTGTTTGGTTTTTTTTATGTTGTTTTTTTCTGTCTTTTGGGTTTACCAAAAAGGTGTTAGCGAAAGATAAAATTATAGTTGGATTTACTGTATCCCAGACAGGGAAACTCAATGCAGAGTCCAAGGAACAATACAATGGATTAAGCTTATGGAAAAGCTATGTCAACAAACAAGGGGGAATCTATGTAAAGGAACTCCAAAAAAAATTACCTGTGGAATTTAAGTATTACGATGATGAAAGCAGTAAAGAAAGGGTTCAGCAACTATATGTGAGGCTTATAACTCAAGATGGAGCCGATTTTCTCATAAGTCCTTACAGCTCAGGCTTGACTGCATCTTCTTCCATAATTGCAGAGCAGTATGAAAAAATTATGCTTGCCATAGGTTCCGCCTCTGATAGTATTTTTACCAAAGGATATACCCATATTTTTCAAATCTATACCCCTGCCAGTCGTTACTTAACAGGTTCATTGGATTTATTAAAGGCGTATGATCCAAAGGCAAAAAAAATAGCCATTGTTTTTGAACAGAGTAACTTTGCTAAGGACGTTTGCACTGCAGCAAAGGATTATGCAGTAAAACATGGATTTAACGTTGTGCTTTTTGAATCTTATGATCCAGGAACCACTGATTTTACATCAATTTTAAATAAAGTTGCGAAAAAAAAGCCAGATGCAGTGATAGGTGGAGGACACTTTTCAGATGGAGAGACCTTTGCAAAACAGATATTTGAACAAAAGATTAGAGTAAAGCTGGTCTCTTTGTTGGTTGCTCCAGCAGTTCCAAAATTTGCAGAAATTGGGAAATCTGCTCTATATGTTACTGCCCCATCTCAATGGGAACCAAAGGCCAAATTTAGTGAGGAGACTGCCAAAAAATTAGGTGTGCCCTGGTATGGCGTGTCTGGTGATTGGTTTGTGAAAAACTATTCTAAACTATATGGAGAGACTCCTGGTTATCATGCGGCTGCTGGTTTTGTTGCTGGCCTTGTTCTGCAAAAGGCAATTGAAGATGCTGGTTCTCTAAAATCCAGCAAAGTAAAAAAGGCATTAGAGGCCATGGATCTTATGACCTTTTATGGAAGAATCACATTTGATAAGGGTGATTACTATGGTCGCCAGTTAGGACACGACATGGTATATCTACAGTGGCAAAATTGTGATGGTAAACTGGTAAAGGAAGTAGTCTGGCCAGAGGTGGCTAAATCAGCTAACTTCATATATCCTTATTATAAAAAATTTAAATAAGGGAAAATAAATGTACGCCTGGATTGCTGCACTAATAAATGGAATCCTTGTAGGTCTGGTCTATGGCCTTGCGGCCATAGGCCTTAACCTGATCTGGGGTGTTATGAAGGTAATAAATTTGTCTCATGGCGCATTTATTGCGTTAGGGATGTTTTGTGCTTATTTTATCTTTCATTTTGCAGGAATAAATCCTTTTCTTGCCGTAATACTGATATTGATTGTTGGTCTAATTCTGGGAATGATCTCGTATTTTATTGTACTCCACAGAGTTTTGGATGCACCTGAACTGTCCACACTACTCTCTACTTATTCACTTAGTCTTATAATCATTGGTCTTGGGACCTTTATTTTTACCACAAATCCTCGAGCAATAGACATAGGACTTGGTTCTATAGGTATTGGGAATATATACATACCCATTACAAAGATCCTTACTGGTCTTTTTTCAATTTTGTTTACTATAGTACTTTATGTATTTTTGTATAAGACATGGACTGGTAAGGCCATTAGGGCAGTATCTCTAAACAGAGCCGCTGCAGAATTTATGGGTGTAAATTCAACATTTATATTATCTCTTTCTTTTGGAATAGGTGTTGGATTGGCCATGGTTGCGGGATGTCTTATTGCAGCTATATTCCCTTTTACCATCCTCTCTGGAGCAGTTTATGAGTTAAAAAGTTTTGTGATCTGTGTCCTTGGTGGTCTTGGAAGTCCAATAGGTGCCCTTGTTGGTGGCCTTATATTGGGACTTCTGGAAAACATATGTGCATTGAAGATCCCGGTAGGTTACATTCCGTTTATTGAATTTGTGATTTTAGTAATCATTCTTTTGGTTAAGCCAACTGGACTCATAACTAAGAGGTAAAAAATGAAGAAAAGATACACACTTCTCTGGCTCATACCCCTCATATTAGCAATTTCCTTGATCCCAATTATCACTCATTCTGTAATTTATAGAGAGACAGTATTTCTCATACTCATGTATATCACATTGGCTGTTAGCTTAAATATTATTTTGGGGTATACAGGGTATGTAAGTTTTGGTCACGTAGTGTTCTTTGGTATAGGAGGATATACTTCCTTTTATTTAATGCATAAATTTGGAATACATTTGATCTTTGCAATGATAATGGGAGGAGTGGTTTCTGCGATTATTGCGCTCATAGTCGGTGAGGCAGTACTGAAACTGAGAGGTGCTTTTTTTGCTATTGCTACTATTGGGATCAATGAGGCAATAAAATCCCTGGTCACCAATCTTTCATGGTTAGGTGGTGCCACAGGGATGTTTTTTAATTTTAAGATATACAAAACCTATGGTGGTGCAGCTAAGGCCATTTGGTTTGCTTATTGTCTCATGGTGATAGTAACTATTGTGAGTTTGGTTACCTCTTATTTTATCAAAAATTCTAAATTTGGTTATGGATTATTTGCTATAAGAGAAGACGAAGATGCTGCAATAGTTTTAGGGGTAAATGCCAAGCGATTTAAAAGCATAGCATATGCTATTTCCGCATTTTTCCCTGGTCTGGTAGGAGCAATTTTCTTTTTTAAGGCGGGGAATATAGAACCAGAGGATGCATTTCATCTGGTCAAATCCATAGAAATGATATTTATGGTGATGTTAGGGGGATTTGGTACTATATCTGGCCCTCCCATTGGTGCAATATTGTATGAGAGATTAAAGGGCATATTACTTGTAAATCCCTTGTTTAAAAATTTACATATGGCTATTACAGGATTGATTTTACTCATAATAATTTTATTTGCTCCAGGAGGAATAGTTGGGACCCTTAGAAATAGGTTTAAGAAGATCAGGAGTTTATTGGAATGATTTTAGAATTGCAATCTGTTACAAAAAAATTTGGCGGACTGGTTGCTGTGGATAATGTATCTTTTAAGGTAAAAAAACAGGAAATTTTCGGAATAATAGGGCCCAATGGTGCTGGCAAAACCACATTATTTAATGTAATTAGCGGAGTATATTACCCTGATGGAGGTAAAATTTTTTTTAATAACAAAGAAATTACGAACACGGAATGTTACAGAAGGACAAGGCTTGGTATTGCCAGCACTCATCAGATCGTAAAACCATTAAATGAACTTACTGTCCTGGAAAATATCATGGTAGGTGCCTGTTTTGGCAAAAAATCTGCCACGTTAAAACAGAGCGTATCCATTGCAGAGGAAATAGTGGATGTAGTTGGGCTTACAGAAAAAAAAGAAGTCCTTGCTGGAAAATTAAATGTACCAGAAAAAAAGAGATTAGAGCTTGCCAGGGCCCTTGCCTCTGAACCTGATATCATATTGTTGGATGAGGTACTAGCTGGTCTAAATCCTGCTGAAGCAGATGAGATGCTTAAGGTAATACAAAAGATTAGGGAATCAGGAATAACTATTCTAATGATAGAACACCTGATGCATGCTATTATGAAGCTTTCTGACAGGATTATTGTCTTAGATTATGGAGCAAAGATTGCTGAAGGCACTCCTGAAGAAATAGCCAATGATCCAAAGGTAATAGAGGCATATCTGGGTGATCCTGATCTTGCGTTAAAGTTAATAAAATCAAAGGAAAATTCCCTATGACAGACAACATATTAGAAATAGAATCCCTTGAATCAGGATATGGAGAAGTTCAAATATTGTGGGGAATAAACCTCCATGTTCAAAAATCCAAACTAACAACAGTAATAGGGTCTAATGGATCTGGAAAGACAACTTTGATGAAGGCTATAATGGGGACTTTGCCAACTTGGAATGGCAAGATAATTTTTGAGGGCATTGATATCAGCAGACTGCCACCATATAAAAGGGCAGAACAAGGTCTCATTATGGTGCCTGAAGGGAGACTACTTTTTCATGATATGAGTGTATATGAAAATCTGGAGATGGGAGCCTTCACAAAGAGGGCAAGAGCTCATTTAAAGAAAAATCTGGAATTTGTGTTTTCCCTTTTTCCAAGATTAAAAGAAAGGCTAGACCAGAAAGCAGGCACCATGTCTGGAGGAGAACGACAGATGGTGGCCATTGGAAGAGGTCTTATGGGTTCGCCAAAATTACTTATTTTTGATGAACCAAGTCTGGGTCTTGCCCCAAAGTTGGTATTAGAGGTATTTGAAGCCATAGAGAAGTTGAAAAAAGAGGGCGTGACAATGCTACTTGTGGAACAAAATGTACATCTTTCCCTGGCAATATCTGACTATGGCTATGTAATGGCTGAAGGTAAGATAAAGATTGAAGGTGAGGCAAGGGACTTAAAAGAAAATGATGAAGTAAAAAAGACGTATCTAGGAATTTAAGAAAGTTGCATGTAAATATCTAGTGAGTTATTGAGTTAATTTTTTTATTAAGAGTGTATTAATTGTCTAAAATATGACCTTTTTTCCCATGAAAAACCACCAGGATAACAAGGCCAAATGGCATTATTTTGACATATGGGGTCTTCGTCTATGGGATAGTTTGAAACCTCTTTTGCCTGTTCATACAGCTTAGATCCAGGAATAGGTGTATAATATGCAAGATGTGGCCTAAAGCCATAAGATTTTACAAACTCTATTGTATCCACAATCTCATCATCTGTCTGATATGGAAGCCCAAAAAGGATATAAACACCTATATCTTGTTTATCAAACCCTGCGTCTAGTAGATTTTTAACCCCAATATCCCACTGCTCTTTTGTAAGCTTTCTATCTCTTCTAGATTGAAAATTTGCAGTCTCAAGGCCAAGACGAATGGTTTTAAAACCAGCCCTTTTCATTAACTTGCAGATCTCTTTATCCAAATACCTAATGTGCAACCCGTTTGGACAGTGGAATCTAACCTCTACATTATTTTTTATTACCCGCTCTAAAAAACCTACAAACCATTTTTCTACATTAAACAATAGTGCATCGTCATAAAATGCAAAATCCCTGATACCTCTTTCATATTCAAGGTAAAATTCTTCCCATATAATATCTAAAGGCCGTTGATAAAAACCAGGAAACAATCTTCTACTAGCACAATATTCACAATTAAAAGGACATCCCCTAGATCCCATTATCACAGCATATGAAGTATAAGGATAAAAACAAAAGCTCAATCTAAAATCTGGCATTTTATAAGAAAGACCCATAAATTTCATCAACTTATCCCAATTATCTTTTTTTTCCAAAGGTCCCTTAATAATGAGATCTGCCTCTAAAAGGTTCTCTGCATGCTTTTCACATAAAGTGGGATAAATTCCACCTACAACTATTTTTGTCCTTTTAAAAATTTTCCTGAGCAGTTGTATCATGGTAACTAACCCAGGATACCAATAAGTCATAACTGTGGATAAGAATACATAATCAGGCTCCTCCATTCTTTCTAAAGCACCTTTGACCGCCTCAAACAAGAGCCCATACCTAGCAAAATTTCTAGGCACCTCCTTTAAGATATATGGCTTTGGGATCTCTGTTCTCGGATAGGCACTTAATCCATATCTTCTATCCTGTGTCCATGGAACATCTCTCCACATCCTGATCATACAATCAAGCAAGGCAACATCACAACCAATCTCTTTAAACTTCATAAGACAAGAAATAAGCCCCACAGGCCGTGCCCAAAAATTGTATGCAGCAAAATCATATACCCAGGGATTTATTCCAAGTATCTTAGGTAGGTCTTTCCTTTTAGAGGATATCCAGATAATCTCTGGCCACTTTGGCAAACTTTGTCTTACACTGTTTATCAAGTAGCAACACCTCTGTAAAAGCCTTTTTGGCTTCTTGTTTTTTCCCAAGCCTTAAATAATTTTCTCCTAACAAAAAATATAGCTCCACATTATCTGGAAAGGCCTCTATCCCTTTTTTGGCCCACATAATAGCAGACTCTATATCCTCTTTTTTTTGAAAGAGTTTTATTAAGGTGAGATATGAAGGTAGATATCGCCAATTTTGAGTTAGGGCCTTTTTTTCATAACATATTGCCCTGTCAATCTCCCCTCTTTGGATATACACTAATGCAAGGTTATGTGCTGCTAACTCTGGTGTAGGATATGATTCAATGGATAGGGCCTTTTCAAAACACTTAATTGCCTTTTCTTCATTTTTATCTAAAAGATAAGCAAGGCCCAAGTAATGCCACGCATCCCCATAAGCTGGATCAAGTTTTACTGCTCTGTTTAGCGCCAAAATACCTTTTTCTCTTTCTTTAAGCTGGAGATAGACTAATCCTTTCAAAAAATGGTAATATGGAATATCCTTTGCCCTATCCTTAATTTTATCAAGTTCCACAAGGGCCAGGCGCGGTTGACCTTTTGCCATGTACGCAGAGGCCAAATCCATGCGTGCCCTAATGTCTTTTGTTATTATGTTAGATGTAGTTGCGCATGCAAAAATAAAGAGGAAAAAATAAGAAAAAGTAGCCAGCCTCATCATCTTCATATATGTTAAATCACCTTATTCAAGGGATATTCAATAATTCCCTCAACTCCTAATCTCATCAAATTTGGAATTAAATCCCTTACCTGATCTTTATCCACCACAACCTCAACAGAGATCCATCCTTTTTGATTCAAATTGGCTATTGTGGGAGAGGTAATACTTGGCAGTATATCCAGAACCTTATTAAGGTTCCCTTCTCTTACATTCATCTTAAGTCCCACCATTCTCTCTGCTTTTAAAGCTCCCTTTAAAAGGGTGGCCATCTCTAAAATCTTGGTTCTCTTCCACTCATCTTCCCATGCCTTTTTATTGGCAATGATCTGGGTGCATGTTTGCATAAGTTCTGCAATAATCCTGAGGCCATGTGCCTTTATAGTTGTCCCAGTCTCTGTGACCTCCACAATGGCATCTGCAAGTCCAGCAACAACCTTTGCTTCAGTTGCTCCCCATGAAAATTCCACCTCAACATCTATGCCTGCGTCTTTAAAATATTTTTTTGTAAAATTTACAAGCTCTGTTGCAATCTTTTTCCCCTGCAGATCTTCTGGCCTTTTGTAGGGAGAATCTCCTGCAACAGCCAAAACCCATCTGGCAGGTTTGTTACTCATCTTTGAATAAACCAGCTCATCAACAACAACTACATCTGCCTCATTTTCCAAAACCCAATCTTTACCAGTAAGCCCTACATCTAATGTCCCATCTTCTACATATATTGGCATCTCCTGGGCTCGACACAATGTGCAGGTAACTTCATTGTCATCAATGTCAGGGAAATAATTTCGGTGATGAATATCTATCTTCCATCCAGATTTTCTAAACAAATTTAATGTTGCGTCTTGAAGAGATCCCTTTGGGATTCCAAGTTTTAAAATCTTCTCATTTGCCATTTATTTATATACCTCCTCAGGATTAAATATCTTTTCTCCACATATTTCCATAGACATATTCCCATGTTCATAGACTATACGTTTATAAAAACAACTCTTATACCCCTTATGACACGCTGCACCTCCAACCTGGTCCACTAAAAGCAATACTGTATCATTATCACAATCAAGTCTTATATCTTTTACCAATTGCACATGCCCAGATTCTTCTCCTTTTTGCCATAATTTTTTTCTACTTCTGCTATAATAATGGGCCTTTTTAGTTTGTAGAGTCTTATCCCATGCCTCTTTATTCATGTAAGCCAGCATGAGTACATCTTTGGTATGTACATCCTGGACAATTACAGGAACTAATCCATTTTGTTTTTTAAAATCTGGTTCCATTCTATTTTTCTCCTAAAAAACTCGTATGGTTAATAGCTAATTTTATAATATCTTTGCCCTGAGTTGACCACATGCCGCATTTATATCCTGGCCTTTACTTTTTCGCAAGGTTGTGATCTGCCCTTTATCTCGTAAGTATTTTTCAAATTCAGAAATAGACTTTTCATCTGGTGCTTCATATTCAATGTCTTCTCCTGGGTTAAAGGCAATCAAGTTTATTTTACATTTAATGTGAGATAGCACTCTATTTAATTGACGAGCATGGTCTAAAGAATCATTTATCCCTTTGATTAAGATATATTCAATTGTTATCCTTTGTCTATTTCTTAACGGTATGTTTTTTAAAAGTTCAATGAGATCATTTAAAGAGACTATACTTGCTGCCTTTGGCATTATCTTTTCTCTTAACTCTTGCGTAGGCGCATGTAAAGATATGGCTATTGAGCCTAGATCCTTTTCTGCAAACTCCTGTAAAGGTTTTGGTATGCCCACTGTAGATATTGTGGTATGTCTGTATGAAAAATCAAATGCCTGTTTATCTCTTAAAATATAAATGGCCTTTTTCACATTCTCCCAGTTAAGCAAAGGCTCTCCCATTCCCATAAAAACCAGATTTCTTATCTTTAATTTGTCCTTGGTATCCTTTAAATATGACTTGGCAACCAGGATCTGTCCAATAATTTCTCCACAGCTTAGATTTCTCACAAAGCCCATTTTTCCTGTGGAACAAAATGTACAACCAAGAGGGCATCCCACCTGTGAAGACAAACATTGGGTATAGTGAGTGCCTTCTGGAATAAGAACTGTCTCAATTATGTTTTCATCATGCAAACTTAAAGCAAATTTCGTTGTCCCATCTTTGCTCTTTTGAACTGTATAGATCTTGGGCAGATCAATTACAAAATCTCTGGCCAGTCTTTCCCTTATTATCTTGGGGATATTGGACATTTCAAAAAAGTCCAATTTCCCCTTTTGATATAACCAGTTCCACACCTGGACTTGCCTGAATCTTGGCTGTCCTATCTTTTGAAAATAGGATATCAATTCCTCTTTTGACAATTCTAATATATTTTTCATATTATGTTCTGCCCCCTCTTCCTAGGTGGCATTTTTAAGATGCTCAAGCAAAGCCCCCTGTTGACGAACAACTACTATTACTTGTTATCCTACTTTGTTCAGACCCTGTAACCTTTACAGCTGAAATGAGTTTTTTTGTATTTTTTGAACCACAAAATGGACATCTCACATTACTATCACTTGAGCTAACCAACTCCTCAAACTCTTTTTTACAATCCTCACAATAAAACTCAAACAAGATCATAAGCCCCTCCTTTTTTTCTAAAAAATGGGCTCTTTTTTTCATAAGTCAAGGTTCTATTTTGACGCTATTGCCTCTATCTCCACCTTTGCATCTAGGGGTAATCTTGCTACTTGGACAGCAGCACGTGCTGGTGGATCTTCTGTAAAATAAGTGGCATAAACTTCATTCATCTTTGAAAAATCTGCCAGATCAGCAAGATATACAGTGGTCTTAACAACATGATTATAGGTCATCCCTGCTTCCTTTAAAATGGCACCTATGTTTTCTAAAACCTGTTTTGTCTGTTGCTCTATTGTTCCTCCTTTAAACTGGTTGGTAACAGGATCTATTGCTATTTGTCCAGATATAAAGAGGAGCTCGCCTATTTGTACTGCTTGAGAATAAGGGCCTATTGCCTTTGGAGCATTATTGGTTGTTATTATGTTTTTCATCTCCAAACTCCTTTTGTATGATTTTATTAAATTCATGGATTTCTTGTTCAATGCGATTAATAAGCTGCCCAATTTCACTCCATGATTTAGTTTCAGCTGTGTGTTCTAAAAACTCTGCAAGATATCTTATCCTTACAGCACCTATGGTTCCAGCAGCACCTTTTATTGTGTGAGCATGACTTTTCAAATTATTTTTATCCCTTTGTTCATAACTCTTTTTTAGATTCTCTATCCATTTAAAAGAACTATTCTTAAATGTTGAACAAATTTTTTTTATAATCATTAGGTTGTTGTCCATCCTCTTTAACAATCCATCTTTATCCAATGAAGGCATATTTTCTATATCATTTTCACTAAAAATGACTTTTTCTTCTTTAGGTTGATTATTGGGCTCTTTTTGCATCTTATCCCCCTTTAATAACCATTTTTTTAACACATTTTTTAACTTTTCTATATCTATAGGTTTTACAATGTAATCATCCATGCCAGCTTCAAGACATTCCTTTTTATGTGATTCCATCGCATGTGCAGTTAAAGCTATAATTGGAACATTATGATCAATAACATTTGAATGAGGATCTCTTATTATTTTTGTGGCTTCAAATCCATCCATTTCAGGCATCTGAACATCCATTAATACTAAATCATATTTCTTTTTGCATAAAATTATAATGGCCTCATTTCCATTATTAGCTATATCAACCTCTAAGCCAAATTTTTTCAATATGTTTTTAGCAACCTGTTGATTTATCTTATTATCTTCAACTAAAAGTACTTTTTTCCCTTTAAAATATAAATCGTTTGATTCATCTTGGGCCATGTCTTTTTGTTTAGGTTCAAAAAATTTGCATAAAAGGGCTATCAAACTCGTATATGATACTGGCTTGGACAAAATTGCATGGATCCTTTTAGAGATTGGTTCAAATATCTTTTCATTTGCACTTTTTAGTAGGATCCAAATAGTTTGAGCCTTGCTCACATTATATAATTTTTCAAAATCAGCTAGATCTTCAATACAATTTTTGCTTATCAATACAATCTCATATGGATCATTTTCTGCTTTGGCCTTTTGAAGTTCTTTCAAACCACTATCAATCTCTGTTACTCCCTCTACACGAAGATCAAGTGTTTTTAAAAAGTTCACCAAAAATTGTAAAGGAGTTAGTTTTTGTTCTATAACAAGTATTCGAAGACCTTTTAATTTGTCAGGAATGGTTAAATATTCTTTTTGATCACTAACATTTACTTTTACTGTAAACCAAAACTCAGAACCTTTTCCCTGTTCACTAAAGACTCCAATCTCACCCCCCATAAGTTCCACAAGGTGTTTACTCAATGCCAGGCCAAGGCCAGTTCCGCCAAACTTACGTGACACAGTTGCATGAAGCTGGGTGAATTTGTCAAATAACATAGGTATCTTTTCTTGAGGGATGCCAATCCCTGTATCTTTTACAATGAACTTAAGATACAATTCATTGTTGGTGATTTCAATTAACTGGGTGGTTAAGTATACTTCCCCATTATCTGTAAATTTTATTGCATTTCCTAACAAATTATTTAAAATCTGCTTCAATCTCAAAGGATCTCCCACTACCTTTAAGGGGATTTGCGTATCAATAAAATGGGATAACTCCAGCCCTTTTGATTGAGCAACTCCAGAAAAGCTACTTATTACCTCATCTAAAAGGTCATACAGATCAAACTCTATTTTTTCCAGTTTTAGCTTGCCTGCTTCAACCCGAGATAAATCCAATATATCATTTAATAACCCTAATAAAGTATTTGCACTTTTTAGGGCGGTTTCACAAAAATTTCGTTGCTCCTCTGACAGATTTGTATCCTTTAAAAGTGTTAACATACCTATTACACCATTTAATGGTGTCCTGATTTCATGACTTATATTTGTCAAAAATTCTGTTTTTGCTTTACTGGCTGACTCTGCCTGATCCAGAGCCTGCATTAGATGTATATTGGTCTCTTCTAGTTTTTTTTCAATTATTTTTCTCTGCCTTATTTCCTCTTCTAATTCTTTATTTTTTTGCTCAATTTCCTCCTCTCTTTTTTTACTTTCCTTCAATTTAATCTTTAATGTATAATTTTTCACCCCCGTATTAAACCCGATAATTAATCCAATTATGAGCAAAATTGCCAAAATAGTAAGAACTAAAGGAATAAACCAGGGGCATTGGAGAAAATAAGATAACTGTGCGGCATTATATAAAATAAAAAGATGGAAGGGTGTCCCTTTAATTGGAACTTTTAATCCAATATATTTTGTTGTAGTATCATTTTCTTCCCTTAATGTAGATAATTTATTAAATTTATCTAGTTTTATATTTTGCAATAAATTAAATTTGTTTTGAGAAAATCCTTTGTCTTCTAGGTAAATGAACTCATCTTGTTGAATAAAAAAAATCTTTTGCTGTCTAGGCTTAAGTAACGTATAAATACTTTCAGGATTTATTATAGAAAATATCTGCCCCATATATTTACCTTTAAAAATAAAAGGAACAGTTATTATCAAATCATATCCATCATTTATTTTGATAAAGAACAGAGAAGCTTCACGCCTATCTTTTTCTAAAAAATCTTTCCACTTAACTATATAAGATTCAGGCAGATATTTGGGCTTTGTATCCATTAATATATCACCATTTATGTCAACAAAAAATATCCTTTTATAGATGGATACGTCATGTATGGTTTTTGAAAATAAAACTTTATTAAAATCTCTTTCAACAAATATAAGTGATGCCCTGAGGCCATATTCCATGGACATACCCAAGGCCTTATTCTCAAAAAAGGCAGACAAGGATCTAAGTTTTGTTAGCTCACAAATATCATTTTTTCTCTCATGAAAAAAATAGGATAAAAACGAGGCCTCGCTTGTTATGGAATTTTTAATCAACTTTGAAGAATAATTACTAAGACGAAGATTCGCCCAATAAATTACCCCAAGCACCCCCATTATATAAATAAAAAGACAGCAAAAGATTAAAAAAAATAGTAAATGTTCTTTAAAAAAGGCCCTAACCTTCATCTATATTCTCTACTTAAAAAATTCAGGATAATAGTCCATAACATAGGGATAATATTTTTTAACTAGCTTTAAATAGGTTCCATCCTTTTTTATTTTTTGTAGAAATCTATTAAATTCCTCTCTTAACTGAGGAGAGGTCTTTCTAAAGGCTGCTGCCATAACTTGTTGTTTTGAAATAGGCCCAATTATTTCTATATGTCCAGAAAATTTTTCTAGGGCTACTAAGGCATCAGGCACATCTAATAAAGTGGCTTCTGCCTTACCATTGATCACAGCAGGGGCTAGTTGATTTAAATTTTTATGAAAGTCTATTACCTTTGCACCATATTTTTCAATGCCATACAGAGATGCATCTAAACATGTACCTCTGACATTTAAGACAGTTACTCCTTTTAACTGTTGTAAAACAGCTAAAATGTCTTTGGAAATATCTCCTGTTGGTTTAATTGGCGTTAATCTAGACTTTACTCTGGATACCAGCCATATTTGAGTGGGAAATAGTGGATCTGAATAAGATACCAATTTCTCTCGCCAACCAATTACTGTAAAGCCTGTTGCAATAATGTCTCCTTTTATTTGACACTTCCCTATAATTTTTACTTCATTTCCCTTTACCTCAATCTTTTTCCCAATCAAATCAGAAATTACATGTTTCCAATCTGTTTTTACAAATTGGTAATGAAGACCTAAATATTTTGCAAACAACTTTACTAGATCCACAGAAAATCCATCCCCAGCTCCTGTTACAAAATTAGCGTACGGAATTCCAAGATGTCTTATTACTCCTTTTTTCTTTATTTCAGGCAAATCAGATGCATAAATTGAGCATGCAATAAAAAAAATAACAAAAAATAATAATATTAATTTTGTGATTTTTCTCAAATACATAACTCTCGCCTCCTTATTTTTCCTCATAACATACCTGATTTTTTCCCTTCCTTTTGGCCTTATATAATTGCTCATCAGCCCGATTTATCAGTGTATATAAGTTGTCTCCTGCTCTATATTCTGCAACACCAAAACTTGCAGTAATATTTTCTATCTTTGAGACCTTTAGTTTTTTTATTGAAGCCCTTATGTCTTCAGCTACAACTAATGCATCTTTGAGACGTGTTTCAGGTAATAAGATCACAAATTCTTCCCCACCCCACCTCACTGGGACATCAATCTTTCTTATTCTGTTAGTTATTTCTTTGGCAACAGATATTAGCACCTCATCTCCAACATTGTGACCATATGTATCATTTATTTTCTTAAAATCATCAATATCCAACATTATAATGCTAAAAGTCTTTGAAAAACGCTTGCTTCTCTCTTTTTCTTCTTCAAATCTTTTCTCAAAAAATCTGCGGTTATATAGGCCAGTCAAGGCGTCTTTTGTTGACAAATCCATCAATTTCTCTTGTAACCTTACATATTTAGTGACATCTAATATATAATGCAAAAAGAGATCTTTATCTACTGGAATCCAAAACATATTATAGGCCTTACCTTCTATATCTACTTCCTTTTCTTTAAATTCCTGGATCATCAGGGCCTCATCTGCCCTACAAAACATACATTTAATTCCTGGAGGAGGTGTTCCTGTCCTCTCTATAGTCTCTCTTGCTTTAGAAGGAATATATTTACCACACCAAACAGATTTCCAACAATACTCTCCTACCTTTGATCCCCACATTTCTGCAGCCTTATTTTGGGCAATGATCTTTCTCTGTTTGGTGATTAACCATGCTGGATGTGGGAGACTTTCAATGAGGATCTTTGTTTTTTTCTGCTCTGACTCCTTTGCAAATTCCACCATCTTTTCAGACGTTATATCTCTTAAAATCATTCTTACAGGACTATTTTCTTTCATCTCAATAAAGTCAACTATTGCCTCTATCCACATCGTTCTCTTATTATCTATATTTATAGGAAATTGCGTAATCTTTTGCTTGTTAAATTTACTACTTTCTTCTATTAAACTCCATAACTTATATCTTTCTAATACAGACTTTACAGATCTTTGTTCAAAAGGTCCTCCTGCCAGATATCCTAAAATCTCCCTGGCCTTTGGATTCATATACTCAATCTCACCTTTGGGACTAAATCTAACTATTCCAACTGGTGCTGTTTCTGATAATTCTAAAATTAATTTATTTTTCTTCTTAAGTTCCTTCTCAAGCATCTTCTTAGAAGTTATATCCCTTGCCACTACCAGAAGGAACTTTTCTTTGACCAAATCTACCATGGATAGAGTTACTGCACAATATATGAGGGAGCCATTATCAAGCCTTTTGAGTATCCATTCAAAATATTGGGGCTGGCCTGAAATAGCGGCCTTGATTTTATTCAATGCCATTTCTTTAGATAAAGTACCATTTGGCTGACGTTCAGGAGATAGATCATAAGGGGTCTTGCCTAATAACTGGAACTTGGAGTTGCATCCCACCATTTTTAATGCATATGGATTTGCATCTATAAGTACTCCATCTTCGTTTAACAAAAAAATCCCCTCATTAATGGATTCCATCAGCAATTGAAATCTTTTGTCTGATCGTAAAATCTCTAGCTCCAACTTCCGCTGTTTTGTCACATCTGACAAAATCCCTACTGCTATCCATTCACCTTTAAATTTCATGGATTTTAAAACTAATTGTATTTTTTTCTCTATGTCTCCTACTTTTGCATTCAATTCAACAGGCTGGTGGAATTTAGGACCTGTGCCAGTTGAGGCAAATATCTTAAATTCTTCTTTAACCTTAGCCAGCAATTTATCGTCTTTTATAAAAAGAGAGTGGAGCTCTTTTCCAATGAGATCTTTTACTTTTAAGCCAAAACCATCCTCTATTACTTTGTTACAAAACAAGACCTTTCCCTGACTATTTAAGGCAATTATCCCTTCAGAAAAGGCATTAATTAAAAGTTCCAAAAACTCTGCTTTACCCCAATCTTTACAATCAGCCCTTATTTCCCCCCCCATCACCACCTTTCCCCTAGTCAGTTAGTCTATTGGTCTATCCATAAATAAAGACCTGTTTCAGGATCCAATTTCCTTCTAAAAAAACCTTTGCCAAGAGAAATTATATAATATTCAAATGCAAAGACTGAACTTCCTTCAAAAAGATGTCCCCCAAAGACTTCGCCTTTTTTGTCACCTAATACTATATGGGCGTGGACCATAGGCTTATCAGCTTTTAATGATACATTACCTTTTAAACACAACACCTCCATTGGTTTATCTATCTTATTTATGATGTATTCTTTGTTTTTCTGATCATAATATCCAATTGTGACATATTCTAAGGCTCCAATTCCTTCAATAATTCCATTAATAATATTATTTTCCTCACATATTTTTGTAAGCTCTAAGATCAAATCACTTCCTTTTTTGATCCTACCTACAATGACTTCATCTTTTATATCAAATCTCTTTAAAATCATTTTCAATCTCCTTTTTTTCTTTTTTCTTTAATTTCTTTTCCAGATAACAATATAATCCCTCACCTTGCAAAGCAGGTTTAAAACACATATTACACGACTCACACATAGAGTCCCTTAGATCCCCTTGTTTCCATCTAGCTATAAGATGGGGTTCTCTAATTAAGGGTCTTGACATACTCACCATATCACAAATGTTATTTTTGACCAGCTCGTTACAAATTTCAAATTTTCTTATGCCTCCCACTAATATCAAGGGCACAGATAGCTCTTGTTTAAATCTCTTTGCGTGTTGGAGATAATATATCTCTCCAAGCTTACTTGCTATCTTTTTTGTTCTACATGGGGTTAGATCCTTAGAGATCAATGTGCCACCACTCATCTCAATCCCATCTATTTGATTTTGTTCCAAACGCTTTGACACATATAACATCTCATCAAAGCTCATCTGTGGATCTAAAAAATCCTCACAATTTATCTTAACTATTACAGGAAAATCTTGCCCTACTTCCTCCCTTATCTTAAGATACACATCCATAAGGAGCTTTGATCTGCCATCTATATCTTTACCATACTCATCCTGTCTTTTATTAAAATATGGAGACAAGAATTGGCTCAACAAATATCCATGTGCTGCATGTATCTCTACTCCATCGAATCCTGCAACCTTTGCCCTTTTTGCTGCCTGACCAAATTTTTCAATTACTTCTTGTATATTATCCTTGGTCATTGCGATTGCCTTAGCAGATCTAAAATCGCTCTTTATCTCAAAATCAGATGGCCCCAGACCAGGTTCACCATTAGGACTAAAACGAAAGATCCCACTATGGGCTAGTTGCAAAAATATCTTTGAGCCATATTTGTGAACTGAATCAGCCATCTTTTTAAGACCATCCACAAATTCATCAGAATAAACTGCAAGTTGTCGTGGGCTTGCCTGACCTTTTTTATCCACATATGCATGGGATGAGATTATCAGCCCTACCTCTCCCTTTGCCAACTCTTCCATGAGCTTAATTAAGGCGGGTGTAACTTCCCCTTTTTCTGTTGCCATACCTTCCCACGTTGCTGAACGAACAAACCTATTTTTTATCTTTGTTTTACCTAACCAAGTCTCTGTAAACACAATGTTTTCCATTTTGATTTGCCTTTTAGATTATTTAAAATTGCTTTTTTCTAAAACTCATAATAGAAAAGGTGTGTGCTATATATCAAAATAAACTTTTTTTTTAAAAAATCAAGGAGTAAACAAGATGCTAACAGTTCCAAAAGGTTACCTATTTTCCACTGCTGAGGCAAACTTCAGATACACAAATAGAGATGATCTTGCCATTATTCTTTCAACTGAAGCGGCCAACATTGGTGCTGTGTTCACTACTAATAAATTTTCTGCAGCTCCAATAAAGGTGGCAAGAGATTTATTAAAAAAATCTAACTACAAGGCAAATGCCATACTAATCAATTCTGGTATAGCCAATGCTGGGACTGGTGCTTTAGGGATTGAAAATTGCATAAAAAGCTTAGACATAGTAGGATGTGAGTTAAATATTGCGCCTAAATCTATAATTCCTGCATCTACTGGAGTAATTGGCCAACATTTTAATATGGATGCGTGGGAGAGGGGGGCTAAAATTTTAAAGGAAAATATGGGGAAAAAAGATATAACCCATGTGGCAAAGGCTATAATGACCACAGATACCTTTCCCAAAATATCTCTGAAATCTGAAGGGGATATAAACATCCTTGGGATAGCCAAAGGCTCTGGAATGATATGTCCCAATATGGCCACAATGCTTAGTTTTCTCATTACTGATGTAGAGATAGAGCATAACATCTTACAAAAAATTTTAAAGGAGGTTGTAGAACTTACCTTTAATAGGATTTCTGTAGATGGGGATACATCAACCAATGATTGTGTTATTGTCATGGCTAATGGCCTAAGTGGAATTAGAATATCAGGTGAGGAATTTACAGAAAAATTTAAAAGATTAATGTATGAGGTATGTTATGATCTGGCATATAAGATTGTGCAAGATGCAGAAGGAGGGACTAAGATTATCCATCTAACAGTAAAAAATGCAAAAACAGTAGATGATGCCCGAAAGGCCGCAAGGGCCATAGCCCATTCTCTATTGGTAAAAACTGCCCTATATGGTGAAGATGCAAATTGGGGTAGGATAATTGCAGCACTGGGAAGAAGTGAAGCTGACTTTCAACTAGATAAGGTTACACTTAAAATTGGTGATGTTGTGATCTTTAGATATGGTCTTCCAGTGGATATGGACATTGATTCTCTTGCGGCTTGTCATCTAAAAAAACAAGACATAATCATAGAAGTTGACCTTGGAGAGCATAACATAAGTGAATACTCTATGATGTTTTCTGATCTGTCTGAAGAATATGTTAAGATCAATGGAAGTTATAGATCTTAAAAATTGCCCCAAAGAACTTAAGTTTTTTGCTTGAAACGTGTTTACCTTTTTATTAATTTAAAATCTAGTTGTTTTTTTATTGTGAATTATTTAGGAATCATGGGATGAGAAAAAAATCTACATTTTTGGAGCTCAAAGAACAGGAAAGGGAAAAGAGGCGAGAACTAATATTAGATGCTGCAACTCATTTATTTTCCAAGAAAAATTTTTCTAAAATTGGAATGAGGGATATTGCAGAAGAAGCAGGGATATCTCCTGCATCTATTTATAGATATTTCCCAAACCGTGATGCAATCTTATTGGAAGTGTTGGGACAGGAGATAAATAAAGAACGTTTAAGACAACTCCAAAGATTAGAACAAGGGATAAACTCTATTGAAGAGTTTGCCTTTGGTATTGTAGATTTCTTTTTTGATAAAGAGGCAACTTTGCATATGCTTGCCCACTTTCTTTTAAATGAAAAAGTGGATGAAAATGTTTTTAAAAAGTATAGATTGAATCAAAAGTTTTTTTTAGAGCATTTTGCATGTCTTTTAAAAAAAATAGGAATTAATATAGATAAATTAGAAGAATTTGCAGAAATATTCTTTGCTTCTGTACTTGGAATAACAATGCTTTCCATCAATACAATAGAAAAAGATAGAGAAAAAGTAAAAAATGAGATATATAAAAGGGTAAAATTCGTGTGCAATATATATGAAAAGGCTTTAAATTCAAATTAGTTGTAGGAGAATTAACATATGACAACAAATATACTTTTAGAAGCTGGAACCAATGAATTAGAAATAGTAGAATTCTACATAGAAAAAGAAGATAATGTAAAAGAATATTATGGATTAAATGTAATTAAGGTTCAAGAAATCATAAAACTCCCTAAAATCACCAAGGTTCCTGTAAATTCCCATGATAGTTTTTTAGGCTTGATCAGGGTTAGAGAAGATGTCATCCCACTTATAGATTTAGGAATCTATCTTTTTAATCTTCCTTTAGAAGATGGAAAAGTGATCATCACAGAATTTAATCAAATGAAGGTGGGTTTTCTGGTCTCAGGACTAACAAGGATCCACAGGCTTAGCTGGCAGGATATCTCTCCTCCTGTAGACATTTCTTATGGAGACAAAACTCCATGTATTACTGGTGTAGTAAAATTTGGTGATCGCATTGTATTTATGTTGGATGCAGAAAAGATTGTTGAGGATATGGCCCACCTATTTGAGAAATCTGAAGTGGAAGAATCAATTTCAGAAGAAAAACCATATTCTGTTTTGATTGCAGATGATTCGCCAACTATTAGAAATTTGATTGTAAGCAATTTAAAGGGTTTTAACATAAGTTTTGTGGCAAAAAATGGGGAAGAGGCCTATAATTATTTATTAACTCTAAAAAGCTCTCCTGAAAACATTTTGGATAAATGTGCTCTAGTGATTACAGATATTGAGATGCCTCAAATGGACGGCTTTACCCTTACAAAAAAGATTAAAGAAGATCCAATCTTGAACAAGATACCAGTTATACTCTTTTCATCAATGATAACTGACAAAATTCTTCACAAAGGAAAATCTGTGGGGGCTGATGGACAGATCTCAAAACCAGATTTACCTAAGTTAGGCAAATTAGCCCTTGAGCTCATCAAAAAGGCCCAACAAAAGGAGAATACTTAATAACTCATCTATGCTCCTCAAGATGCAATTAAATCCTCAGCCTTTTCTCTCATTTTTTTACTTGCAAAACCGAGGATCTCTGCAATCTTTTTTATATCATCCAAGGTGTGGCCCTGATTTATCCTTCTATATACCCATTCACTAATATATATTATTTCTCCACTATCAAGTTTTAAGGAGGGCTTTTGTTTTATTATTGAATTTATTATTGAAGTCCTTAACCTTTCTCTTTTTCTCAAATAGAATTGATATTCCTTGATAATTTTTTCTTTTTGTATTTCTAATCTCTTCATTTTTGACTCATCTAAACCTTTTTCTTCATTGTTCTCCATTAACTTTAGTTTTTCTTTTCTATATTCATTTAATACTTGATTTAATACAAAATTTTTGTGCATAGTTATTTCTTCTGTTTTTAAAAACTTATTCAATTTGTTTAAATAATCATTATCGCTAGTTATAATCATTAATACATCTGAGAGATCATCCACATAATTAGAAAGGGCTATTAATAGATCATATATCTCTTGTTTTGTAAGCGTCCTTTTTTCTATTTTCCCATCTTTAATAAATTCTCTCTCTTCTTCCTTGGCTCTGTCAATAAGTTCATTTATGAATATGTCACTATATTTCTCATACTGCTTTTGCAGAAGATCTGGGTCTAATATCGTATTTAGAATTTTTTGTCTTGCCTTTTCAACAGAATAACCTTCAATCCTAAATCCAATTAGTTCCAATCCATATCTTGCATTAAGCACTTTTAAAGAGACATTTAGTTTTGGTTTATCAGTTTGATTTTGTTTAGTGTTTGGCGGATAATATACATTTAAGATATAATTTACCAGATCTTCAATAAAGTATGGGGTAATAATATACTCATCAACCCATCTCTTAATCACCTCAAGTGATGACCCTTCTTTTTTACTACTGGTAATTTCTGGCTCTTGCTTAAGTGTTTTTTGAGGCGACTCAATTATTTTCTTCTCAAAAATAGGGCCTTTTTCTTCAACTTCTTTAGACGCAACTGTCTTGTTTTCACTAGAATGTTTTTCAACTCCTATCTCAGGTTTCTCAAGCTTTTTTAATTTTGCGCTCTGTTTAAAAAGATAACCACCTAAAAAACCAGCTGTTATAGCTGCTATCACAATTATTACAAATTGTATTTTCTTATTCATTTTTTCTCACCCTCTAAATAAAAAAGGGACTATGGCAGCCATGGTGCCATTAATTATTTTAAATTTTATTTTCAAGTTAAGGATGTATAAAATTTTTTGTAAAATGTAAAGTTTTATGACTTTTGTTCTTGATATTAAGTCAAAATCCCTTTAAAAAACTAAATATGAATTATGTTAAAGGGCCTTTTAAAAACAAAAAAGAAATTGTATTGGCATCTCGTTCTCCAAGAAGGCAACAACTCTTATCTTCACTTGGAATCCATTTTCAAGTATTTGACAGCAAGATCAAAGAGACAAATTCTGCTAATACGCCAGAGGATTTGGTTATTAAAAACGCACATAAAAAGGCCTTATCTGCACAAAAACAGAGGGTTCAAGGAGTAATAATCTCTGCTGACACTATAGTTGTACTCAATAATGAAGTTATTGGAAAACCCAAACACAAAGAAGATGCAATTTTTACTTTACAAAAATTATCTGGCAAATGGCATGAAGTTTATACTGGTTGTTGCATCTTAGATTTAAGTGAAGGAAAAAGTCAATTAGAACAATTTGTAGTAAAATCTGAAGTATTTGTAGATAAGCTTGATCCTTATATAATAAAGGCCTATGTTGAAACAAACGAACCATTGGACAAGGCAGGAAGCTACGCAATACAAGGTGTAGGTGCTTTTTTTGTTAAAAAAATAAAGGGATCTTATACAAATATAGTAGGATTACCTTTAAATGAAATAGTTAATATCCTTTTAAAAATAGATGCCATAGGAGTATAAAAATGGAAAAAAAGAGAGATCTGCTTTTAGATATATCCCAATTATTTGGAATTGGAAGAGTAAATACAGCTCCTGGAACTGTAGCATCATTAGTTACCTGTTTAATTTCTTATCCTTTTATTATCTTGTCCATTTGGTGGAAGATAATAATTCTCATAATATTAACAGTAGTTGGATCCATTTCTGGGTTCCATGCAGAAGGTGTATTAGAGACAAAAGATCCTAGTTCAGTGGTAATTGACGAGGTAGTTGGACAGCTGGTGGTTTTTTGCTTTATATCAGAACCAAAACTTTTGAGCATAACTGTTGGATTTTTTCTCTTTAGAGTATTGGATATTTTAAAACCCCCTCCAATAAAAAGTTTTGAAAAGATCCCTTCAGGATGGGGGATTATGGCTGATGACATAATCGCTGGTTTTATTGGTGGGCTGATTCTTTTCTTATTTTTAAAAATTATTGGTTAAGTAAAACAGAAGGGCCTTATGGGGCCCCCTGTTATATGTTACTTCATATTTTTTTCAATATCTTCAAGCAGCCTTTTGATTTGAATCAGCTTTTTCTCCTTTTTTAATTTACCAGACTTTGTACAGGCGCTGGGATTCTTCCCCCTTTTTTTACAAACCCACCAGAACATCCCATATGAGGCACCTCACAAATGGTGGTCTCACCTAACAATCCTCCAAAATACACCTTTTCTCCTGCCTTTTTGCCTGGCACAGGGATAATTCGCACTGCAGTAGTCTTTTTGTTGATGACCCCTATGGCCATCTCATCAGCAATGATGGCGGAAATGGTCTCTGCAGGTACATCACCAGGGATAGCAATCATATCTAAGCCCACAGAACAAACACTGGTCATGGCCTCTAATTTTTCTAATGTCAAAAAGTTGTTAGCCACTGCATTTGCAATGTTTAAATCCTCACTAACAGGGATAAAGGCACCAGATAGACCACCAACATGGGAGCTTGCAAAGGAACCACCTTTTTTCACTGCATCATTTAAAAGCGCCAATGCTGCAGTGGAACCAGGTACCCCAATGCTTTTCAATCCCAGACTCTGAAAGATCTCTCCAACACTATCCCCTACATTTGGGGTGGGAGCTAGGGATAAATCAACAATCCCAAAAGATACACCCAATTCATTGGCAACCTCCCTGGCTATTATTTCCCCAACCCTGGTTACCTTATACGCAGTTCTTTTTATTATTTCTGAGACTTCACCTAGGGTTAGGCGGGGATTGTTGCCAATAGCCCTGTCAATTGCCTTTTTAACTACACCAGGACCGCTTACACCAACATTTATCACTGCATCTGGTTCTCCAACACCAAGGTAGGCACCTGCCATAAAGGGGACATCTTGAGGTATATTTGCAAATACACACAACTTAGCACAACTAATTCCTCCATTGTCAGCCGATAACTGGGCAGCCTCTTTAATTTTTTCTCCTAAAAGGAGCACTGCATCCATATTTATCCCAGCCTTGGAAGAAGCAACATTAATTGATGCACATACCCGATTGGTGTTTGCAAGTGCCAGTGGAATTGCATGAATTAATTCTAGATCCCCCTTTGTCATCCCTTTTTCAACCAAAGCACTAAAACCCCCAATAAAATCCACCCCCACCTCTTGAGCAATCAAGTCCAATGCACAGGCCACATCAACAAGTTCATCCCTATTAAAACACCCTCCACATACTGCTATAGGACTAACAGCGATCCTTTTGTTAACCACCTCTATTCCATATTTCTCTCCCACCCTGTTACAGGTTTCAACAAAATTATCTGCTAATACTTTTATCTTGTTGGTAACTTTATTTATAAATTGCTCTACACTGTGAGATATGCAGTCAAAAAGATTTATCCCCAACGTCACAGTTCTCACATCAAGATGCTCATTTTTTACCATTTCCAAAAGCTGTAAGACTTCCCCTTTACTTAACATAAAAACTTCCCATTAAAAGTTTCTAGATTCTTGATAATTCTTCGAATATCCTTCTATGTTGTATGGTTATATCGAGTTCAAGCTCCAATGCCTTTTTTCTCAAAGCATCAGAGAACTCAGATAGCTTTACATGTCTAGGAATCTCCACCTCATAAATGGTCATGGTCTTGTCAGGGAACGCGGGTGTTCTATTTATAAACTTGAGATTGGCAATATTTACTCCGAACCTATACATAACACAGCTTATTTCAGCTATAAGACCTACCCTGTCACGTCCTATACTCACAATCACAAAATCCTCTTTGTCTACACTTTGTGCATTTTCCTTTTTCTCCAGCTTTTTTGTAAGAACCCTTAATTTTAAAGGGATTAACCTATCTTTTAGCAAAGACTCCAGCCTTGTTATATCAAGATCAGGTGGTAAAGAAACCACAAACATTCCACAAAATTCCCCTTGCAACACTGTCTGAGAAATATCCTCTATATTACAACCATTCTCAGCAAAAACAGAAGAAATATTACAAACTATACCAGGTCTGTCATTTCCAAAAACAGCTACAACGACCTTTTCCATTTAACTCCCTCATAATTTAATTTACACAATGCTACACAAAAATCAATGCAGGTTATATATTTTACGCTTAAACAAAAATCAAGGAATTAAAGTTCCCAATGTAAAATTTCTGCAAAATTAACTTCCTTACATATTTTTTTAAAAACAATCCATTTTTATTATTAACAATCAATAATTATGCTTGACATTACAAAAAAATATTATTTAGATACACTTCATGTTACTAATATATAATTTTTAATACCAAGGCTATCAGGGAGGTAAAAATGGTATCAAAAAATATAAAACTTTTAAAAATCTTTCTTGGTCTGACATTTATTTTACTGCCTTCTATCTGCATGGCACATTTTGGAACAATAATGCTAAAAAACACTATGCTTGATCAATACACACGAAAAACTCAGGCTATATTTGCGTTCATACATCCCTTTGAACAAAATGGGATGGATTTAGAGATACCTGACAAAGTGGAGATGATCAACCTGACTACTGGGGAAAAAATAGATCTAATTAACTTTCTTATACCCAAAAAGATCCTAAATCATAAAGCATACAAATCAAACATTGCCATTAAAAAGCCAGGGGTATATTGCATTTATATGATTCCAAAACCATATTTTGAACCAGCAGAAGACAAATTTATAAAGCACATAACAAAGACATATCTTGCTGCCTTTGGAGAAGAGGAAGGGTGGAGCAAACCCCTTGGATTAGAGGTAGAGATCGTGCCTTTGACAAGGCCCTTTGGTCTGTATGCTGGAAATGTATTTAGGGGTAAAGTATTGAGAAATGGACAGCCTATTGCAGGAGCAGAAGTAGAGGTAGAATACTTTAACAGGGGCTCAAAAATAAAAGCCAGAAATGAATATATGGTTACACAAGTTGTATTAACAGACGACAAAGGTGTATTTTCTTACTCACCACCAGCACCTGGATGGTGGGGATTTTCTGCCTTAACAGAAGCTGACTATAAGATACAACACAATGGACAGGATAAACCTGTTGAGGTTGGTGGAGTTATATGGGTAAAGTTTCTCCCATGGGGAAAATAATCACTTAAATCCTCAATTGGGAGAACGCAATCATGCATATATCAGAAGGAGTATTATCTCCCCCTTTACTCATAGCAGGAGCTGCAATCACTGTTGTGGGGACCTGGATTGGGCTTAGAAAAACCAGGCCCAAAGAGGTCCCCCTCATGGCAGTTTTGACATCTGCATTTTTTGTGGCTTCCCTGATCCATGTGCCAATAGGTCCTTCAAGTGTTCATCTTGTATTAAATGGACTTATTGGCCTCCTCTTAGGATTTGGGGCATTTCCTTCAATCCTTATAGCCCTTTTATTGCAGGCACTTTTTTTTCAATTTGGAGGAATATTAGTTTTAGGTGTAAATTGTACCAATATGGCATTACCTGCGATTTTTGTATATATTTTATTTAAAAAATATTGTGAATCTGAGAAAAGGATACACAGATTAGTATCTGGATTTTTAAGTGGTTCTTTAAGCATCTTTTTGTCGACATTACTTGTGGCCATTTGTCTGTATTTGACTGGAGAGAACTTTACTGCTGCAGCAAAAACGATTGTTTATGCCCATTTACCAGTAATGATAATAGAAGGCCTTATTACTGCAGCATGTATTGACTTTATATACAGGGTAAAGCCTGAAATGCTTAAAATAGATGAAATAGGAGCAAAAAATGAGATATAGTATCTTTATTTTGGTTAGCCTATTTTTATGTCTTCAAAATGTTTATGGCCACAGGATCGATGTGTTTTGCTACACAGAAGATAATGTGATAAAATGCTATTCAAAATTTTCTACAGGCACACCTGTGAGATATGGAAAATACCAGGTATATATTAGAAAGAAACTCATATATGAAGGTAAGTCAGATGATCAGGGAAACTTTGTTTATAAGATCCCAAAAGAGCTATTAAATAATCCAAAAGACTTAAAAATAGTTTGTATTGCAGAAATGGGACATGAAAATTATTGGATTGTAAAAAAAGAAGAATATGCAACAAATATACAAAAAGAGCCAAGTTCAGATAATGATTTTTTTGATGAAGAAGAGGATCTATCTAAAGAAAACAAAACAACACAGACAACACATCAAGCCTCAATAGATATAATAAGGCTTGAAAAATCAATCAGAAAAATCATAGCATCAGAGTTATCACCTATCAAACTTGAACTTGTTAAGTTACAAGAACCCAAAATAGATTTACGGGACATTTTAGGTGGTATTGGTTATATATTTGGTATAATGGGAATAATTATGTATTTTAAATCACAGAAAAGCTAGATCATGTTACAGGAAACATTTTGTAGTGGAAATTCTATATTCCACAGGGCAGATCCCAGAATAAAGATTATACTCTTAGTTTTGTATATTTTTGCAATAGTTTTAAACAACAGTATTATATCTGTCTTAATATTATTTGTATTCTCACTTATCTTTGTATGTCTTTCAAAGGTATCCATATGGATGGTTTTTAAAAGACTGTTTGTAGTAAATACATTTGTTTTATTTTTATGGTTTTTTTTACCTTTTTCTACACCTGGAGAAACAGTATTTACTATATATAAATTAAAAGCATCAATGGAAGGAATCACAGAGGCGTTGCTTATTACCATCAAGGCAAATGGAGCTATTTTGGCTATTATTACATATGTATCTACTACTACAATACCTATGATTGGTCATGCCTTATATAAATTAGGAGTTTCTCAAAATCTGGTATTACTTTTCCTTTTGACTTATAGATATTTAGATGTAATATTTGATGAATTTAGCAGAATGTATAATGCAGCGATTATAAGAAACTTTATTCCCAAAACAAATATACACACCTATAAAACAATATCATACATGGTAGCTATGGTATTAATCAGGGCTTATGAAAGGGGTAAACGGATTTATGAGGCAATGCTTCTTCGAGGTTTTAATGGAAAATTTTCTTCCCTCCAGCAACTTAAACTTACCAAAAATGATTTGTTAATTAGCTATTTGACATTATTTTCTATTGTATTATCTTTTGTGCCTCAATATATTTGTTATCTACGCTGATATGATCTTTTCATATCTTTTGCAGGAAATTACATATGAACCAACCTTTATTAAGACTCAAGGATGTTTATTTTAGATATCCTGAATCAGAAAGGTTTGTGCTTCAGGGATTTAATTTTTCTCTATCTTTAGGAGAAAGAGTAGGTATAATTGGTCCAAATGGAGAAGGAAAGACCACTTTTTTGCACATTTGTGTTGGTTTACTAAAGCCAAATAAAGGAGATATCTTTTTTAAAGGTAGAAAAATAAAAAAAGAAAAAGACCTGTTAGAACTTCGGCGTACCATTGGTCTTGTGTTCCAAAATCCAGATGATCAACTCTTCTCGCCAACTATATTAGAAGACGTGGCCTTTGGACCATTAAACTTGGGACTGTCTAAAGAAGAAGCCAAAAAAAGGGCATTATGGGCACTTGAGCTTGTTGGTTTAAATGGCATGGAAAATAGGATCACAAACAAACTTTCTGCAGGAGAAAAAAGATTATTGTCCCTTGCCACTATTATTGCCATGAAGCCTCAGGTTATGCTCTTGGATGAACCAACAACAGGACTCGCTCCTGAGACTAGAGAAAGGATTATATGCCTGCTCAATGATCTACCAATGGATTTAGTGATCGTGTCCCATGATTGGGATTTTCTGGTAAGGACCACCAATAACCTATATCTTTTGAAGGATGGGCAGCTTATTAAAAAGG
Organism: Desulfobacterales bacterium; assembly: GCA_027064715.1. GTDB lineage: Bacteria > Desulfobacterota > Desulfovibrionia > Desulfovibrionales > Desulfothermaceae > Desulfothermus. The sequence continues at coordinate 46,726 of JAMOPG010000245.1, forward strand.
ATATGTCCATATTACACAAGCATAAACACGTCCATCCCTATGGAGACATTCCCCATGAACACTGTGATGTATATGTTATTTAAAAAACTCTGCATGTGGCCAAAAGGCAATGATCTCTTTGTGTTAAATTAGGTTATAAACATTATCTTCTTGCTCCACTAAAAGTGGCCTAATCTATATAGCCAGTCTTTTGGTCTCATCGCATATTACTGGAGGTTTTTGCTTGATTTTGCACCTAGTGAATGCAACTTGGTAATGACATTTTGTCCTTTTTCTGTCCTTTTCCATGCTTCAAAAAATTGCATCCAATCTCTAAAATCATAAACCTTTTCATCTAACTGATCCTCATGGGCAGAAACCCAAAGATGAAAAATAGATATTTCAACTTCAAATGCCTTACTATTTAAAACACTGGGAATTACGTCATGAGAAAATCTTTCCCCTTCATAATTTTTTAATATAAAATCTAAAACAGCACGTTGAGAAACATCTGGACTAAGTTTCTTTCCATTTAACTCACTTGCAAGCTTATACAATAACTCATATTCTTTTTGAATATGAGAGAGTACTTCGTCAGGGATTTTTAATACTATTGAGCCATCATTTCCTTCAGATGTAGCAAAATAAAATCTAAGCCACATCTCAAATTTTATTACATCACATATTTCCTTTAATGCCTTTTTAAATTTTTCCTGCGCCATATCTACTCCCATTTTTAGACTTTTCTGAAAAACCCAACCACTTTACCCAAATAACTAAATATCTCTGTATTGTAAGAAAGGTAGGGATACGTAACATTGTCAGAAATTAAAATCAATCCCTTTTGTCCAACACCTATCCTGCGTACCAAAACTATGTGATCATCTGCAAACTTTATCTCAAAAATTCCAATATCTCCTATGGATAGATTGTGGTTTTTCTCAAAGAACAACACATCACCTTTTTTAAAAGTGGGAGACATTGAATCATCCTGCATCTTTATATAAAAATAATCTTTTTGAGAAAAAGAAAAAATATCTCCTTTAATTTCCAGTATATTTGGATCTTTTTTATCTAACTCACTTTTTAAAAAGGGCTCTATTATGATCTTATGTTGCCCTTTATTTGGCTTTAAATAAGGTTCTCCTTCTCCACTCAAAAAATAAGTAGGATTTAAATTGTATTTTGAACAGATATCCACAATCCATTTAACAGGGACTCTGCCTTTTTGTTTTGCCAAAGAAATAGCAGCCCTGCCTACCCCTAACTCTCTTGCCAATTCAGCCTGGTTTTTAATTGGAGTTAGTTTTGTAATTTCAAAAAAAAATTCATTAAATGTTAGTTGTTTTGTCATAGGGGAGAATTCCAATTTTCTTTTGGTGCCTCATAAAACCAAAATCCTATAACTCCCTTTTGTCTTTTTATGTTTGGATTCTTGAGCCATAAAAGGATCTTTTGATAAGAATCAAATACCCTGAGAAACGCCTTTTCATCCCCTCCCATATCAGGATGGGTTTTAAATAGTGCTTGTTTATAGGCCTTTTTTACAAGATTATATGGATTTTCAGAAGATATAAGCTCTTTTTGATTGATCTTAAGTAACCTCAATTCATTGGATATCCCAGACAACATCACCTTTTCTCTGGGATAAATGACACTTTTCCCAACAATCTTCTTCCTTCCCATATTTAAAATTTCCCTCTTGGCTTTATCTTTATTACCAAAATATTTTACATTATCCCACCAGATCTCGCCCAGCAAAAACACCATTTTTTCCATATCATAAACAGGTTTTTTGCCATGGCTTCTAGTAAAAAAATAGGAATATACATCCTCACTACCAAATGGGAGGATATTCAAAATAAGATAATGCACATTAAAAGAAAATGTGGCATACTTCACCTCAATGGCCCTAAGTAAATTGTTAAACCATTTAAGTTTAAACACAAAATCTTCTTTACACCTTTTTGAACAATATTTTCTTCTATTTTTCTCAAGGGGCAGGCCACAGCAGACACATTTTCTTTCCCTTTTTATTACATCCAAATACATTTTTAACACCTCTTAATCTTCGCTATTTTCCCTTTTTAAAAAAATCAGCAATCTCTGTCAAAGGATAAGTATTTATCACATCCTCTTTTTCTAACCAACCTCTTCTTGCTTGATATATCCCATATTTTAGAACATTAAAACCACCTTTTGAATGGGCATCTGAATTTATTGCCACTTTTACTCCAATCTCTTTTGCCATTTTTAGATATTGATCATTTAGATCAAGCCTGTCTGGTTGAGAATTTAATTCTAAAACACATCCTGTAGTGTAAGCATGCTTGATAATTTGTTCCATATCTACTTTATATGGCGGTCTTTTGCCAATAAGCCTGCCTGTTGGATGTCCAATAATAGTTACATGAGGATTGTCCATGGCCCTTTTGATCCTCTTTGTCTGATCTTTTTCTGATAAATTAAACTTACTGTGGACTGAGGCGATAACATAATCTAGTTCTTTAAGTATAGAGTCAGATAAATCCAATGATCCATTGTCTAATATGTCTACTTCTATGCCTTTAAAAACCCTAATCTTCCCTTTATATCTTTCATTTATTTCATCTATTTCATCTAATTGTCTCATTAATCTTTTCTCGTCTAGACCATTTGCTATTTTTAATCTCTTTGAGTGGTCTGTAATACCTATGTATTCGAATCCAAGCACCATTGCTGCTAAAACCATCTCTTCAATGGTATTACTTCCATCTGTGTAGGTTGTATGAATATGAAGATCACCTTTTAGATCACTTTGTTCTATGAGATGAGGAATTGCCCTTAATTTCGCTAATTCTAACTCTTCTTTCCCTTCTCTTATCTCTGGTGGGATATAATCAATATCAAGTTCATCAAATATCTCTTCTTCACATTTATTATAAAAGATTTCGTTTCCCCAGATATTAGATATACCAAGATCCTTTTTTACAAAATCACAAAACTTATTATTAAATTCAACAGATCCTGTATATTTTATTAAATCAATTCCCCAACTCTTGTTACATGTATTAATCAAATTAAATCTTAGTCCAGATGAAAACTTTAATATATAACTATCTTTTTCAGATAAAAATTTTATGTCTTTTAAATCTGCATATCTCTTGATTATCTGATCCTTCTCATAACTATCTTTAATCAATACATCTATATTTGAAACCACCTCCTTTTTACGCCTATAACTTCCAACTACCATAAAATTAGATCCATAAGATTCTTTCAAATATGATTCAAATTGAATAACTAGGGGCTCTACATCACAAAATTTAAATACCTTTTCTCTCTTTATATAACTTTCCAATGCCTTTTTAAATTTTCTTTCACTTTTTTCACCAAAACCAGGTATATCTCTTAAATTGCCATTATTTATTAAAATTAAAAAATCTTCAGGAGATGTAACATTAAATTTCTCATAAAGAATTCTAATTTTTTTGATTCCAATGCCAGGAATATTTAAAAGCTCAAAAATGCCCTGGGGATATTTTTCTCTATATCTTTGTATTAATTGTAAAGAACCAGTATTGATTATCTCTTTTATCTTTTTTTCTATATTTTTTCCTATGCCTGGGATAGATGTGATGTCTTTACCCTGGATAACAAGATCTGCAATAGAATCCCCATATCCTGATATAACCCTGGCTGCGTTTTTGTATGCCCTGATTTTAAAAGGATTTTCTCCTTCAAATTCAAGATATGTGGCCAGCTCTTTTAAAAGTGATGCTATTTCTTCATTGGTGGGATAAAAACTCTTCATACAACTACCATAGATCCTTCAAGATACCTTCTAATCCAAGTAGCTTTAATTTTAAAGAAAAAAACTCTGAAATAGTTGGCATAACTGGCTTTCTAATGAGAGTAAGACCAGCTTCTGAGGGGAGTTTATTTCCCTTTTTTTGGTTACACTTTACGCAAGCAGTTACAACATTGGTCCAAGAAAAACTACCTCCCCTGCTTTTTGGGATTATGTGATCAATGGTAGGAGAGCTCTTTATTTTTTTACCACAATACTGACAAGTATATAAATCTCTAATAAAAATATTTTTTTTGGATAAAGGAACACGTCTTTTGTAAATATTTCTAACAAATTTTATAAGCCTAACAATCAAAGGAACCTTAAGTGTCTTCTCAAATCCTTTTATAACTTTCTTACTATATTTTAACACCTCCACTTTTTTTTGCACAATTAATTTTACTGCCCTTTTCCAGCTAACAATATTTAAATAGGAATAATCTGCATTTAAAACAACCACTTGATTCATCTCACCCACCTCCTGCTTATCAATGACCTGATAAATCCAGGACGTAGGTGTTTATTAACAAAAAAATGGTATGTTGAAAAGGGTTAATAGAATATTGGTTTACCAGAGGGTCTTAAGTGTGGTTCCAGGATAATAAAACTTTAAGATCTCTTTAAAATTATATCCCTTTTTCCCCATTATAGCACCACCCCATTGGGAATAACCCACTCCGTGCCCCCATCCTTTACCTTTGAATATTAGGGTGTTTCCCTGTTTTTCAATCTTGAATAATATCTCTGGTAGACCCAATGCCCTTCTTAAAGTTGTCCTTGTCCTGTATTCCTTGGTTATAGAATTGGAAACAATCTTTATCTTTACTATTCTACCAGAAGGTCCCCTCTTTGTAGGCACAATCTCTTTCAACCCTTTGACAGGCAATCCAATGGCTCTAAGTCGTTTTTCCACATCACGGATAGTATAACTTCTTTTCCACTTGGCCATCTTTCCCTTTAAGCTCAATGGATCTGGCTTTGCCACAAGGTATTCTTTATTCAACTTAAAGATATAGCTCGCATCTGCTGTGTATCCTCCATTATTCGCGGTGAACATTGCCAAAATGGGCCTATTTTTTTCAATTAATACCATTCCTCTGGTCTCATTTACTGCCTGAGTAGTTCTTTTGGTCTCTCTATCAACCCCTTTATATGCCTGATCTCCTGCATTATCCACTACATCATATGACCAATTCTTTCTATGCAATATTTGATAATATGCATAAGTTCTAGCAGCCACAGCTTGCGCCTTTAAGGTCTCTAATGGCCACGAAGGATAAGACTCTGATGGAACCACCCCCCAAAGATAGCTCTCTATATCAAGCACATTCAACACCATCAATTTATCACCTTTGTATGGTTTTATTATTATTTTTCCTCTTACCCTTTTCTTATAATCACCAGAGATCACTTTTATAGGTATTGATGACTCAATAACTAATTGTTTTCCATCGTAGGAAGAACTAGTTATTAAAAGTTCATCTTTTGTTGTAGGTGTTCCATTTATTACAAGATCTTTTCCAATACATTTTACACTGTGTATTTTCCTTAAAAGTAGAACTCTAATAATAGGAGGAGCCTTTTTTATTTCAGGTTTTACTTCTGGTGGCTTAACCATAGTTAAGGCTTGACCTAGAAGTGCCTCAGACTGATATTTATACCTACCTTCTGGAAATTCTTTTAAATATTCTTTAAACACAGCTGATGAATCTTTATATTTTCCCATATCAAAAAGTAGTAATCCCTTTCTATATAGAGCTATCTCTTTACCTTCTGGATATTTAATAATTATCTCATTGTATATGTCTAAAGCTTGATCCTCTGCATCTAAAAATGTTGCTAACAGATTGGCTTTATATAATAACACCTTAAGTCTAGTTTGTTTATAAGGAGTGACCTCAAAAGCAGTATTATATGCATCAAGGGCATCAAGATACTTCCCAACATCTATTAAATAACTAGCATAGCTAATATTCCACTGGGCGAGCCTTTCTTGAGCCAAAGTATTTTCATCCACTTGGGCAACTGCTACTGAACTATAAATTATAAATAATAACATCACTATAATTATTTTTTTCCTCATAAACTAATCCTTTTTCTTGGAAAAATCTTCTTTTAAATTAAAGCGTTTACTTATCCAACCCTTTTTTATTTCTCCAGAGACCTCTAATACCTTTTTATCAATCAGATAAGAGCCTTGAGCAACTATATTTAAAATCGGAGATGAAACTATTATTTGTTTAATATTTGCCTTTTTTATGTTTCCAGAAATTGAACCTGTTATTGAATTAAACTCTAGACTGTCAGAAAGCTTTGAAGGATTCAACTTAACAAAACTCAAAATCTCCAATATCATCTTTATTTTTTTTCCCAGATTAGAAAGTTTTAATACCTGCCCATTTGAAATAGATACAAACAAGTCATATGTTAAATTATCTTTTATCTCCTTTAAGGTCTTCCCTTGAGTGAGAATTGAACATGTCAAATTGGTATCTCCCTTAATATAAATAGGTGCTTGAGATATAAAACAACCAATAAGTCCATCTAATGGAACAGACACGCTATCAATATTAACAAAACTATTAATCCCTGGATTTAAAAACTCACTCCCTGCTTCAAAGGACAAATTACAAAAATATCCAGAAAATCCTAAAAATGTTTTTTTATCAAACAACAAATCACCTTTTACATTGTCTATATAATATTTGGAATCTAGTATTTCTAAAGCTATTTCATCCAATTCAAAATGATATTTTTTTGATATTTTCTTAATTATATCTGGAAATTTGACTGCTATTATTTTATTTTCATCAATCTCATCCTTCTTTTCATTAGATTTCGTCTGATTTAGTTTTATTATAGACACCTTTTTTGTTATAATATCTATGTAATCATTTTTTTTCTCTATACGAGTTTTTCCATCGATTGTGTATAGAGGTAATTTTATAAAATATGTTGTATTTATCTTTTGTTTTGTCCTTTTACTTATATTTATAAGTTTTATTTTAAAGTTTTGATATAATACATCTTTTATATCCAATTCTAAATATAAATTCTCAAAAAAGTATCTGACCTTTTTACTAAAATCTTTAATAGGAACTATTGATGAAAAACTTAATCTTACTTCACCATTTTTATTAAAAATTCCATTAAATATTCCATTTTTTAAAGTCAAATATTCGTTATTAATAGATGTATTTGAAGAAAAATTAGCAATAGAAAAATTTATATCATTAGAATTAAGGTCTGTGTCTGTTATTTTGAAATCAGTTTTAACTGTAAAATTATTTTTTATCGTGTCTAATTTCAGTTCCAAATTACTTAAGCTTAAATTAGACCTAACCAATTTAATCAATTGATTTCTGGAAATAAAATATCCAATATTATTCGCAACAACATATATTCCTTTATTTACCATATTTAAAAGATTGTTTTCAAATGCCAAATTTATAGGTTGTATGTTAAAAATAAGACTAGATCCATTATTAGTGTAGATGGTAAAGGGCTCATTAAAAACTATGTTTGTCCTAACATTTATGGCTGTCTTATTACTATTTTTATTAAAATCTAATTTTCCATTTACATTTAAAGTAAAATCAACTCTAGGTAGTGAAAGAGATTTTATATTTAACTCTTTAATTCTCTCATTTAAAATTATATGTTCTCCCACTATATGAAGTTTATCAAATGAGAACTCTAGATTTTGCTCTGCAATTACAATATTAGATGAATTTAGTCCTAATGATACACTAATTGGCTCTTTGTCTCTTTCTGTATAAATGTATGTTAAAATCTTTTCAGTTGAAATGGTACCATTCAAACTGGTCAATGTGGCATTCTTATCTATATCAACTAATTTTAAGTGGACATTATTTACAAATAAATTTCCGTCCAAAGAAATATTATTTGCTCTTAAAAGGTTATAATTATTAATTGCTTCAATTATTTTTTCTTTTATATCAGGTTTTAAATTAAAAATTTTTTCTGAAACTGCCTTTATATCACAGCTAATACTTTTTGAATCAAAATATAAGAAATTTTTATCAATGTTCAATGAAAGATTTTTTACATATGAATTACCAACTGATATTAATTGACCATTTATTGTAGTTTGTTTAGTTAAATTATTTAACTTAATCTTGAGTTTTTTAACTATCAATTTATTTTTGTTCCAGAAAAAAGGACCTTCTATAGAGTCTATGTCACAGAAATATGTATTATCTTTTAACAATACATTTATATTCTTTATTATAGATGGTCCATGGATATCGTTAAAATAAGGAAAGTTGATATTTAGTTTTTGAATTAAATTTATTAATTCTTTTGCTGAAAGCTTAATCTCTTTGGATGATAATCTAAAACTCAAAGGATCTTTACTGAATATTTCAAAATCAAAATCTCCTTCTAATTTTAGATTTAAAAAAGATATACAACCTCTTAATCTCAAATGATCTGGGTCCAAAAAATTTATTACATCAATATTGCCTGAAAATTTAAAGCCCAATTTGCGTTCAGAAATGGATTTTTGATCTATACTTCCATACAAAGGTATGATGAAATATAGAAATATTGTGCTAAGAAAAAAAATTATTTTGTATTTCATATTTTTAAATTACAGAGGGGAGATACCTCCCCTCTAGTTAGCTAATATTTATTTTAGCAAAAATACAACCCTTGCTTGATTCAAAAACTGAGTTGCCTCATTGTTTACAAATATTAAAGCAGCATCATCTTTACTTACTGCTACATCTGTATTCTTTATCACTTTTACAGCAACTACCTTTATTGGATTTTTTGCACCCCATGTCTTCAGAAGTGCTTTGGCCTTTGTTTCGTCATTAGTAAAACCACCACAACCACGTTCAACCAAAACTGAACTCACAATTTTGGAAGGGTCAAAAATGATTTCACCATTCTCATTTAATATCCTATTAACAAGGGCAGGTCTAAATGAAAATGCCCTCACATCCACAATAAGACCATCTATAGGATTTTCCATCTTTGAAGGAGCTTGTACTTTAGGTTTTTCCTCAACTTTGCCAGTTGGTGCCGTAGGAACTTTTGGCTTTTCAATAACTTGAGGAATTACCTTTGGAGTGTAGGCTGGCCTTGGTGGCGGAAGCAGCCCTTCATCTTTTAAAAGGGGAAGGATCACATCATATAATCCACCATGTCCCCTTAAATAAAGCCTCAAACATACCTCAGCATAACCTCTATCAGCATAATATTTTTCTCCACATTTAACTGCACCTTTTAAAACTCCTTGAACAGTGGTACTAATATTATCACTTTGCAACATCCCATCTCTCACAGTAGTGGTTCCAAACAAGGTAATGCCCTGAAGGACCTCTAAAAGATCCCTTTGAGCAACAACAGTTGCTGCCCTGATTGCCTTGTATTTGCTCTGACCTTCTTCTGAGGAACCTATTACTTGAATATATCCTTCAGAAAAGACCTTGACTGGGTCTGTAACAGGCTCCCACTGTTCCTGAGCCATGACATTTGCTCCAAATAAAAGTATAAAAATAGATATAATCAAAAATACATACCTTTTCATGACCTTCCTCCTTATTTTAATTGATATTCATTATATTTCTAAGTTTCATAAGAGCCCCAATCAACTCAGCTCCTTCAACATTGTCATCAGGTCTAAACTCCCCTGAGAGATCAGGCTCCATCAGACCTCTGCTGGTACAATTCATAACTGCATTAAACCAGGCTACATTTACAGGGACATCTGGAAATGGAGACTTTTCTGTCCCAAAGTATGCAGTTGCAATGGAGTTATCCCCAGTAAGTTTAATAAGTAAATCTTCTATTATAAAGGCAAGTTGTTTCCTTGTAATTGGCTCCTCTGGCTTAAATAGATATGCCTGGGTAGTTTTGTCATACTCAGGTTCTAATCCCCTAATATTCCATTTTATCACAGTCAGGATCTCATCTTTAAATGGATGATTTAAAACATCCGCAGGAGTAAAAGCCACTTTTGGCAAATTAGATTTAACTACAATTCTTCCAGCCATAAATTTATCTAGATGAAGTTCATCCACTAACAAAGCAGCAACATCTCCTCTGGTTACTGCAGGTTTTACAGCAATCTTTTTACCAACACCTGTTAATGTGTATTGCCCCATTGCCCTGACAATCTTTTGTACCCTCTTAAACATTCTATCTGCCTTATCATGCCATTTCCCAGGCTTAGAAGACAAAACCTTAGAAAATGCATCTTCTGCTTTTCTAAATTCATAGGCAAGGTAGTAACCATAACCCATAAAATAGTGGGCAGCTGCTATAGTCTGATAATAAGGCAAATCAGCCTCATCTACCTTTTTCAAATTTAATGCATAGCTATAGTGATCTTCAGCCTCCTTGAGCCAGCCTTTTGGATGAGCTGTAAAATATGCCCTTATGGCAGTTACATGGTAAATGAATCTTTCACTATTGTTTTCTACCTTTTTCCTTGCCTTATTCAAATACTTTTTAACTTTATCAAATTCCACTTCCCAATGTCCCTGATCCTTTTGATTTCTAGCATATATTGCGTGAACTAAAGCCTTTCCTGCAAGTGCAGGACTGTAATTTTTGTCAAGGTATAAGGCCCTGGTAAAATGATTGTCTGCCTCCTCTATTTTACTTTGTTCAATTAATTCCATTCCCATTAAATAATGATGGGATGGATTGTCTTCTAAAGACACTCCTGTCCTTTGTTTAGGAGCGCAACCAAATATTATTGCCACCCCTAATATTAATAAAATAAACCATAGCCTCCTCATCACATCCTCCTATTTTTTAACTTTTTTTCCATTTTCAACATTGCCTTTAAATATCCCTTATACTTGGACACCTGAGTTTCTTGAGCAATTAAATATCCAACAACCTCACTGGATGTAATTGGAAGAGTTAATATTTTACTCATAATGTTTTTAAACCTTTTTTCATAAAATCGTCTATCCTTTTTGGTAAATACTCCTTTCTTTACAAGAAGGGGATATGTGACAAATGCCCTAGCAACATTCGTTTTTTTCATTACTACAATATCATTCAAAATCTTTACAACTAGATTTAAAACAACTGAACTATTCTCCAAAAAACTCCTGTCCATATAATTAACTATTTCCATTAATTTTTTAGCCTTTTTTATATTTTCTTTTGTAACATGCAAATTAGATAATGCCTCTCTATAAAGCTTATCTTGAAGCGTCTTTTTATTTTCTAGTTCCTTTTTCAAATTATCTCTTTTCTTTTTAATGGCCCTCTTTTCTGCTGCAGGCAGACTTGAAAAATATTTAGAATCTTTCATTTGTTGCTTTATTTCTTCTAGCTCAGATTCAACTAAAAAGACCTCGGTATCTATTCTTTTTATTCTATCCCTTATATTTGGAGACAACAGAGAATAAAATACCTCCTTAAAAGTACCTAAATGTTCTCCTGCAACTGTTCTAAAACACCGAATAGGCACAGGAACATCTGCCCAGTTTCTTACTCCACCCTTCTGAGACAAATACTTAACTAACATATCTTCAATAGGTCTATTAAAAAAATCACACCTTCTATAACACCGCATCTTTTTTATTTTTCTGCACATCCTTTTATTAATTTTTTTGTCAATAAATTCTTTAGAAAAATATTCACACTCACAACCAAATGGAACGTAAGACAATACACTCTTGGTATGTTCCAGTTCTATGCCCAAATTCTTTGTGCCCTCAATAAACATCCTGCTACCCATTGTGCCCATGACACTATAAAAAAAGTGGTCTTTAGATACAATAGTTGCCGCATATGCATTCGGATTATAAAGCCTAAAAAAGGCAAAGTCCCTTTTCAATTTATTTTTTAGACATTTTACATATATTTTCTTTTTTTTCTTTTCCTCTTCTGTAAGCTTATTTCTATAAAAGTCATTGAGTAATTCTGGCCACTTATCTTCATAAGAAATAGGCATCCGTTCGAGGATTATTTGATTTAATTTAACAATAGTGGCAACTTCATCAAGCAGGGTTAAGTCTAGCTCTGCTTCAATGAGAGGATTTTTATTTTGAGCCCCTTTTTCTCCACTTGCAACATTTGTCATGTTCCCCAGTGTCATCATTCCACTTGTAGCACAGCCCCCTAGAAAAAAGATGATTACTATTACCAACAATCTTTTTTCAACCCGCATTTATCTCTTCCTCCTTTTTCTCTTTAAAATCCAGTAGGTGTCTTAAATTCCTCAAGCAACTTTTTTGTCTTTTTTTGACGTTTTGTTGCAGAAAAGGCAGTATTTAATTCGTAAGAAACATCTCCCATAGCCTTTTGTATGTCATAATCTTGAGGAGCTAACATGGCTGCTTTGCGGTAATATTTTAATGCCTTTTGTAGGTACAATTGTTGAGTATTCATATCATTTGCATTATTCCACGCCATACATTCAAGGGCCACTCCTGCATTATAAAGCACATTGACATCCTTACATCCAGGACTATCAGCAATTGGTTTTAGGACTTCATAGGCACCTATACAATTTCCATTATTAATCATATCTGCAGCACTTTTTGCCATGCCTGAGGTGCCTTTTACAGGCCTTAAAATTGTGGACTTTACAGGCACAAATTGTCTTACTACCTTTCTAACAGCCTCTTTAACCAGCATCTCCTTAACCTTTAAGTCTGATGGTAATTTATCCCTTCGATATGCTGGCTGTATAAATTTCTTTTCAATTAAAATAGGCTCTCCTGTGGAACACTCTAAAATACCAGCTTGCCTTATAGAAAAATTGGCCTGAAACACACCATATTTTTCAATGGATCCCCCTTGTTTTTTGGTAACAACCTTATAATTGATCACTTTAATACTCAAATCAGGATATTCTCCCTCCATAGAAGACATTGTAACAGGATTTATAAACCTAGTTTCTCCGAGCACTGCTCTAGCATACTGAGCTATTAATGCCTTATCACTTTCACTCACATTTCCAGAAATTGTGTCTCGTCCCACATATATAAAAGAGATGCCCTCATCTCCTCCAGCAGAACACACAATAGATTCTTTTACAGTATTAGGCTTGTAAATTTGTACAAGTGCACCCTTTGAGCCCACATGAGTAGTAACGCATCCCCAAGTAAATGACAAAAACAAAAGTACTATTGTAATCCTCTTCATAACTAATACCCTCCTCCAGCTCCTGAATAACTTCCTTCAAATATTATCCTTGTACCAGAAATCTCGGCTGGCTCTAAAGGTAGTTGTTTACGTTTAAAAGTCTTTCTCAAAATCCTCCTAATAGAGGTAGGATCTGCTTCATTAAATACCTCAATTTCCATATAACTTCCTGTCTGTCTAGCAATCCTATACCGCCATCCAAGTTCTTCCAAAATATCTTCCACTTGATCTTGCTCATTAAGAGACACGTTTCTTATTATAACCATTGCAAATTTGGCCCTTGCGCCACTAAATCTTCTTACTATTTTCCCAACTAAACGATCAACCACACGTGGTCCTATTTTTATAGCCACCCTTGCAACTCCATCTTGAAGACCATAGTCACCACCACTCGTGATTGTCTTGCCTCTGTCCTGAACAGCGGCAAAGAGTTCTCCTGTGGTACAATCATAGGCCTTTAATGTTAAAGTTGCATAGATTAGATAATAACCATCACTGGTAGGCTTCTTTCCTGCATCAAAAGATACTAATACCACTGCATCCCCTGTTTCTTGTCGCGCAATGTTTATTGCACTCTCTTCATCCACCACCATCTCAGCTGCCCTTCCCCTGATCCTTTTTAGTTGATCAGGCAAAAATACCCTGAATCCCTTAGAGGCCAATCTGTCTTGAATAAGATCCATAACTGACTGAACTGCCTTTGAATCGTATGGAATATCAAGGCCAGTTCTTGGTTTGTACAAAACAATAACTTTTCTTTCATCAAACTTTGTTTCCTGAAATGTACGCTGAAATTTAGGATCTTCCATGAATTGTGCTACTGCATTTTTTAATTTAATGTCATCTAATTCAACACTAAGTTTTACTTTGTATACATCAGTAACAGGATCTTTCCCCTCTGCAAGCACCTGATACCTCTTGACATAGCCTGCGCTAGCTGAGGTTATCCTGTCAAAAACAAGCTTCCCCTGGGCCACATTTGAATGTGAGGTCACCAGGGCACCAAGTGCCTCTTCCACAGCTGCCCTGATCCCATTATTAATAGCCGCCTGCCTCGTTTGACCTTCTCCAATAGCAGTTACAGTCCTTGCATAACCACTTTGGACAAAAAATAGTAGCGCTAATAAAAATCCTGCTAAAAAAAACAAATTCCTCTTCATAACCAACCTCCTTTTTATATTTAATTTTCAAAAAATACCTTCATTGACACAAGTGTTGGATTGTTGGGATTCAATTTAAGGCCCTTATCAAGTAATTTTTTTGCCTTTTTCTTTTCATTTACTTGCAAAAAATATCTAATACCCAGTTGATATATCCTAATCTCATAGGGATAATTTTTTATAGCCTCCTCTATCACATCCTCTATAGACTCATCTGATATCATTGAGAGTGCATAGATATAGTAAATATATGTTGTAGCGCTATGATATATAGGAATAATCTCCTTAAAAATCTCAACTGCCTTACCATAATTCCCTTTATTTAAGAAATGTATCGCTTCTTTTTCCTTGGCTTTTGCTTGTTTAATCAAATCTTTCATAAAAATTTCTTTGCCTTTTGGATATGGATTATCTAAAAAGCTCTCTACTTTAATATCTCCTTTTAATTTAAATTCTGATGGCCTGGCTCCACCTAAATAATTCCCTTTTAATACTAAAGGTATATAAGATTCTATGGCTATTATATTATTCAAAAAATTACATTTTTCAAGATTTATTTCTCCCCTTTTAACCCAAATAGATAATCTATTATTTTCAAAATCAGTTTTTGATATATTTACCTTCCCATCATTTATTATAATTGCCTTTTCAAAATTTCTCATAGTTGATTCAGAGATATATATGTCCTCAAAGGTGTTCACTAACAAGCCATTCTTCCCATTTAAAAAGATGGTATGATTGGCATTTAGTTTCCCTTCTACATCTACTTTAATCTTATTTATTTTTACATCCTTACTGGTTATGGACCCCGTGTGGAGTACTTTTATATCTTTTGTGCCATTAGAATCTTCACCTGATATAAAAGAATCCTCTAGTTTTAAATTCCCTTCCACTAATAGTGTTGAATTATCTTTAAATAGGATATCCACATTTGGGCCAATTGTAACATCAGAGCCAAATGGAATCTTCACTGTCCCATTGATCTCATATTTTCCTGAAGAAACATTTGATATAATAACATCAGGAAGTACCCTTCTTGTTAATGTTGGAATAGAAACAGGGCCTAGCTGAGCTGCCTTTGATCTATTACCAACTGCATCCACACTAACTATTCTATAAAAATAGATACCACCAGGTGTAACAGATCTGTCTGTCCAGAAAAATTCCTTTACTTCTGCTACTTTTTGATAACCTGACAGGGGCTTGTTACTCCTATAGATTTCAAACTTTATAACATCACTGTCTTCTGTTTTCCATGAAAGGGTAATTGAGTCTTTAGAAAGTCTGTAAGTAAAATCTGTCACCATCTGAGGAGGAATACCATCTATTGAGACCAAGGGAGAGGTCTCTATCCAGTCCCTTTGCTCACCTCTTTGATTTTTCAAGTGTAAGTATATTATTCCATTTTCCAACTTATCCCCTTCCTTAACTAAATACATGCCTTTGTATATCCCATTTTGCACCTCTGCCATTGGCACACCTTTTATAAGTGGCTCTATATCAAATGTTGCTTTTCCACCAGGGGTGCCTTCCATTCCCACCATAATCTTATCCCCTTTTTTAAACGGAGTTTCAGTAACATTAGTCACTACTCGCAAAATCTTGGGTTTTTTTATTGCCTCAGAAAAAGAAGGGATCAAGCTAGAAACCTTGAATGCCCATTCAAATATCACATTTTTTATATTAACATTACCTTCAGAAGAGACAGCTGTTGAAACAACTGTAGCTATTGCTCCAAGGGGATCTGTGGCAATGGAGAGCTTTTTTCTTGTTGCCTTTTCTCGCCAGGAACCTAGTTTTTTATCACGCTTATACAATATTATCTCTCCATCCATCTTATAATATTGTGCAAAAGCTATGTTAAAGCTCGAAAGCTCATACACCTTAATAAGAAAAACACCATCTATATCTGACTGTTTTTCAAAAACCTTTTTTATATCACTATCTTTTATCTTAGGAGAAATGGGCACATCTACCTTGAGGTTTCTAATTATATAACCCTTTCCAGATAAATAATTTTTGACCACATTTAAAACCATTCCAAGTGCAGCAAGTTCAATCTTTTTATCTTGCATGGCAACAGGTCCAACAATTGCCACCTTTCTGGGTAGCTCTTTTTCAGCTATAAAATATACGTTGGAATTAGATCCCAAACAAAAGGAATAACCACATAAAGTGAATATCAGGATACCCATGACAATTTTGTATCTCATACTCTATTTCCTTTTTTAGTTGACACTAAAATACATTATGCTCTCAATATGAAAATGATCTCTATCACATTTTTATTTTTTTATTGACAATAACCAAACTTATTTTTAGGCAAGCAAAAAGCACCTCTCTTTTTGAATTTAACTTATATAAGGAGATTTTTCAATGAAAAAATTCATTTTTTTTGTTGCTTTGTTTCCAATTATTTTAACAGCTAATCTTGGTTTTTCAGAAGATTTTTGTCAAAACATCACCATCCAAGAGCTGGAAAAACACCTACCTGGCCCCTTACCCCCAAATTCAAAAATTCTCCTTAATAAGGAGAAAGAAGGTATTTGTGAAAGTATTATAGATGTAAATGGAAGGGAAATTCCTTTTTATTCCACAAAAAACTTTGTCATAATTGGACAGATGTTTAAGGATAAAAAGAACTTATCCTATGAGGCAATATCAACAATAAGAAAATCATATTTATCAAAGCTCAAAGACAAGATTGATAGTGCTGTGACATATTCCTTAATGCCAGATAAAATTAGACCTGAGCACACCATATACTTTTTCACAGACCCACTTTGCCCCTATTGTCATAGGACTGTTCAGCGAATAAAAAATTTTTCCAATAAAACAAATACCAATGTAAAGATTATCCTTTATTCTGTGCATGGGGATAAAGGAAACAAAGAAATAGAAAAGGTCATTTGTTCCAATATGGATTTTGAGACTTATGCATCCACTAATTTTCCTCTCCAAAAGAAAAGTACCACATGTGAGAAAGGGCAAAAGGTAATAAAACTAGGACAGGAAATTGCCAGAAAATTAAAGATAAATGCAGTCCCTGCATTTGTCCTGGAAGATGGAACACAGGTAATAGGGGCAGATTTAAGAAGACTAGAGCTTGCTCTGTCACAGACTTCTAATTCAACCAAATAAAAAACATGCGAGGGTCCAACTAGTCTCTGCCCCATTGCGCTGCCTACCTTTTCACTTTTTCCATTGCAAATGTCTATATTTTCTAGTAAAAGAACCATCTTCTTAAAATTATTAATCCCAATAAAAGTTAGTGGGGTAATATATGGTCAGAAGATTTCGTTTGTCAGAGTTACACAAAAAAGTAATTTCCCAAAAAATCTTATTTAAGGTCCTTAGCTATATTGATTCTGAAAAAGATCTAAAGACCCCTGTCATTTTAATAGACAAAGAGAGACTCATAGAAAATGCTTCTTCAATTGGGTCCAATATTCCAAATGCAAAGGTATTCTATGCAGTAAAGGCAAATGGAGATAAGAAGATATTGAATGTTCTAAAGGAATTAGACATTGGATTTGAAATAGCATCAATTGGCGAATTGAATCTGTTAAAAGATCTAAACATATCGCCAGATAGAATTATTACCAGTAACCCCATGAAATCTCCAGAATTTATAAAGGCCCTTGCACACTATGGAGTCAAATATCATGCTTTTGATTCTTATTGTGAACTTAAGAAATTGGAAAAATATGCTCCAGGTGCTTTATGTTATGTAAGGATTTGTGTTCCCAATGAAGGGAGCGAATGGCCCCTTAGTAAAAAGTTTGGGGTGGAATTGGAAGAAGCTCACAAGTTAATAAAAATGGCAAAGCAAAATGGTATAGTTCACCCTGTGGGAATCACTTTTCATGTAGGTTCTCAATGTCTTAACCCTTATAATTGGTATATTGCCATTGATAAGGCAAAAAGGCTCTTTGATATGTGTAAACAAGATGGTATTGAGTTATCAATTTTGAACATTGGTGGTGGCTATCCTGTAAGTTACACTAAAGTTGTTCCTAGGATTCAAGAAATTGATAAAAAAATAAAAGAATATCTAGCTGAAAAATTTGGTGGTCAAATAGAGATCTTCTTGGAACCAGGACGGGCAATTGTCGGTGATTGTGGTATAATGATAACAAAGGTCTTAGGAACAGCAAAACGTGGATATGAAAATTGGGTGTATCTTGATGCAGGTGTTTTTAATGGACTTATGGAAGCATTGGGGGGAATCAAATATCTTTACATTCCTGAAGAAATTAGCAGTAGTGGTGAAAATAAGGCAGAGGAGGCTTCATTTTTTGAAAAATATAAAAAATGGACAATAGCAGGACCAAGTTGTGACTCTATGGATGTTATTGAAAAAAATGTATATATTGAGGGAGAATTGGCCAGCGGACAACTAATACTCATTCCATCAACAGGGGCTTATACCACTTCATATGCATCTGAATTCAATGGATTTTCATTACCAGAAATTAAAATAATATAAATCAGGAGGCAAGACCATGATTACATTTAAAGAAAATGAGCCATATTCCCCAATAAAATATGTATACGAGGTAGATAACATCCTCTATAAAGGAAAAAGTCAGTTTCAAGAACTTTTGGTTTTTGAAAGTCCAGACTTTGGCAGGGTCTTGGCCCTGGACAATATTATTCAACTTACAGAAAGAGATGAATTTTTCTACCATGAGATGTTAACACATATTGCCATGCATACCCATCCAAATGCAGAACGTGTAATTGTTATTGGTGGCGGAGATGGTGGCACCATGCGAGAAGTGTTAAAGCACGATTCTGTGAAAAAGGCATATTTAGTGGAAATAGACAAAAAGGTAGTAGATGTGTCAAGGGAGTTTCTTCCTTTTGTATCATCAAAATTAGATGATCCCAGAGTAGAAATCCATTATGAAGATGGTGCTGAATTTATAAAAAAAATAAAAGATATTGATGTAGTAATAGTTGATTCCACTGATGCAATAGGTATGGCCAGGGCATTATATAGTGAAGAGTTCTTCAAAAATATATACAACTGTCTTTCAGAAGATGGACTTTATGTAACACATAGTGAATCTTTACTCTTTCACAGAGAAATGACTATAGAAGTACAAAACACATTAAAAAAGGTCTTTCCTATTGTGAATCTCTATTCCTTTGCAATAGCAACATATCCAGGGAATTGGTGGAGCTTTGCAATAGGTTCTAAAAAATATGATCCAAGAACACCTAATAAACCTCCAGTGAAAAACACAAAGATCTATGATGAAGAAGTACATGCGTGGGTATTTTTACCCAAAAAACTTTTTAACAGGATAATGAATAAAGAAGTTAAGTGGTAACTTTTATAAGTCATTCAAAAAAAGAGCGGGGAGCAATGAGTACTATTCTGCTCCCCCATGCATAGCTAAAGTAAATTTATCTATTTAAGATATCTTGAACTTGTTTTTTTGCTTGTCTTATAATCTCTTCCTCACCCTTTACATATCTATCTTCCATAACTATTTTGCCATTACATATGGTAGTTACTACACAATCTCCATTTGCAGCATATACTATATTTGATATGAGATTGTGACATGGCACAAGTTGGGGATGGTTTAAATCCACTAAAATACAATCTGCAAGCATTCCTTCTTTTATCTCACCTGCGTCAATTCCAAACATCATAGCACCATTTTTTGTAGCACATCTATATATATCTTCACTTTTTGCTGCCTGTGGATTGCTAGTTGCAAGCTTTGCCCTTAGTGCTGCTATTTTTATTTCTTCAAACATATCTAAATTATTATTTGATGCACATCCATCTGTTCCTATACCAACTAACACCCCTTTATTTAACATATCATCAAATCTAAAATTTCCAGAACAAAGTTTCATATTTGATGCTGGAACATGTGCTACATTTACTTTTCTTTTTTGTAATATCTCTATCTCTTCATCCTCTACCCAAATTACATGTGCACAAATGCACCTTTCATTTAAAAAACCAATATCATCTAAATATCGAACTGGTGTGGTCCCCCTAATCTTTAGGCAATCATCTCTTTCTTTTTTTGTCTCAGCCAGGTGAATATTTATAAGCAGATTTCTTTCAAAAGCAAAATCCTTGATCCACTCAAGGGAGTCTTTTGATACAGTATAAATTGCGTGAGGACCCATGATAAACTTGATACGATCTGAAACGTGAGGTAAATTATCAAAAAATTCTATATTCTTTTTTTTAAAAAAATCTCCTTTTTTTGGATCATCAAAATCAACATAGGCTGAAGAAAGGGCAGCACGAATACCCATCTCTTCCACTGCATCTGCAACAGCCTTAACATGCCAATACATATCACAAAAAAAAGTAGTTCCTGTTTTGATCATCTCTAAGCAGGCAAGTTTTGTTCCCCAATAGACATCTTCTGGGGTAAGCTTTCTCTCAAATGGCCATATGTATTCCCTTAACCATTTGTGAAGTTCCATATCATCAGCATAACCACGAAGAAGGGTCATCGCTGCATGGGTATGCACATTGAAAAAAGAAGGTAGGATTGCCTTGTCTTTTCCGTCTATTACTTTCTCTGCTTCAACATCTAACTCTTTTCCGATTCTTTCAAATCTTCCATCTTTAATAAAGACATCCACTTCCCTACCATTTAACTCACATTTTTTGATCAAGATACTCAATTAGACACCCCCTATCTCATTTTATTACAAGCACAGGAACCTTGGATAATTTTAAAACCTTTTCCCCAACAGATCCAAAAAGGGTTTCACCAAAAGTTTTCTTAGAAACAGCTCCAATTATAACCATGTCAATCTTTTCCTTTTCAATTAAATCTAATATTTCTTTTACTGGATCACCACTTTTAATCAAAAACTCAAACTTCTCATCAGCACCTATGGTTTCTTTTAATTCTTTGACCTTCTCATTGGCTTTGCCTAATATCTCATTAATATATTGTTCCCTAAAACTCTTTGGCACTGCAAATTGTTCTATGGTATCTAAGGGCCTCACAACGTAAATCACGTATACTTTTGCGTTTAAAAAACCTGCTAACTCCTTTGCCTGCAATAAAATCTTTTCTGTTAACTCACCAAAATCTACCGCACACAAAATTTTTTTTGTAGAATTCATATGCTTCACCTCTTTATCTTTTTTTGTTATACTTATATTAGGTAGTGATTGGAATGGATTTTGCCAACAACCAATTAATTAGTCATATACAATTTATAAAAAAAAATGTAAAGCACAGTAACTACACCTAAATTCACACAAAAGGAGCGAATATGTCGATAACTAAAGAACTTATTAAGATTGAAGAATGCTATGTAAACACATTGAGCTATAAAAATAGCTCTAACAAAAATGTCGTCTTATTACATGGGGCAAAATTTAATGCAAAAACATGGGACGATCTTGGAACAATCAATTTTTTAGGCCAAAAAGGATACAGTGTTACAGCTATTGATATGCCTGGATTTGGAGAATCCCCCTATTGTACAATGGAGCAAATTGAAATTTTAAAGAGGGTGATCAATGGGCTGAAATTACATACACCAATTATACTTGGACCATCTATGGGGGGCAGGATCACATTAAACTTTTATTTTGCAAATCCTGATATTCCTAAGGCTTTGATTTTAGTAGGAACAGTAGGTGTTGAAGAAAATGCTCCTAAAATTAAAGGAAATGGAATACTCATACCAACTTTGATAGTATGGGGAGAAAAAGATGAAATTGCGCCCTTAAGATATGCAAACTTTTTACACGAACATATCAAAAATTCTAAATTGGTCATTATGGATGATGCCCCACATCCTTGCTATCTAAAAGACCCAGATAAATTCCATACAATAATTGAGAACTTTTTACAGGAGGTCTTTGATGAGTGATCTTTATACAGCTACAGAGGGAGAAATCCTTATTAAAGTAGCCAGAGATGCTATAGAAAAGGAACTTTTTGGTTCATCCTCACAATCTATTTCAGAACACGCTTTAAAAAATGAGAAATTTTGGATTAAAAAAGGGGTGTTTGTAACATTAGAAAAGGCTGGACAACTCAGAGGATGCATCGGACACATTGTTCCTATTTTGCCTGTAATTGAAGGCATAAGGGAAAATGCCATAAATGCGGCTTTTAGAGACCCTCGTTTTCCTCCTTTGTCAAAAACGGAGTATCCTTTAATCTCTGTGGAAATCTCAATATTAACTGAACCAAAACCCCTTTATTTTAAAGATCCCGAGGAACTACTGATTAAGCTTAAGCCGAAGATTCATGGGGTAATTTTGAAAAAAAGAGGATATCAAAGTACTTTTCTACCTCAAGTATGGGAGCAACTTCCAGACAAAAAACAATTTTTATCCCATTTAGCAATGAAGGCAGGACTACCTCCCAATGCATGGATGGACCCAGATGTAGAGGTGTTTACTTATGAGGTCCAGAAGTTTGAAGAAAAAAAATAAAGCCGGCAAGGGGATTTGAACCCCTGACCTGCTGATTACGAATCAGCTGCTCTACCCCTGAGCTATGCCGGCAAAATCAATACACTCACGGATATATATGATTTTAAAAAAAAAGTAAATAACAGAATTTAGGGACAATGTGGCGAACTTTTGCACCCAAATGCACCCAGCTTGTACCCAATTTTTTGTCCTGGTTCAGCGTGAAATGGAATTTTCCCGGATAAAAATAAGCTATTTTTAATTTACAAAAAGGCCTATCCCAAGTTTGTCACTTTTTTAAGATATTGTAATTATTAAATTCAATCGTCTTTTTCTTCACTACAAATTTATCAATTAATTTTTAAAATGCTAGATAAAGGCTTTAAAGGAAGTTCCAGGGCATTATATATCTCCA
>JAMOPG010000246.1 GCA_027064715.1 Desulfobacterales bacterium
AACACTACTTTAGCTCTTATCTTTTTAGATCTTCGAATGAGATCTTCTATAGTGAAAGGTGTATTGTGAAAATATACAATGTCAGGTGAAACTTTTTCTATATCCATCCATATTTTTTCATAGAATTTTAGCCATTTCTTATACCAATGGATTATATTTGAGCTTTTTCCTGGATAGCTTTGTGGCATATATATAACATTCTTGTAGTTTTTTGTACATTTGCTTTCATCGTTTTCACTGATTTTAAGATATTGATAATAAACTTCATAATCTTTGGAAAGTATTTCTACGGTTTTGCTAACCCGCGTGTCACATAGCAAATGTTCATTTGAAACTACAAAAATTCTTTTTTGCATTAATTTGTCCTCCTTAATGATTCGTTAACATATAGATAAAAGCTTATTATATGCGAATTTGATCTGTAAATATTAAAATACGGGATTTGAATAGCACCGAAACTTCTGAAATATCTTTCGATGCTTTTTATCATGCTTCCCTCAAAATCAAAGTTCTTATGGTTATTAAGCGCAAATAAAATCCCTTCATGTAGTATCAAGTCCATTCCACCAAGATTTTTATATTTAGGGTGTATTCCTCCTACCAAGTAATAAACATCTTCATTGTCCCAAACAAACATAGCTCCTGCTATTTTCATACCATTCCAATTAGCAAACATTATTTTGGATTTCCCTCTTGAATAAGACGAGCTGAAAAGAGCATTCAATAATCCAAAAGCGTAAGGGAGTTCTTTCCCTTTTCTTTTAAAAGTCTCTGTTGCAAGTTTATACAATGATTCCACATCCTCACTTTCTTCAATATAAACCCCCTCTTTTTTTGCTTTTTTTATTCTTCTTCTCACATCATTTTCAGCGATTTCAAGGGGATTTTTACTATTATTTTTACGTATGACGTATGTATATCTTGTAGTTTGCTTAAAATTTGCCCAATAAAAAGGCAACCAGTTTGTAATGGTTTTATGGAAATTAAGGTTAAAATAGTCAAATTTCGGCAAATTACATATAAAATAGTCCATAATCTCTATTTCCCACGAGATTTTTTTATAATACTTCTGATTTTTTGGATACAATATAAAAGGACCTAATGTCTGGGTTAATTTCGGCATTTTTATTATTTTAAACCCCATTTTCGTTTCATAGCAAAATGGAAAACTTCCCCAAATTTTTCCTCCTTTTTCATATAAGATAACATCCCACTTTTCACATACTGTATCAAGCCACCACCATTGAGAAAAAATTGGCACGTTATTTTCTTGGCAAAATTCCTTATATACTTCCTTTACTTCCATTTGATCTCTTCCTTTCTTAAATCTTAAAATATAATCTCCAAACTCCTTTCATAAAGGTTTTTATAATTATAAAAGGTCCAGAATGAATTATTATGCCAAAGATACACGAAAGTTCCATTATACCTTTTAACTATATCAGAAATACTTTTAAGTTTTAAAAGATATTCTTCTCTACCTAAATGTCTGTAAGATATGAGGGCTCCCTCCATTACTGTTAATGGGATTTCTAAGATTTGAATCGGCCTACGTTCTATAAAATCAAATGGCCTGTATTCATAGCATGTTCCAGCTCTGAAGCCTCCAAAAGTGGCGTAATAAATCGTAGAGTTCCATTCCATGTTATTTTGTTCCCATATTCTCCAAGTAAAAGGGACCTCAAATCTTAAAAAGTGCTGTCTTCCAAATTTTAATTCCTCTCCAATTGCCTTTTCGATATTGTCTTTTTCGCATTTAAACAGCTTGGGATTGTTGTAAGTATTGTAAGATGGGTGAAAGCCAATTTTGTGACCTCTTTTTTTAATTTTTTCAGCAGCTTTTTTAATTGAGTTCAATGAGTTTTTAAAGTTGTGTTTGTCGTTATCGCAATGGTAGAGGAAGAAAAAATGTGATACTGTGTTGTACTTCTCGGATAAGTCCATAAGATAATCATAAGTATCGAATGGGTCTTGCCATGTGAATAAGCTTTTGATCTTCTTAAGCAATAGTTTTACACTTTTTCTTAGTACAATATCCCCAGCCATTGATCTAATGTAGGCAAACGGATGATCAAGCAAAGAAACTTTATCTACGTCGTGTGTTAAAAGTACACTATATTCTCTATGTTTTTGGAAACTCTCTGGGACCCCAATTTTTAGCAACAGTTTCCATAGAAACTCTGCGTATTCATTTACAATAGGTCTATTTATAATCTTATACTTATAAGCAATGGATTCGTTATATGGAAACCTGTTATGATTATCCCTTTTCTTGTTTACGTATTCTTCCCAGCGAGTTAGCATAAAAAATGAAGAGGCGAATATATCAATACCTATCTCGAGGTTTTCTCCTAATTTCTTAATATAAGGTTCTCCATATAAAGATACTATATTGTTCAAGTCTTCTGGGTTCTTAGAATTGGAAAGTTTTGGTTTGGGAAGATTTTCCATGTTTAGATAGGAAAGAGGTTCATGAAACTTAATCCAAAAGGCATCTTTTATAAAAATTTTTTTGTTTTTGAACTCTATAATATAAAATTTCTCGTTTGCTTTGGGTATTATGTTCCATTTACTTTTGTCTATTCTAAGAAAGCGGTACATAAATTCTTTTACTATGTATAACCTCTCCTCAATGTGAACATCTTTTGGAATATAAACCCTTAACATTTTATTCCTCCTTATTTATAAGATTAACTATTTATATATAATCTTTTTAATTCTTTCTCGCATTCACCCCACGAATGCTTTTCAGCAATTTTTCTACAATTGTGCTTTCCTATCATTGAAATCGCTATTTTCATTCCATTATATATACTTTCAATATCATCAGGTTCGACAAATGTGGCGCATTCTTCGTTTAAGAATTTTTTCCAGTATGAAAAGTTAGAAGCTACTATTGATAGATTAAAATACAAATATTCAAACATTTTTACGGGGGAGGAAATTTCTTTACTCTCATTTCTATGGATGACAAGCATTCCTATATCACTTTCCGCAATCATTTTGAGTGATTCTTTATACGAAACAGGAGGGTGGTAGATAAAACCATTAGCTTTGTATGTTTTTAAATAATCCTGTATTTTTGTAGAGTATACAGGGCCAAACATTAAGAATTCAACATTGTTTCGTTCCTCTGAAAGTTTTTTGTAAGCTTCTAGCATTTCTATTATTGCTCTATCTTCGTCAATGGAACCTGAGTATACAAACCTGATTTTTCCATCACTTCTTTTTGAATATTCAATCGACTTTAATATTTCAAGGTCTGGATAATTTGGGACTAATACACATCTTGTAAATTTTGAAAATCTTTCACACATGTTTTCTGTTACGACGACTACTCCATAAAATTTTTTTGCAGCGTTGTTTTCATAAAGTTCCACTATTTCAGCTATTATTTTCCTTAGCCATTTTGGAATGTAGTACTTAGTCAATATAACAGCCGGATAGTTTTCATGAACATCGTATATCACCTTGATGCCTTTTTTGGCAAGTTTTTTGGCTATTGGCATAAGTTCTGGATCGTGAAAATGAAAAAAATCTGGGTTTATTTTTAAAACTTTTTTATAAACTTCCTTTGGACCTTTTAGAAATCTTTCTTTTCTTGATGAATATCTTTTTATCATTACTTCTTTAACATTTACAAGGGTACTACTGTCTTCTGGATGTATAAAGATTACTTCTCCTATTTTCTTCAATGATTTTATTTCCTTATTTATCCTTTGGTCGTCTCCTTTATGTGCATCAGTCGCAACACATATTTTCATGATATGATCTCCCCTATATTTATTTTATTTATTGCTCTTATAGATTATACTTTATACTTTATTGTTGTGGAATTGTGTATAATGCCTTTTGATGAGTTATGTCATAATAATGACTTCAAGAAGTTCAGAGATACAGGTTTTTATAGTTTGGTAAGGGAGAGAGGAATGTGGAACTTCCAAAGGTATCTGTAATTATGCCTGTAAGAAACGATGAGAAATTTGTTAAAAGAGCGATAAAGTCTCTGCTAGAAAATGATTATCCCGGAGATAAGGTGGAAATATTGGTAGTAGATGGAATGAGTACAGATGGGACAGTAAAAATAGTTAGGGAATTGATGAGTAAGGATGATCGCATAAAACTTTTGAAAAATCCTCATGTATATACTCCACATGGTCTAAATATTGGAATCAGAAATTCTTCTGGAGAAATTATAATGATAGCTGGATCGCATACAAGTTATTCGAAAAATTACATTAGGGAGTGCGTTAACGGAATAGTCAATGAAGGATTTGATGTAGTGGGTGGTCAGATGATAACGCTGCCAAGATCTAATACACCAAAAGCTGTTGCAATAGCAAGAGTTCTTTCAAGCAGATTTGGAACAGGTGCTGCATACAGGACAAAAAAATTTGATAATGATTCAACAGTTGAGGTAGATACCGTAGCTTATGCATTGTACAAAAAATCTCTTTTTGAAAATGTAGGGCTTTTTAACGAGAATTTAATAAGGAATCAGGACATAGAAATGAATATAAGAATTTCTAAAAATGGAGGCAAGATAGGTTTAAACCCCAAGGCAGAAAGTTATTATTATGCCCGAGATACATATAAAGGGCTTTTCATGAACAATTTTTTAAATGGCTTTTGGGTCCTGTGGTCATTGAACTTTTCTAAATTGGCATTCAGAATGCGGCATCTTGTTCCACTTTTTTTTGTTTTTGGTTTCCTTGTGTTTTTATTTTCATACTCTTTATTTAAACCACTTTTTTGGATTTTTGTCGGGATATACGGATTATACTTAGGGATTATACTTGAAGAATCCATAAGATTCGCTTTGGAAGAGAAAAATATAAGGATTTTCGCACATTCTATATTATCGTTTTTAATCCTGCATGTTTCTTATGGCATGGGAGAAATATGGGGATTGATTAGATTTATTGCAAAATTGTTTGGAACTCGATAGAGATTAGAGTGAATATGTTAACGGTAGTGTAAAATTAAATGTATCTGTTGTGGGATAACAAAAGGGGCTGCAGCCCCTACCGAAAAAACAAACAGAAAGGAGGTTCCAAAATGAACAATCCATATCAAGAACAAATTCTATCACACAT
>JAMOPG010000247.1 GCA_027064715.1 Desulfobacterales bacterium
GTTAAGTTCCTCTGTGTATTCATTAGAAAATGAAGGCAGAGTTTCCATCAACTCATATGATAACTCCACGCACTTTTTGATATCCCGCAATGCCTTTAGAAACTCTTTTAATTGTTGTTTTTTGTCCATTCATTACACCTCCTTAAAAAATTCTATTCTTGCCTCATGTAGTTGCCTGAGAACTTCCTCAAGTCCTTCAGACTCTACAGACAGCAAGAATAATATAATAAGATTTTCTATGATTCTTGATGCAGGAATGTTAAGGGATTTTGATAGTTTATAAAGCCTCTTCCTTACTTCCTTATTAAGCCTTATATAACTTGATTGTGATGTTTTATTCATATTGCCCTCCGATTATAATTCTAACATACAATTATTTTATTTGCAAGAATTTTTTTATTAATTTTGTTCATTTATTGGAATAATTAATACCTCAGCAGTGTAATTAAATTCAACGCTACCGCCCACAATGTAAAGAGGGTCTGTAAATTCTATCTCATAAGTCTCTATCCTTAACGCTTTTAATATTTCTATGCCGTCCTGAATGTTCCTTGCTTTAAACCTTGATTTTTGCTTGTATTCTTTACATTCTTGATGTTTCTTAAAGATATCTATTACGCTTTTCTTATAAATCTCTTCTTGTGTGTTAACCTCAGTAGCATAATACCTTCCGCCTTTATCGGCATACAAACATTTTATTTTACCTTCCTCACTTCCTTTAGCAAAGTAGATGTGTTCTAATGTAGAGACAAGATTAGTAGGTTTAAATGTAAGTTCCTGAAGTTCCTGAGGTATGTCCACTTCAGTTAACAATTCGTTTTCGGTAAAAAATTTCGGCAAATCTTCTTTTATGTATTCTAAATGTAAAGGCTGTGTAACTTTAACAGCAACATAACCGTTTGTAGCATAAAAGATATTGTCTTCTAATACCCCAAATGGTATTATTCCTCCGACTTTTTTAATTTTCTTAAAAGCGTTTAGACAGTTAATGTGTAACATTTTTATTCCTCCTTTTTAAAAATTGT
This sequence comes from Desulfobacterales bacterium, assembly GCA_027064715.1. Lineage (GTDB taxonomy): Bacteria > Desulfobacterota > Desulfovibrionia > Desulfovibrionales > Desulfothermaceae > Desulfothermus. The sequence continues at coordinate 1,026 of JAMOPG010000247.1, forward strand.
TAATAATATTATTTACGCCAAATCATGGATGTCCCCAAAAATGCGAGCGTATTTCTCTCCGTCCTCTTTTTGCAGTTGCGCTAATTTTTCTTTGTCGAGAATAATCGTAGCATATTCTAATACAGACATTCCAGCGTCCTTTTTAAATTCTTCTTCTGTTGTCCCGCCCTCATCCCTTAAAAGGCATTTTGCAATTTCTGTAGGAGAATATTGCATTCCCCAGAATTTTTCCCACAAAGAAGGATAGTAGTCTGAACGCACATTTATCATAGTGCCCGTGTTTATATTTCTAAATGTTAAATCCAAACTGCGCAGAAAACGATGATACCCAACTGCCCACAATTCATATGTCTCTTTATTTTTAAAAAGCGAGGGTATCAGTGCGTTCAACTCTTTGATGCCATCGTCGTTACCCCTGAGAGCAAAATGTGAAATCGACAACAGCGGGACATACTCCATCAGCATTTGCATTCTGCCTTCACGCCAAGAGGAATACTCAAAACAAGAATACGCCCCCCCCCTGCCATTTGCAAATTTATAGTAATAACGCACTAGATAACTTCGGATGTAAGTTTTGTAGAGTTCTTTGACTTTTTCTGGGAATTTAAGAAAATCTTTAAAACAATACCGATTTTCAGCGTTCCAGTCAGGTGCATCGATTAGGAGCTTGATATCTTCTGCATTCTCCAGAATATACCCTATTAGCAGTTTTCCTTTGTGCATATCCTCTTTGATATAGATTCTTTCATTTGTTGCGCCAGGTCTTTCTACCCTTAACTGTATTGAGCGTCTTAAAAGATTTACACAGACACGCCCAATAGGGTTAAATATCTTTTCCTTGTTTTCCTCCAGATACTCTAAAGCAGATTCGTTCTCTTTTATAATGTAGAATTGATGTGTTTCAAAATACATTTCTCCCTCCTATAAATTAAAGTTCTGTTAATCTTCTTAAGACTCTCTGATATACAGAGAATCTTAAAAAAATTTTAGAAAAGAGGATGGGGAATAATCCCCATCCTCTTTTCTTTCAATCATGCCACTTGAGACTTCCCAAGTGGCATCTTCCCATATCCAGTTGGAGAGGTCTCTCTCCCTCTCCAACTTCTCACAAACGGCACAGATTTTATAAAATTTTTTACCCACACTTCAAAAAGTGTGGATTTTAACATGGTTCCTCCTCAAAGTAATACCCTAAATCGTCCTCGATCTCCTCACCTTTATAAAACAATCTATACCCTTTATTGAGGAGAGTTGAGGCTTTAGGAAGGGATGCTTTAATAGGATATTGTATCCCTCCCCTTTCTACAATAAAGAATTTCTCCTGATGTTCTTCAGTAAAAACTTCTGATAATTTCTTCATCTCACGCCTCCTTCTATAAAATTTCTCACCCACACTTCAAAAAGTGTGGATTTTTTATAATTTTCTGGAAGGGAAATAATCGGCTTCCCTTCCCAGAGTTCTATAGAGAAGACATATGGAAAATGCCTTCTCTTGTTTCTCTTAGAGAAGGATTTGAATATATATCCTTCTCCGAATCCTGTAGAATAAAGATACTCTAACCGGTATCCTTCTTTTTGTAGCGCTTTTAAATTTACTCTATACATCTTTCCACCTCCTACATCAACCATTTTCTGCGGGAATAAAGTCCCGCTCTTTCTAAAATTTCCGCCATGAGGTTTATATACTCTTCATTAAAACTCTGTCCAACGGTGTATTCTACACCGTCAGGACTAATTCCCAACCGTCCCCTCATCAGATTCCCTTCTCTGGCTCTTGAACTGAGGACGATAGAAGGGAAAAACCTTCTGATAAGCCTCCTAAATTTTGAGGCATAACTGGAAAGCCTTCTAAAATCTCTCCAGTCATACCCGTAATTTTCTAATCGTTGCTGGAGCAACCAATTAAGGATTTGCTCCATCTCTTGATTTGTGAAATTTCTTGTTTTTACTTTCATTTTTCACCTCCTAAAATTTTATTTTTTCTTTTAGAGGAAGGATAATGACATGTTTTATATCCTTCCTCTCTTGTTTTTTTATAAGCTTTTTAATCCTTCTTAGTTTCCTGCCTGTCAGAGGAAACTCAAAAGGATTGTAGAGAGTGACAGTTGTGTCACTCTCTATTTTGTAATAAAAGAAGAGGTCAACGATTTTCATGTTGACCTCCTTAAAATAATTTAAGAATGGGGATCTCTACTTCAAGATCCCCATGTTTTACTTTTTTGTAAAAAATGAAAGATGGGCAATGTGGAGTGCCACCTTTGACCCTTATTTCAGGGTCATGGATGAGTCGCCTGAAAATTTTCTTAGTGAGGATTTTTAAAGATGTGTTCTCATAGGCCGGGAGAACCTTTTTAAGATCCTCCCTGAAAGGAAGGCAAAGGTTAGAGAAGCAAAGATGCTTCTCAATTTTCTTTTTAGTTTTCTCGTTTATAGGCATTGCACACCTCCAAAAAAATTTTTACAATCCCCTCACAAAGCGGGGTAAAAAAAGGGAGAGGGAGCTATTTAGCTCCACTCTCCCAAGGAAACAAAAAGAGGATGGGGATTATTCCCCATCCTCAAATAAATCCCTCTCTATCATGCCACCTGAAACTTCCCAGGTGACATCCTTCCACACCCAACTGGAGAGGTTTCTCTCCCTCTCCAGTCTCTCGCAGAAGGCACAGAGTAACTGCACCTTCTGTAAGACCACTTTAGTCAACTTAACTAAAGTGGTCTTTACTTCCCCATTTACGGGGAAGTAAAATCTCGACCTCCCTATATCAAAATTGATAGAGGGAGGAAGGAAACTTAGAGGGAACCTCATGACTCCCTCTAAGTCCTCATGACCTACACTTTTGTAGGTCATGAGGAATGGGTGTGAAGGTAAATATACCCTCACACCGTCTTCCCCATCATGGAAGTACCTCATTATCAAGGAACTTCCATTGATGGTAAAATACACATACATGTCACCATCATGGATGCTTACTCTTCTTTGAACTTTCATAACACCTCCTAAAACTTTAGAATTTTAAAGATCTTCGGGATATCCTTTTAAGGGATATCCCTTTTTACAGTTGCATTATAGCAGTCAGGAAACCGCATGTCAACAAAAAGATAATTTTTTTTAAAAATTTTTTCTCTTAGAAAATCAACGGAGTTAGATAAATCTAACAAAAAAATCCGAACTTTTTTTGATTTACGAAATTGTCATAACTGACAAAAATGTCAAAAATAATCGGTTTATAAGCTTAACAAAATTGTCAAAAACCATTCAGGAATGATATTTGCTATGTGTTAGCATATTTAACTTAATAAATATATTTATATTTAAGTTTGTTTATATCTTAACCTTATACATTATAATTTAATATATAAATATTTAAAACTATCTATTTACATATAAGTAAATATTTAAATTAATCTATATATTATCTCATGCTATAAACTTATAACTTCTAACTTATAAAAAAGTGAGTATATTCTACACAGTAACAATATTGTTAACCTATAAAAAAGTGAGTATAATTTACACACTAACAATACTGTTAAGTCATAAGAAATTGAGTATATTCTACACATAAACAATCTTGTAACTACGTATTAGATCACTACACTAAGTTTATATATCTGTAGTGTATTGCTACACTATGTTATAAATATATAAATATATATATAGCCTTATATAGTGTTTTTAATAAAAAATGAGTAAAATCTACTCAGTTTATCTGTGTTAGTTTACATAATATCTATATACCTAAAAACCAAAAATCTTTACTTTTCAATAAGTTATAAAAAGTTAGATAGAGTTGATAAAACCTTAAAATGTCAGAAATTATTATATATCAATAATTTATAACGTCAAAAAATCATAGATTATGTAAACTTGTATGGTGGAATCGGAAGTTCCCCATCTCCCCTTACCCCCCCAACCTCTTCACCATACTAAGTTATGTCTTCCCTTTCTCTACCAACGGTTTTCAGGAATTTTTCAAATTAAAACTTCAAAAAAGTGTGTAAAAAGGTTACACTTTTATATATTTAATGCTTATAGGTG
>JAMOPG010000248.1 GCA_027064715.1 Desulfobacterales bacterium
ATACTCGTAGGTTCATCCAAAATCATAACAGCAGGGTTCAAGCTTATAATTCTTGCAATAGCAGCCCTTTGTATCTCCCCACCGCTTAGTTGGAATGGGTAACGGTTCAAAATGTCCCTTCTAAGCCCTACCTGCTTAAGTTGCTGTAGAATCTTTTCTTCTGAAAAAGGAATTTTATGCAAGTAAAAAGGTTCTCTCATACTTTTCCATAGTTTCCATTTGGGATTAAAAGCTACTTCTGGTTGTTGAAAAACCATTTGCACTTGTTGTCTATATTCCTTTTTTCCCTGAAGGGAAAGCTTAGTTATATCTTTTCCTTTAAAAAGGATTTGTCCTTTATCAGGTTTTAAAAGCCCTACCAACATCAGCGCTAATGTAGTTTTCCCACTACCACTTTCTCCTACAATCCCTATTGTTTCTCCCTGCTGAAGACAAATGCTGGCTTTCGATATGACATATAGTTTTTTCTTTTTTAACCACCCTTTTTTGAAACTCTTACTTAAATTACGAGCTTCAAGAAGCATAAAGCCAACACCTTATTTCGTGTCCATGGTGTTTAAACAAAGGTGGTTTTTCTAAACATCTTTGAAAAGCTTTATTACAACAAAATCGAAAAGGGCATCCTTCCTCAACAGATTTAATGATCATTACAGGCTCACAACTGGTTATAACCTGTAATCCATGAGAAGGCTGAGCAGCAAGTAGGGCCTGAGAATAAGGATGCAATGGTCTTATAAAAAATGTTTTACAAGGAGCAATTTCTACAATTCTTGAAGCATACATCACTATGATTCTATGAGCAAACATCTCTGCAAACCACAAATCATGCGTAACAGTCAAAATAGTCTTTGAATCTAGCTTTTGGAAAATTTCTAATATTTTTTTTCGTTTTTCAAAATTTAATCCCTTGGTAGGTTCATCAGCAAGTATCAAATCAGCTTTACTAGCTAATGCCATGGCTATCAATGCTTGCTTCTTCATTCCTCCACTATATTGGTGGGGATAATCAAAAATCCTTTGCTCTGCCTCTTCAATTCCAACTTGATTTAGTAAAATAATCGCCTCCTTTAACGCATGTTTTTTCTTTAAACCTAAATGTATCTTTAAAGGCTCGGCCACCTGTGAACCCACTTTAAGCACAGGATTCAAAACATTTCCTGTACCTTGAGGAATATAGACAATTTCACTTCCTCGCAGTTGACGTATTCTATTATCTGCAACCTTTAAAATATCTTCTCCTTTATAGTATATCATACCAGAAAGTTGCGCATTAGCAGGTAAAAGGCGAAGCAATGCCAGAAGCAAAATACTTTTTCCACTACCTGTCTCGCCAATAATGGCAACTTTTTCATTCTTTTTTATTTCCAGATTAATTTTATCTAAGGCATATATTATTTCATCACCATTTCGAAATTTTACACTAAGATTTTTTATCAATAGATAACTTTTAGGAAAATAATCTCTTCTATTAGTTTTAGATTTAGTTATATAATCTCTTAAATCTTTTTTAATACTTAGTGGCAATAATAACTCTCTTCTTTTTTCTTTTTCTTCATAAGCATAACCTATAAGAGTGAAGCTGAATACTGTTAGAGAAATGCAAAGAATAGGAGGTAGATACCACCAAAAATAACCATTAACTATTGCTCCATGTGAAAAGGCATTATGCAGTATCATTCCCCAGCTTTTTCGAGTTGGGTCTCCAAGTCCTAAAAAACTCACACCTGCCTCTATTACTATGGCGCGTGCTACCGCAATAGATGCATTAGCAAGGATTATATTTAAAGTATTAGGTAAAATATGATGAAAAATAATATAAAAAGATCCTGCTCCTAGAAGTTTGGCACTTCTAACAAAAGCCATTTCTCGCACTTGAAGAACACGAGATCGAACTATTCTGGCTATAGCTGCCCAATTTAAAAAAGCAATAGTTATGATTAATTTCCATATATCTAATTTAAAATATGCTGCCAGCAGCATAATCAACAATACACCTGGAATCAGTAAAAAGAAGTCTGTAATCCGCATAAGTATATTATCTATAAAACCACGAAAGTAGCCAGAGACAAGAGCAACAGATGTTCCTAGAAAAGTGGCTAAGGTGGCAGCACCAAAACCAACAAATAAAGATATTCTTGTTCCATATAATAATTCGCTAAAAATATCTTGTCCAATATCATTGGTCCCCAGGATATGGACACTAGATGGAGGTAAATAAGGTTTCCCTGAAGGGTGTGACAAATTATAAGGAGCTATCATTGGTGCAAAAATGGAGATAGACAAAAAAAATAAAAGTAACAGTCCTCCAAAAAGCGTTGTTCTACTTTTAAAAAATTGCCACATTATCCCTAATCCGTGGATCAATAACAGCATAAAACAAATCCGCAAACACATTAGCTAGGATAACACAAACAGTTAAGACAAAAAGAGAGCCTGAGATTAAAGGATAGTCCCGAGAAATAATGGCATCATAAATTAAAGTACCCATTCCTTGCCAGGAAAAGATAATTTCTACAAATAAGGCTCCTCCAGCTATGAAGCCAAAATCCAAAGCAATTGCTGTTATAAGAGGCGGTAGGGCATTTTTGAAAACATGGTTAAATAATATCTGCCTTTGATTTAGTCCTTTTGAAATAGCAGTAAGGACATATTCTTCTTCTAATATATCTTTTACTGTGTTATGCATAATTATGTAATTATAAGCTGTATTATGCAGCACAAGAACACTCAAGGGTAAACACATATGGTGAAGTATATCCAGTAGTGAGATTAAACCACAACTAGTTTGTTCGACCATTCCTCCTAAAGGGAAAATATTCAGGTAAAAAGCAAAAATCATTAAGAATAAAAGTCCCATACAATAATTGGGTATACCATAGAGAAACAAAAATCCTGAAGTTAACAGAAAGTCCAGTATATGCCCATTTTTTAAGGCCCCAAGTGCACCTAATATTCCTCCTAATAAACCAGCGATTAAAATTGACGGCACAAGAAGCACTAATGTCCATTTTAATCTGAAGAGAATTACTTGAAAAACAGGTTGACAATAATGAAAAGACCATCCAAGATCTAGTTTTAGTGTTTTTGTTAAATAGCAAAAGTATTGTTTATATAACGGGTTATTAAGACCATATTGGGCTTTTAATGTTTCTAAAACATCTGGTTTTTGAGTGGATAAATAAAAATAATTTTCTTCACCTAGAAGATGGATTAAAGGATCTCCAGGCATTAGATGAATTAGAAAAAAGTTCAAACTGATAACTCCGATAATAGTCAGCACATATAGAACAAGTTTTGATAAAAGCTTTTTCATGTTATTACTTCAGGGATGAGCTAAAATCTTTTCTCTCGACTAAAGAATTCTTATTTTAATTTGCTCAATTCTGTATATTTCAAAGAACTCCAGGAAAAACGATTAGCCAGACCACCTTCCAGTTGATTAACTACAAATCCTTGCCAATTTTTGCGAAATGGATAGATATTTTTGCTCCAGCAAAGGGCGATGGCAGGAAGATAGGCAGCATAATAATCTTGCAATTTATGGTATAATATTTTTAAAAATGAAGGATTTGTAGTTGTTAATATCTGATCACATAGTTGCCAAAATTTTTGATCCTTCAAATTACCAATTGCCCCACCCCCTTTCCTGCGAGAATCAAAGTAGCCACTGGCATATCCAGCATGCATCATCATTCCCCAGGGAGTAGTTCTAAATAGAACCAGGTCATATTTACCTTTCCTAAGGTAAAAAATCCAGGTAGAGAGATCTACTAAACGAACTGTGACTTGAATACCTATTGCCCTTAGATCATTTACCAATAATTTTATTAACTGATCTTCTCCCCAAAGATCTGCCCTTGCTAATAGTGATACGATCCATTTTTCTCCAGTGGGAAATTCACATACACCATCGCCATTACGATCTTTCAAACCCGCAGATAACAAAAGTTTCTTACTTTGTTGAGGATTATAAGTTAATTGAGCAGTTTTTTTCCAAAAAGGAAATACTGGAGGAACGAAACCTCTGGTTGGTATTTGTCCGTTTCCTCCAAAGACACACTGCTTGATTTTTTCATAATTAATGGCCAAAGCAATAGCCTCGCGAATTCTCTTTTGGTCAAAGGGTTTATGAGCCATATTAAATCCTAGCGAAGCTGCAACTCCCATAGACATAGTTTCCAGAAATTCTAAGTCTTTGTTTTTTTTTAATTGTTCAATATAATGAAAAGGATAACCAACAGCATATTGATAATAAGTATCAATTTCGTTTTTTAACAAAGCCATGGTCAAAACATCCATGTTTCGATAAAGATAAAAATTTATTTGAGAAATAGTGGGTATTTTACCATAGTAATTTTTATTCACCTTAAAACAAATCTTCCCACTTCTTGGGTCAAAAACCTTAAATACATACGGACCACAGCCTATAGTAGCTTCTCTTCCCCCGAACCTTAAAGGATCTTCAACTTTTTGCCATATATGTTTAGGTAAAATACGCACGATAAAACCAACATTTATCAAAAAACGACTATAAGGCTTTTTTAGATAAAAAGTCACTTCCTGTCCATTTATCTGAATATTTTCTATTAAATCAGCAATCCAACTAAAATTTATATCTTTTTGAGCAAGATACTCAAAAGTAAATTTGATATCTTCAGGTGTAACTGGGTAACCATCATGCCATCTTGCTCCAGAAACTAACCAAAATTTCCACACTTTCCCCCTATCAAAACAGCTCCATTTTTCAGCCAACTGAGGAACAACACGAAGTTTAGGATCAAAACGAACTAGCGAATCATGTGTCATAAGCATAGCCAGTATATTATAATAGTAATCGGCAAGAGGATTAACTCGTTTAATGTTCATTGTGGTACCTATACGAAGAGATTTTTTGTTTTGGAAAGAAATACCACCTCCTGAAGTATCAGAACAACCTGACAAGAAATACCCAAGACAAACTAAAATAATAAGAATTTTAATAGGTTTTATATTATAACAACTCATGTTAGTAAAAAATAGAAGA
>JAMOPG010000249.1 GCA_027064715.1 Desulfobacterales bacterium
GGAGTTCTCTCCCACTCTTGCTATATCTACAAATCTGGGATCAATAGAGGAAAGACCAGGTTCTTCTTTTATTTCTAATTGTTGTTTTAAAATTTCTATATCCATCTTAATTACACCTCTCCTTTAAAAATCCTGACTCGTCTAAAATTTCCCTTTTTACCCCAAATGCGATCATATCCAAGATACGAATTAGAATGAAGTTTTATCCAACTTCTATATGTGGTAAAAACCAAAAATATTTCTAACATTATTTCCTTACCTTTAAGAATAGGAAAAATATATTTAACTAAACGATCTTTTACTTCTTTAGGCCATGGAATATTATTTTCTGTAGTTTCATCATCACTATATAAAGTAATTATCCTAGCATCACTTTGAACAACTGTTTGTTGGCCAATAACAGATCCCATTCCTATAGTAGTTTTACCTAATATGGTAGGAGAAGTCTTTACTTTCTTTTTAAAAATATCTTTTTTTACTTCTACTTTTAGTTCAGGAAAAGTAGAAGTAAAAAGCCAATGCAGAAAATGAACAGATTTAAAATTTAAAAGTTCTAAATATTGTTTTTTAACTTCATATCGTTTTGGTGAATAATGTTCGTTCAACTCTGGATATACATTCAAAATGAAATTTTTAAGCAATTGATGGTCAAAGAAACCGATAAAATCAACATATTTTCTAGATACTTCAATATCTTCATCTGCTTTTTTTCTAAAGTAATCAGGAAGTGGACTTTGAGGAGAAAGAAGGCCTAAATTTAGGTAAACCTCAACATAGGGATATGATCCATTCTTAAATTTAACCTTCTGTACAATTCTAGATTGTGATCCCAAACTATCATAACTTTTAAAGATAATACTATTTAAATCATATCCCATTCTTTCAAGTACCCTTATCAACGAAATAAGATCAAATTTATAAAGTTTATCTAAGATTTTTTCTTTTAAATCTTTCATTTGTCTTAAAATTAAAATTTTTTTTCTATCTCAAAAGCAATAATAAGTTCCTCAATCTGTTGAATAAGTTCTAAAACAATCCATCTTTTATCATTATTTTTCTTATCTCTCTCCCAATCTTCAAAAAGAGCTTTGAGTTCAGCTAATAAAGAATCAAAAACATCTTTTCCCTTTTTATTATACTTAACAATCAGTTTTTTCTTTAACTCATCAATTATTTCTTCAGGAGTTTGAGCATTTTTACTTTCTTCTTTTCTATATTCCCATCTTTTACGAATTTTATCTAATGCAAAAATTTCATCCCAATTTCTTGATTTTTTTAAACTCTTCTCCATAATCCCAAAATTACCACCAATACCTAGTCATGAAAAATAAAATTGAAAAAAATAAAACTCCCAAACCAACTGACCATAAATAATATCTTATAGGAGAAGCTAAAGTCTTTAAACTTGCTTTTGCTTCTTCAATCTTAAATGGAAAGTCAAGAATCCCCTCTTCTATTATCTTTTCTTTTAAAGCTTTTAAATATTCTTTGATTTTTATAGGATTGTCTGCATACTTTCCTAAAAAACCATAGCTTAAACAAAAATAGAATACTTCATAAATAAATGGTTCTGTTATAGGCTTGTTAAGAATATCATCCAAAAGATCAAAAAACATTTCTCCTGCATTATCTACATCAAAAAGCTCCATTTGCAACATTGGCCATTTGGTATGTAATCTTTTTAAATATCTATTTTGAATCAGCTCGTCGAAATGAGCCACTATAGGAAATAAAACCAAATAAACTTCTCTTTCTTTCAACTCTTCCAAAAGCCTTGCTCTCAACAAATCAAGCTCTTCTCTCACCTTTGATCTAACCTCTAACATCTTTTGTTGGATCTCTTCTTCATTATCCTCTGATATTTCTAAAAAACCTTCAGAAAGTTCCTCAACTTTTTTGTAAATTCTATGAAGTGCTTCCCATTTGATATTTTTCATAACTTATAAACTCTCAAGTTTTAGTTCAACCAATGAATGAGAAAGCCACGCATCAAGAACATTTTGTACATGTGTTATAAATGTTTTAAGTAAAGAAGGATCAGCTGTTAGTGTAGGTGAAAATTTAAACCAATATATATGTTTTATATCAAAACCATGTACACTCTTTTCCAATCTGACATTTTCTAAAAAGTCTAAAAGAGATTTAAATGGACTGTTTTCAACAGATCCTAATGCACTTAATATATCTAAAATATCTTCAGCTTCAAGAAAACTTTTATGAACAAGGGTCAAAAGATGTAAAAAACTTTCTATTTTTTCCCAAAAGGAGCTCCTCAGATGAGAAATAGGTAAAATAACTAAGTCCCAACTTATTCCTTCAACCATCTGCCTGTAAGGCATAACATGGATCCTTTCAAATAACACACTAGAAAACCAGGGTTGGAACCATCTGGCTTCTATATTAACAACTCTTGGCCTCTCAAACGCATCAGGAAATGTAAGATAAAGGTAATGATTTCTCTTTCCATTTTTACTAACCCTTTCCTCTACTTCATAGAAAGCTGTTCCTCGAGGAGAGAAAAGCCCGGGTTTTATAGGATTTATCTTTGAATCCTCTATTTCATAAACCCCTTTTATACTATGAAGTTCAAACTCTTTTTCAGGTTCTGGATGTTGAATCAAAAACGATTCCTTTGTGCCATCGCAAAAAATTGGTTCTGCATCATAATCCCATAAGTTGATAATAGGTATAGCAAATAAATTAAACACATCTTTGTTGATTCTAAAATTTTGAGGCCACTTAGAAGATAAATCCATAATCAAGAAAAGCGATTCCCACTGTTGTCTGGGTTCAGAAAGATAAATATTTAAGTAAAGATCCTGCCATGGAAAGTGAAAATACAATCTTTCCTGTTCTATAGGATTAAAATATTTAGTAAGCCTATCAAACTCCTTTGAACCAAAAGAAAACCTACATGGTATCCCTTCAATAGTCTCACTTATCTTTTCTTCAAAAGACACAGATACTTTAAGAAGGTTCTCCTCAAGCAAGTTATAAAGTTTTAAAGAAGCCTCAAAATCATTTAAATGATTTATAAAAATACTTAAACGATCTAAAGGTTTAAAAATAGGATAAAAGGCTTTTATCTTTATAAACAACCTATATCCATTTGGAAAAGGTATAATATAAACCCTTTCAATTTGAGCAGGCAAAACTTCACACGAAAATAGGGTCTTAAAAAAACCTTTCCTTCCATCCTCTGTTGTTGCTACTAGTTCAAAACCAGATGGAACCTCTACTATCTCTGTAAGCCTTCCTGTTGGATTAGCTGATATAACTGCCATAGATGGCAAAGGAGTCATAAGGTATGGAAAAAACTGTTGAAATAATCTTCTTCTAACAGATAAAATACTTCTTTGACCAGCCAACCTAATCCTTGCAGAGAAGAAAGCCAAAGCTTCAATTAATCGTCTTATTTCTGGGTCTTCTTTATCAAGAGGAATATCCCTATGCCTTGAAATATAACCCATACGAAACATTTCAAGACTGTTAAGCTCTTCTAAAAATACTTTGTAAAAAAAATCATCACTCCACAATGTCTTCTCCTTTTTAACCAAATCTAACCAGTGTAGCTTTTAAATTTAATAAAGATCCTTTAATATTTAAGATACCCGAAGTTTTAACATCTAACAGACCCTTAGAACTCACTTCAACTAATCCACCCTTTACCTTTAATTTGCCTTTACTAGATATATCCACCTTTCCTCCAGATAAAGAAGACTTATTTTTTCCTTTTATCTCGATATTCGTACCCTCTAAACTTACTTCTGAAGAAGCTTCAGCTTCAATTTTTTTACCCTCTATCTTTATATCTCCACTTGCCTTTTCTTTAATATCTGAAGATGCATCAAAAACTAGATCTTTTTTGCTCTTTATTTCATAACCCTCTCCACTTTCATGATATGTCTCTTTTTTAGATTTACAATTTATAGTCTCTGCCTCGATCTTAAAGTCTTTACATTTTATAAAAATTTCTTCTTCTTTTTGAATAATAACACTCTCATTTTTAGAACCTTTTACTTTAAAAGTTATGGAAGTTCCGTCCATAGTAATCGTTTGAAGTATGTTATCTTCATCATTTTGCAAAACAATAGTTATACCTTTGTTCTTATTTAACTCTATCCTACAAATAAATGAGTCCATAAAACCAACTAATCCTTTTCTTCTTTTGTTTCGAAAATAATAACCCCTTCTCCCATCTCAACGATTTGAGTATCTTTTTGAGATGTTCGTTTTATTTCAAGCTTTGGCTTATTTTTATCATAAAAACTGATCAAAGAAATTTGACTTGTTTTGGTCTTTCCCATTATTATAGAATTGTTCTGAGCATCTAAAGGTAATCTTGCTCCCTCTCTCCACTCTAAAATCCGTTCAATAAATGCTTCATGCATATATAAAGAGACTAATACTTTTGTTCCTTTATATAAAGGAAAATAAAAATGGCCTGGGAGAAAGATCGGATTATACTGCACTATTATTTGAGCATCATCAAAAATAGGAATAGATACTTTGTAAAATTCTATTCCCCTATCATCTTTATACACCTGATAAGTTTCATCTTTCTCATCTCCAAACTCGCTTACTACATAACCTTCTACCAACATAGGAAATCTAGGATCTCTATATTCTGGAAGTTCAATACATTCGTTCTCTTTTGAATCCGCTATTAATTTCATGTTAGTGGTAAATTTATTATATTCTAAATCCTTATAAGATTCGGTCTCCTTCTCAATTGAGACTAACTCAAAAGAAAGTGTATTTATATAAAATTCTTTATCCTTAACAAATTGATCTTTGCTCCAAAGTTCACCTTTAAACTTTAAAAGCTTTCCTGGAAAGATATGACCAGATTGAGGTAATTTTTTAAATCTTAATTCTATTTTAGGATACTTTTTTTTCTTATAATGTTCTCTCTCAATACTCACTCTCTTTTCAAAATCAGACACAATAGGACACAGGAAAACTTTTGAATGTTTCAAATCTTCATGTATTTTTTTAGATGAACTTAATACTTTTCGTT